>JAFEAI010000082.1 GCA_018266475.1 Bacteroidota bacterium
AACGGCTGGATGTGCGCACGGGCAGAGTACGCATCCGGCAATTGCCTACTGACGCGGAAGCGAACACCTTGGACCAGTACATGGTAGTGGACAACACGGGCGTGGTGAAGTGGAGGCATTTGCCGCCGATCGGAGGCGCTGGATGCGAGTGGGAGTTGTTATCCGGCAAACGTGTGGCCACTGCTTGGCGCGCGGCAGGCTCCAATGGAAGCTGCCCGGATGCCAAATGGAGGCTTGGGATCGGCAACAGCTATCCAATGTACAAGGTGGACATATTCCACACAGAGGCGGATACCTCGGTAAACGGCGGGTTGTTCATGGACCTGCGAACCAATTCCGGGGGCTGGCGCACTGGCATTGGCAGCACCGTGCAACCCATGCAAGGCGGAACGGACCTGCTGTTTGCCATCTCAATGTCGGCGAACCTGTACAATGTGGGTTCGTCCTCATCGGGTGTTCTTGCGGATTCTTACGGGATGTTCGGGAGAAGCAGCACCAACAAGAACCTGTATCTGCGGTATAGCCAAGGAGTGCATGGTGAAGCCAGGGCCACCACGGGGTCGATCCAGAATTTCTATGGCGGATTCTTCATGGGCCTTAACCAAGGTGGAAACGTTGCCAAGGCGTACGGCGTCTATGGCGAAGCAAACGGGGGAACGACCAATTACGGGGTATACGGCGCGGCGCTGAACGGCACTACCAACTGGGCGGGATATTTCAACGGAGACTTGAACACGACCGGCACGGGTTATTTTGTGAACGGCACGTTCGTGGCGAGCGACGCACAGTTCAAGACCAACGTGCAGCCACTGGAGGACCCCATGTCCGTGATCATGCAATTGCATCCGCACCGCTATGATTACCTGGTGGAGGCCTATCCCCAGATGCACTTCCCGGGCGGCACTCAGGCGGGCCTGTTGGCGCAAGAGGTGGCGGCAGTGCTTCCGGCCTTGGTGAGGGATACACGGGTGGAGGCCGTAATGGACACCGCCGGCATGGAGCTATCGCCTGCGGTGCAATACAAGGCGGTGAACTATGCGGGGCTGGTGCCCTATCTGATCGGTGCATTTCAGCAACAACAGGCCACTATCACCCAAATGCAAGCCCAGCTTGCCGCCTGCTGCGCCGCCAACCCCGGCATGGCCCCCGGCGGCAATGGCGGATTGAAGGCCGCACCGGCCACCGGCGAAGTGAAGGAGCAGCGCCTGCTCATCATTCCCAACCCGGTGGCGGACCTTACCACGCTGGAGTACTACGTGCCGCAGGCCGGCAAGGTGAGCCTTTCCATAAGCAATAGCGACGGCAAGCCCATGGGCATGTTGCGCGAGGAGCAGGCGGAGCCAGGCGCGTACACCTACCAATGGAACACCACCGAGCTGGCCAGCGGCACCTACTTCTGCACCTACATGCTGGATGGTGCGGTGGTGGTGAAGCGGGCCGTGAAGGTGAAGTGAGCGGCCGCCCTGTGCCCTTGGCCAACAAGCCCCTTCGGTTCGGGTCACCGTTCTGGAGGGGTTTGTTGTGCAAGGGTGTTTTTTCAGTACGGTCAATCATTCTTCGCGAACTTCGCCCCCATGCGCGTGCTGCTGTTAGTGATCCTTAGCGTCTTTTGGGGCGGTGCCCATGCCCAGGACAAGATCAACCTGATGAACGGGCAGGTGCTGGACGGCAAGGTGGTGGGGCAGAGCAGTCTGGAGATCCGCTACCTGGTGCCGGGCGGGAAGCACATGCGGGAACGGTCCGAGCCCACCAGCGGGGTGTTCAGCGTTACCGACAGCACGGGCCGCGAGAAGGTGTGGTACTTCATGGACACCATTTTCGGCAACGACTACACGGTGCCGCAGATGCGCTGGTTCATCGAGGGGGAGCGCGATGCGCGCAAGGGCTACAAGCCGTGGGGGCCCGTGCTGGGCGGCTTTGCGCTGGGCGCGGGCCTCACCATGGCGCTGGACCTGGAGGTGAACGCGCTGCTGATCCCCCCGGTGTATGCGGGCGCGATGGCCTTGCCGCGGGTGTACGTCACGCGAGGCTCCATCACCGACCCCAACATGGAGGGCGATCCCATCTATGCCACGGGCTACAGTGCTGTGGGCCGCCCCAAGCGGGTGGTGAAGAGCCTGCTCTCCACGGCCATCGGCGTGGCGGTGGGCCTGGCGGTGAACCAGTTGGTGATCGATCCGGCGCGCAACCGGTAGCGCCATGGGCGAGGAGGTACGCAACCCGGTGCTGCGCTGGCTGATCTACGGGCACGTATGGGTGGCCCTGGCCTTGGCCGCGCAGAGCTGGTGGACCTCCCTTTTCCTGCACGAGGGCGCCCTGGCCCGGCGCTATGCACTGGCCGCCTTCCTCGGCGGGTTCACCGCGTACGGGGTTACGCGCCTGGCACGGGTGCGGGCCAAGGACGTGGGCGAATACCTGAACCTGAAGTGGTACAAGCGGAACCAGCGCACCATGTACATGCTTGTGGGCCTGGCGGGGGCTGCCGCCTTTGTGCTGATGTGGCCGTTGTGGCCGCATATTTGGCGGGTGCTGGTGCCTGCCGTCCTGGTGACCTTCTTCTATGTCACGCCGTTTACCATCAAGGGCCGCGGCATCGGCCTGCGCGAGGTGCCTTTCCTGAAGGCCATGCTCATCGCGGTGATCTGGTCGGTGGCCGCAGTGGCGGTGCCCATGCACCTGGACCCCGTGGAGCAGTCCGCCGCTTCCATCATCGGCCTCACCTGCATGCGCATCCCGCTGATCCTGGCCTTGGCCATCCTGTTCGACATCCGCGACGCGCCCACCGACGAACGTTCCCTGCGCACCGTGCCCATCGTCTTCGGCATCCGCGGCGCCAAGGCCATCGCCTTCATCCTGCTGGTGTGCTCGGCGGCCTTCGATGTCATTTTTTTGCGCGGCCTGGGCTACGTTGCAGCCTCGTGGACCATCCTCCCCGGCTACCTCTTTGCCCTGGTGCTCACCGTGGCTGCCCGGCCCGTGCGCGATCCGTTCTACTATGCCATCCTGGTGGACGGCGTGATGATCGCCGTTCCGCTCTGCGGCGGCCTGGGCGTGTGGTTGGGCTAAGCGGCAAGCCCTGCCCCCGGCATGGCGGTGCATGCCTTCCCTGGCGCGGCTACCTTCGCAGCCCACATGATCCTTCCCGCAAACACCCTTGAATCTGCGCGCCAATGGGATGCGCAGGACCCCTTGAACGGCTTCCGCGAACAGTTCCTTATACCCACGGTGAAGCAAACGCCCATTATCTACTTCACCGGCAACTCCCTCGGCCTGCAGCCCCGCGATGCCGGTGCCGCCGTGGAGCGCGAAATGGAGGATTGGGCGCGCTTCGGGGTGGAAGGCCACTTCCATGCACGGCACCCCTGGTTCAGCTACCATGAACGGTTTACCGCAGGCGAAGCTTCTATCGTGGGCGCACGGCTGGAGGAAGTGGTGCTGATGAACCAGCTCACCAGCAACCTGCATTTCCTCCTGGTCAGCTTTTATCGCACCAAGGGCAAGCGCGTGAAGATCCTCACCGAGCACCGCCCCTTTCCCAGCGACGTGTACGCCATGGCCTCGCAGATCGCCTTCCATGGGCTGGACCCCAAGGCGTGCATGGTGGAGATGCAGCCACGCGAAGGCGAACAAACGCTGCGCACGGAGGACATCCTGGCGAAGATCGGGGAGCTCGGCGATGAGCTGGCCCTGGTGCTGTTCGGCGGCGTGAACTACTACACCGGGCAGGCCTTCCACATGGAAGCCATCACCGCCAAGGCCCACGCCGTGGGCGCGGTAGCGGGCTTCGACCTGGCCCATGCCGCCGGCAACATGCCCCTGCGCCTGCATGACTGGGAGGTGGATTTCGCCTGCTGGTGTACCTACAAGTACCTCAACAGCGGCCCCGGCAGCGTGGGCGGCGCCTTCATCCATGAGCGGCACCTGAAGGCCGACCTGCCCCGCTTCGCAGGCTGGTGGGGGCACGATAAGAAGACGCGCTTCCAAATGGGCCCCGAGTTCAAGCCCACCCCTACGGCGGAAGGGTGGCAGGTGAGCAATGCGCCGGTGCTCAACATGGTGGTCCATGGCATTGCGCTGGCGCAGTTCGTGCAGGCCGGCATGGAGCGGCTGCGCGCCAAGAGCATCCAGCTTACCGGCTACATGGAGGCCATCATCAACGGGATCAACGACAAGCACCTGGCCGGCCTGCAGATCATCACGCCAAGTGACCCCGATCAGCGCGGCTGCCAGCTGTCCATGGTGGTGCCGGGCAAGGGGAAAACCGTTTACAACCGCCTCACCGAGCGCGCCGTCTCCGTGGATTGGCGGGAACCCAATGTGATCCGCATGGCACCGGTGCCCATGTACAACAGCTTTGAGGATGTGTTCCGGTTTGGCCAAGTGCTGAAGGAGTGCTTGGGGATTGGTTCGTAAGGCGTGGTTCGCAGTTGTTAGTTGTTGCTACTAATCACCAATCACTAATCACCAATCACTAATCACTAATCACCAATCACCAATCACCAGCCACCAATCACCAACATGAAAAACATCACCATCGTAGGCGGAGGGCTGGTAGGCAGCCTGCTTGCCGTGCTGCTGGCCAAGCGGGGCCATAAGGTGGCCGTGTATGAACGGCGTGAAGACCCGCGCACCACCAAGGCCTGGGAGGGACGCTCCATCAACCTGGTGGTAAGCCACCGCGGGTGGGAAGCCCTGCGCGTGGCCGGGCTGGAAGAGGCGGTGCGCGGCATCACCGTGCCGGTGTTCGCGCGGATGACGCACGACCCCGCAGGCAAGACCGGCCGCCAGCCATACAGCATCGACAACAAGGCCAACTGGTCCGTGAGCCGGGGGCGATTGAACAACCTGCTGCTGGACGAAGCCGAAAAGGTGCCCGGCGTTACGCTGCACTTCGGCTACCGCTGCGTGGACGTGGACTTAGACAAGGCCGCAGGCATCTTCACCCGGAAGGGGGAAGCGGCCAAGCCGGTGCCCGCCGACGTGATCCTTGGCTGCGACGGGGCTTTCAGCGCGGTGCGCCTGAAGATGCAGTTCGGCCGCATGAACTACCAGCAGGAGTACCTGGAGCACGACTACAAGGAGATCGCCTTCCCCGCAGGCCCGGAGGGCAGCTCGCTGATGGACCCGCAATGCCTGCACATCTGGCCGCGCCGGTACTACATGCTCATGGGCTTAGCCAACGGCAACGGCAGCTTCACAGGCACGCTCTTCATGCCGCACAAGGCCCTGCCCGAAGCGCCCGATGCCGGCTTCGACAAGGTGCGCACCGAAGCGCAGGCCGATGCCTTCCTGAAGCAGCACTTCCCCGATGCCTACGCCATCATCCCGGACATGACCGCGCAGTACATGCGCAACCCCGAAGGCATGCTGGTGATGGTGCGTTGCAGTCCGTGGGTCCATGGCAGCACCGCCGCACTGCTGGGCGATGCCGCCCATGCCGTGGTGCCCTTCTATGGTGAAGGCATGAACGCCGGCTACGAGGATTGCCACGTGCTCTGCAAGATGCTCGACGCGCACGGCGACGACAATTGGGGCGCGGTGCTTCACGCCTACAATGAGCAGCGCGTGGCCAACGGCCATGCCATTGCCGACCTCAGCGTGCGCAACTACACCGAAATGCGCGACCTGGTGGCCGACCCGCGCTTCCTGCTCCGCAAGAAGATCGAAGGCCACCTGCAGGCCAAGCACCCCGACCAATGGATGCCCCTGTACAGCCTGGTGAAGTTCACCAGCATCCCCTACGTGGACGCGCTGCGCGAAGGCCAACGGCATGATCGCGTGATGGAGCAGGTGCTGGCCATGCCCGGCATCGGGGAAAAGTGGGAGAGTGAAGAGGTGGAGAAGAAGGCACTGGAGCTGCTGGGGAAGATTTGACCTGACAACCTTCATGCTGATTCGATCTACGTACGCTACGCGAAGTTTTTTGCCGTACACAATACTGGAACACCTGATGACCACCACGCTTGTCGGTGTTGGTGTGCCTGCTGCGGCCTTTTTTTTCAGTATCTCCGGACGTGGAAACAACAAGGGCAAGTTTGAGATGATCTTCTCAAATGGAGGGAAAGACCTGTTGCTGTTGGCTTTGGCTTTGGCGTTGGTCGTGAACTTGGCTTTGATCGGGTTCAGGAACATCCGCTATGTGGTCTGTGCGGAACTGGATGATGCCAATAGCAGGTTGATCCTCAATGTCAGAAACCTAATGGCAAGATCATTGACACAGGTGTCGATCGGATATGACCGTGTTTCCATCGCACCATGCGAAACCTTGAAATTTCCTGGAATGAACGCCTATCAGGGCTATCAGATCAAGAAGGAAGGCGTTGTGGTCGGTTATTTGCTGACCGACCACTTCACATGGGATGACCAAGCCCGGAAGGTTCGGAAGTTCATGGCTGAATTGGCGGGAAGAGTTAAGCAGTAGCTGTTCAAGGTCCATGGGGCGCCTTATATTCGAAAGGTTCTCGGGAGGGCATTGAAGCCACTATCTTTGGGGGATTGCAACTGCTGCCATGACCACTGCCGCACTCAAGAAAAAGATCAAGGCCCTTGTTGATCGGGAGACCAATGCGAAGAGGCTCGAGAAGGTACACGCGACACTGACGGCAGAGACGAGGGCAGAGGCCACTCGGCGCACGTTGAACGAGGTTGTGCAAGCGTCTGAAAGAGACATAAAGGCCGGGCGTACAATGAGCATAGAGGAGTTGAGCTTGTCCATGCACACGTACGTCGAAGAGACCTATTCAGGTAGGCAGCGCAAAATTGCCGCATCGCGGAAACCAAAGCTGGCGAAGTTGCATGGAACCAACGCCGCCGGCATGTGAAAGTGCGGGTCAGTGCTACGGCACAGAAGCGGTTCCTTAAAACGATTTCCTCCTATCGCGGGTACATGACCGCGAACGAGGCCCGCAAAGTGGTTGCGCATGTGAAAGCAGCATTGGTCTACTTGGAAGACCATCCGGGATGGGGTGCTTTTGAAGACGGGATCGATGATCCGAAGAGAAGGTATCGACGGGCAATCGTTGGCCACATCAAGGTCGTCTATCGTGTTGGCAGGGCCATCATCCATGTCACCGACATCTTCGATAGCCGCCAAGACCCGAAAAAGATGAAGCGCTGACCACCACCCTTGCTTCTTCTTCCCCACGTAGGGGGCCTGCTGGCCATGCCGGGCATCAAGGAGAAATGGGAGAGTGGCCTTCCATGCCGCACGGATTGAATCTGAAAGCATTGGAGTTGTTGGGGCAGATATCAAAGTAGGGCCATGGAGGTGCATTGAAGTCACTATCTTTGGGCAAGGGCCACTGCTATCATGACCACTGCCGCGTTGATCGCCAAGTTGAAGAAGAAGTTGGACCAGGAGACCGACCAAGGCATCTTGCGCTCCATTGAATACCTCTTGGACGAGGAAACGAAGGCTGAAAGGGCCAAGCGACGGCTCGTGCATGCCGCGGTACTGAGCGAAAAGGCCATCGCGGAGGGAAGAACGATGACCTTGGAGGAGGCAAAAGCGAAGTTGGCGGGCTCCTTGAAGCGAAGGCGCAATGACCAAAGCACGAAGGCCGGCAGGCCATGAGGGTTGAGCTGACGGAACCGGCATGGGAAAGCCTTGACCAAGCGATTGCCTTCCTGCATCTTCACTAGAGTGAACGTGTGATCGACAGGATCGTTTCCCGCACCTGGGAGAACATTGAATTGCTTCTTGAATTCCCCTTTGGAGGGCAGGTTGAAGCCGATTTGGCCTACTTGGGCAAAGGCCATCGGCGCATTGTCGTTGGCCATTTCAAGGGGATCTACTACGTGGATGGAGAGGTGGTCCATGTCACCGACATCTTCGATAGCCGCCAGGGCCCGGGGAAGATGAAGGGCTGATCACCCGCCCAAGGCCCTGCGGCGCAACGGCGGCTTTGCGGATCAACGGTTACAGCACCAACGCGTTCAACCCCTTGAACTGCTTGAACCCTTTATCGATGGTGATCAAGCGGAAACCACCGGCCATGGCAAAAGCGGCGAGGTAGGCATCCATCCATAGCTTCGGGGAGGAAGTTGACACTTCCGCGAGAGCGGACCACTGCGTGTAGAGGTCCGCAGGTTCCGGAGCAAAATGGACGCGGGGATCATCCAGCAATTCCCCCATGCGTTTCAAGGCCGTCCGGTTGGTCAGCGGCTTTTCGCCGTAAATGGAGGTGACCGCGGCCGTGGTGGAAAGGCGCAGGAGCCCTTGCTGGGTGTAGCGGCAGAAATACAGCGTGAATGCCGTGTCGTTGCCGGCCCACTCCATTACACGCGCATGATGCGCATGTGAAGGGACGTTGAGCGCCAGCCAAAAGTTGATGTCCGGCAGATAATGCAGGTTCATCGGCCCCAAAGGATCTCGTCCACCTTTTCCGGCATCAACTCCGTACCGGGCTTGGCAGGCTGTCCGCCATGGAAAAAGGTCGGGAACCTTTTTGGTGCCACTGTCTTCCCCGCCTTGCGGGGCTTTTCAAGCAATGCACGGCAGGCCTCGGTGATCAGGTCCTTCAGTTTAAGGCCATCTTCCGCAGCGCGGACCTTTAACTGCCTGGCAATTCCGGCCGGTAGGTCGAAGGTCATTTTCATGTTGTAAAGGTAGCCTAAAAGCAAGTTTACCAGCAAAACAGCATTGCCGAGGCCTCCGCATGCCACCCACCGCCTGCACGGGTACTTCCCCGGATACCCGCACATCAACCCCTCCGATCCCTTGACCATCCTCCCAAGTCTCCTCCCGCAGGGCATCAGCACAATTTCTCCCGGTACATGCACAGGCACCCTCCAGCTCCGCCACCCACATCCGCCCGTTCACACTTCGCCCCGGGTTCCTCCGTTGCAGGAAGAACTCCGGCTTTCCTTTGATCCGATGAACCGCGCCCTCACCCTGCTCTTCGCCTTGCTCTTCGCCGGTGCCCTCTGCGCCCAGGGCGTCTATGGCCGCAAACGCCCGGAGATCTTCCCCACCGACGGCAAGATGCGGCGCGGCGGCTTCTACTTCGCACCGGGCATCACATACACACTTCCCCGCTTCAAGGACAAGGAAGAAACGGTCTTCCAGCATGCCGATACCACATACACCGCCCTGTTCAACCCCAAGGGCAAGTTCGGCCTGTACCTTGAGGCGGGCTGGTTCCATGCCACCCGCGATCCCGTGATCCTGGACTACTGGGATTTCGGCCTGGCCTACAAGCAGCTCCGCGGGGCCGAGGCCTTCACCGGCACCTTGGCAAAGGGCGACAGCATCGCCCGGTTGGCGGGCGATGGCGGATTCAACGACAAGCACCTCACCGCGCACGTGAACGCCAACAAGCTCTTCCAGGTGCGCGACTACCAGTTCATCCAGCTCAGCCTGGGGGCCAACGTGGATTGGCGCTTCGGCACCGCGCACGACTACACCGCCGATTTCACCGCGCTTAACCGGTGGGCATTTCCGCCGGAGTTCACCGGGCAGGTCCACTTCAAGCTCGGGTACGGCTTCAAGCTCACCCAGCAGCTATTGGTCATTCCGGCCATCGAAACGCCCATCTTCAGCGTGCAGCCCGCCGATGCGGGCAACATCGGCAAGCTGCAGTGGTTCAGCAGCACCTACCGCCCGCTGATCCTCAGTGTGCGCTTCCTCTTCCTGCGCTACCCCAAGGGCTTTGCATGCGTGCCGGTAAAGCAGAACGCCTTTGAGAAGAGCAAGGTGGTGAACCCCACCTATGAGCGGAAGTAGGAGGCGGGGGTGATCAGGGGCGCGCCCCTGATCACCCCCTTACAAACGGATTTGCCCGCCGCTCCTCGCCGATGGTGGTTTCAGGGCCGTGCCCGCTGTACACCACAATGTCATCGCCCAGCGGATAAAGCGTTTCGCTGATGCTCCGCAGCAGGGTGCCCATGTCGCCGCCGGGCAGGTCGGTGCGGCCGATGCTGCGCTGGAAGAGCACATCACCGCTGAGGATGAAGCGTTGCTTGGGGTTGAAGAAGGCGATGTGGCCCGGTGAATGGCCCGGCACGAAGAGCACGTCCAAGTGCTCATCGCCCAGGGTGATCACCTCGCCCTCCTCGATGAAGCGGGCCGGGGCTGGCGGCTGTTCGCAGCGCAGGCCGAACAGGGCGGCCGTGGTTGCGGCCTGCTCCAGCAAAGGCAGGTCCAGCCGGTGCAGCTCAGGGGCCAGGCCGAAGCGTTCCTTTGCCCAGGCGCAGCCCATCACATGGTCCACATGGGCATGCGTCAGCAGCACGCGCACGGGCAGCACGCCGTTCGCATCCAGCCAGCTTTCCAGGCGCCGTTGCTCGGTTTCATCGCTGCATCCGGGGTCCACGAGAATACCTTCACCGCCCGCGTGCAGCACATAGGTGTTTTCCTGGAACGGATTGAAAGTGAATTTTTTGATGTGCATGCCAGCGGAAAAAGCGTGAACTTCGCAACTTCCGCAAAAATACCCCCGATACCCCGTGAACCGCCTGGCCCGCCTTCTGCTGACGCTGCTGCCCGTGCTGCTTGCCGGGCGGGGCGCCGCGCAGTTCTACAACGGCAGCCAGCAGCGCTTCGGGAAAAACCGCGTGCAGTACAAGGAGTTCCTGTGGCAGAGCTACCGCTTCCCGGAGATAGAGACCTTCTTCTACAAGGAAGGGCGCGATGTGGCGCGCTACGTGTCGATCAGCGCGCTGCGCAACAAGCGGGACCTTGAGAAATTCTTCGACCACACCGTAGATGAGCGCCTGCAGTTCGTGGTGTACAACACCCAGGGCGATTTCCGGCAGAGCAACATCGGACTTGCCGACGATGAGCTGTACAACATCGGCGGGGTGACCAGGATAGTGGGCACCAAGGTGTTCGTGTACAACGAAGGCGACCGTGCGCTGCTGGACCGCCAGGTGCGCTCCGGGGTGGCCCAGGTGATCCTTGACCAGTTGCTCTATGGCGGCAACTGGCGCGAGGTGCTGCGCAACAGTGCCACCATGAACATTCCCGCATGGTTCTCCAAGGGCCTGGTGGGCTATGTGACCGGGCCTTGGGACGCTGCGGCGGAAAGCAGGGTGAGGGACGGCGTGCTCAGCGGGCGCTACGCCAAGTTCAACCGCCTGGAAGGGCGCGACGCCGAGCTGGCCGGGCAAGCCTTGTGGAACTATGTGGCCGATGTGTACGGCCCGGCGGTGGTGCCCAACATCCTCTACATGACCCGCGTGAGCCGAAACCCCGACAGCGGGTTCCTCTATGTGCTCGGCGTGCCCATGAAAACGCTGATGGAGGAATGCTTCAGCCACCTGCGCACGCGCTATGCCGAGCAGGACCGCCTGCGGCAGGCCGTGGACCTGCCCGAGCTGAAGGTGAAGACGAAAAAAACGCGCACCTATTCGCAGTTCAAGCTGAGCCCCGACGGCACCAAGGCCGTGTGGGTGAGCAATGAGATGGGCCAGTACAAGATCTGGCTGTACGACCTTGGCACCCGGAAGGCAAGGAAGATCGCCAAGGGCGAAAAGAAGATCGACCGCATCGTGGACACCAGCTGGCCCGTGCTGGCATGGCACCCCACAGGCAGTGCGCTTGCGTGGACCACCGAGCGCAAGGGCGAACTGCTGCTGAACACCTACACCATGGATGACCGCAAGACGGTGCGCAAGCCAGTGTTCCAGCTGGAGAAGGTGCTCAGCATGAACTACAGTGCCGACGGGCGCAACATGATCTTCAGCGGGGTGCGCGAGGGCCGCACGGACCTGTACCTGTACTACGTGATCGGCAACCGCCAGGAGCAGCTCACCAACGACCAATGGGACGACCTGGACCCCGCCTTTGCCGACGGCGGCCGTTCCATCATCTTCAGCAGCAACCGCACCGATGACACCCTGCGCGCCAATACGGACCCGGCGTGGACCAATAATTCCAAGGACATTTTCATCCTGGACCTGGCCCGGCGCAGCAACGTGCTCAAGCGCCTTACCAACACGCCGGCCGCGGATGAGCGCCAGCCCATGATGAACGACAGCGTCCGGTACACCTGGCTTGGCAACGGCAGCGGCCTGTGGGACCGCTGGGTGGCGCACTACGACAGCGCCGTGAGCGCCGTGGACACCACCATCCACTACCGGTTCTTCACGGTGGCGGAGCGCGTTACTGATTACAGGCGCAGCATCCTGGAGCAGGATGTGCTGGCCCGGCGCGGCGTCCTGTCGGAACTGGTTTTCCGCGACGGCAAGTACCACTTCTTCACCGGAAGCGCTGCCGCAGGCGGTGCAGCGGCCCCGGAGCGGGAGGGCAGGGAACCCGCAGGGCACAAGACCGCGGCCACCGGATCGGTAACGGACGACATGAGCACCGTGGTGAAGGTGGATGTGCCCATGCCGCCGGACACGGGCGCCAACGTGGTGGATATCCGCAACTACCGCTTCAGCGATGAAGCAGCACCGCCTCCCGGAAAACCCGCCAGCACTGCGGGACAGGAGGAGGTGCCCGTGGTCGGCCTGACCGAAGTGCCCGTGGACACCACCCAGGTCACCACGCTCACCTTCCCCGAGCAGCGCATCTACCACGTGAACTTTGCCACGGATGAAGTGCTCACCCAACTGGACAACAGCTACTCCTCCGATTTCTACCAGCCCTTCATCGGCCCGGGCGCGCTAAACCCCGGCCTCAGCGGCCTGATGCGCATGGGCATCAGCGATCTTTTCGAGGACTACAAGATCACCGGCGGCTTCCGCCTGGCGCTGGACCTGAACAACAACACGTACATGCTGCAGTTCAGCAACCTCAAGCGCAGGCTGGACAAGGAGATCACCTTCCAGCGGCAGGCCACCCAGGGGCTGAGCAACCTGGGCGTGGTGAAGCTGCTCACCCATTCGGCCACCTACAGGCTGTCATACCCCTTCAATGAACTGACCGCCTTGCGCGGGTCCGTAACGTACCGGCACGACAGGTACGTCACCCAAAGCATCGACCAGTTCTCCCTTGCCAAGCCCAACACCAGCGACAACACGGTGAGCGCCAAGCTGGAGTATGTGTTCGACAGCAGCCGCCCCCGCGGGCTCAACCTGTACAACGGCTGGAAGCTGAAGGTATTCGGGGAATACTACCAGCAGCCTGACGGAGCGCGTACGGACATGCAGGTGGTGGGCCTGGACGTGCGCAATGCGCTGCCCCTTCACCGGGAGCTCACCTGGGTAAACCGCCTGGCGGGATCGGCATCCATGGGCAGCCGCAAGGTGGCCTTCTTCCTGGGCGGGGTGGACAACTGGTTGTTCGCCAAGACCGACAACAGCACCCCGATCGACCAGGCGCAGAACTACTTCTACCAAAGCCTGGCGGTGCCCATGCGCGGCTTCTATTACAATGCCCGCAACGGCAATGCCTTCGCCGTGTTCAACTCCGAGCTGCGCCTGCCGTTGTTCCGCTACCTGCTGGACCGGCCCTTGCAGAGCGACTTCCTGCAAAATTTCCAAGTGGTGGCCTTTGGCGATGCGGGCACGGCATGGACCGGCAACGACCCGTATGCGGAGGACAACTTCTTCAACCGCCAGGTGATCCAGCGCAACCCGCTCACCATCACCATCCGCAACCAGCGCGAGCCGATCATTTGGGGCTACGGCTTCGGCCTGCGTGCGCGCCTGCTGGGCTACTTCATGCGCGGCGACTGGGCATGGGGCGTGGAGGACGGCGTGATCCAGAAGGGCATTTTCCAGTTTTCGCTCAGCCTGGATATTTGAGCCATGGAGGGCCGTATCACCGCGCAACGCGTGAAGGCATTGGTGCAGGCCGGGCACATGGACGCCGTGGCCATCCGGCGGCACCTGCACGCAAGGCCGGAGCTGAGCTTCCAGGAGCAGGAGACCGGGCGCTACATCGCCGAACGCCTGCGGGAATGGGGCATTGGGGTGCGCACGGGCATTGCGGGCACCGGCGTTATCGGAGTGGTGAAAGGCGCCAGGCCGGGCCGCACGGTATGCCTGCGCGCGGACATCGACGCGCTACCGGTCCAGGAGGCGGAAGGCCTGCCCTATCGGTCGCAGAACCCCGGTGTGATGCACGCCTGCGGCCATGATGCGCACACGGCGATGGTGCTGGCCGCAGGGCGGGTGCTGCATGCCCTGCGGCAGGAATGGGACGGCACGGTGCTGCTGCTGTTCCAGCCGGGCGAGGAGAAGATCCCCGGCGGGGCCTCGCTGGTGCTGAAGGAAGGGGCGTTGCGCGATCCCGCGCCGGACGCCATCATCGGGCAGCACGTAACGCCGGAGCTGGAAGTGGGCAAGGTGGGCTTCCATGCGGGCCCGTTCATGGCCAGCAGCGATGAGCTCTACTTGACGGTAAAGGGAAAGGGGGGGCATGCCGCGCAGCCGGAAAAATTGGTGGACCCGATCATGGTTGCTGCGCGGCTGCTGCTTACCCTGAAGGAGGAGTTTGAGGCCTGGCGCAAGGACCGGCAGGTGGTGCTGGGGTTTGGCCGTGTGCTTGCGGACGGGGCCACCAACGTGGTGCCGGACGAAGTGAAGATCGCGGGAACGCTGCGCACATTCGATGAGAGCCTGCGCGCGGAGCTGCATCAATGGTTGCCGCGCAGGGCAGGGGAGATCTGCACGGCACATGGCGCGGCATGTGAATTTGAAGTGCGGCGCGGCTATCCCGTGCTGGTGAATGACGGGCCGCTGACGGTACGCATGCGCAGGGCGGCGGAAGAATTCCTCGGCCCGGGGCAGGTGGTGGACATGCCGCGCCGCATGGGCAGCGAGGATTTCGCCTTCTACACGCAGGTGATGGCTGGCTGCTTTTTCCGCTTGGGCACAGGCAACCCGAAGAAAGGCCCCGCACCCGGGCTGCACACGCCGGCCTTCAACATAGCCGAGGAGGGTATGGCCATAGGTGCCGGGGTGATGGCGTGGGGAGCGTTGAGGGAGCTGGGGCGCAGTTGTTAGTGGTCAGTTGTCAGTTGCTAGGCGTTTCCACCACTAACAACTAACAACTGCCAACTGCCAACTGCCTACTGCCATTTGCACTCACGCTCAGTTCGCCACCTCGCCCATGAACTTCAGGCGCATCAGGGGCGCATGCAGCAACTCAAGCCCAAAGCCACCAGCACAACAGGCCCCAAATGCCGATGAACAGTCCGCCCACGGCAAGTGTGCCCTTGTGCTTGTTCAAGTCGCGTTTTACCAGAAGCCGGTAGAGCAACCAACCAATGAAGAGGGCCGTGAGCCCAATGACCATGGCAATTCGTGAACCCATGTGCAACGTCCTGTTCTGGCCGGATTGGATCAGTTCGCCACCTCGCTCATGAACTTCAGGCGCATCAGGCGGAGTTCCTCCTCGCTGTAGGCACCGTCAAATTCCTTGTAGGCATCCACCAGGTCATCGGTGTCGGCATCGCGGAAGTAGTCCATGATCTCCTCCTGGGCGTCCTCGTCCAGCTTGTCCTCCAGGTAGTAGTTGATGTCCAGGCGCGTGCCGCTGCTCACAATGGTCTCCATCTCCTCCATCAAGGCGTCCAGGGTCAGGTTTTTTGACTTGGCGATGGATTCCAGCGAGAGGCGCTTGTCGATGTTCTGGATGATGTGTACCTTGTTGCTGCTCTTCTTCACCACGGAGCGCACCACCACCGATTCATCGGGGCGTTCGATCTCATGCTCTTCCACGTAGTCGGCGATCAGGTCCACGAACGGCTTGCCGAACTTCTGGGCCTTTCCGGCACCCACACCGCTGATCTGCGTAAGCTCCTCGATGGTGACCGGGTAGCGGATGGTCATTTCCTCCAGGGAGGATTCCTGGAAGATCACATAGGGGGCCAGTTTGTGTTTCTTGGCCTCCGCGTGCCGCAGGTCCGTCAGCATGCTCATCAGGCGCTCATCGGCCGCGCCGCCACCCTTTCCGCCGGTGACGATGTCATCATCCGGGCTGTCGTCCTCCACGCGGTCGCGCTCTTTGGTAAAGGTGATGGGCACCGGTTTTTTCTGGAAGTTCCTGGCCTCCTCGGTGAGGCTCAGGTTGCCGTAGCTCTCGATGTCCTTGTGCAGAAGGCCGGCCACATTGGCTTGCCGGATCACGGCCATCCAGTGCTGCTCGTTGTGGTCGCTGCCCGAGCCGTAGCACTTGAGCTTGTCGCCCTTGTAGTTTTTGATCTCGCTGGTCTCGGTGCCGGTAAGCAGGTCGCAGATGAAGCGTGCGCGGTGCCGCTGCTTGCTTTCCTTCACGGCATCCAGCACTAAGAGCAGGTCGTCCTTGGCTTCGAAGTACTCCTTCGGGTTGAGGCAATTGTCGCAGGCATTGCAGTTGTCTCCCGGCAGTTGCTCGCCGAAATAGTGGAGCAGGTACTTGCGGCGGCACATGCCGGTTTCGGCATAGCTCACCGTGTCGGCCAGCAGTTGCTTTCCGATCTCCTGTTCCGCAACGGGCTTGCCTTGCAGGAATTTTTCCAGCTTCTCAATGTCCTTGTAGCTGTAGAAGGTGACGCATTTACCCTCGCCGCCGTCGCGTCCGGCGCGTCCGGTTTCCTGGTAGTAGCTCTCCAGGCTCTTGGGGATGTCGTGGTGGATCACGAAGCGCACATCGGGCTTGTCGATGCCCATGCCGAAGGCGATGGTGGCCACGATCACGTCCACGTCCTCCATCAGGAAGCGGTCCTGGTGGCTGGCGCGCTGCGCGGCGTCCATGCCGGCGTGGTAGGGCAGGGCCTTGATGCCGTTCACCTGCAGGGTCTCGGCGATCTCCTCCACCTTTTTGCGGCTAAGGCAGTAGATGATCCCGCTGCGGCCGGGGTTCTGCTTCACATAGCGGATGATCTCGCGGGTGACGTCCTTCTTGGGCCGCACCTCGTAGTACAGGTTGGGGCGGTTAAAGGAATCCTTGAACACGTTGGCATCGGGCGTGTCCAGGTTCTTCAGGATGTCCTCCTGCACCTTTTCGGTGGCGGTGGCCGTAAGGGCGATCATGGGCACCCGCTTGATCTCGTTGAAGATGGTGCGCAGGCGGCGGTACTCGGGGCGGAAATCATGGCCCCATTCACTGATGCAGTGGGCCTCGTCGATGGCGAAGAAGCTGATCTTGATCTCGGAGAGGAACTCCACGTTCTCCTTCTTGGTAAGGGATTCGGGGGCCACGTAGAGCAGCTTGGTGGTGCCCGCCAGGATGTCCTCGCGCACTTGCTGCGCCTGGGCGCGGGTGAGGGAGCTGTTGAGGAAGTGGGCCACGCCGTTGTCGCCGCCGAAGCTGCGCAGCAGGTCCACCTGGTTCTTCATCAGGGCGATCAGCGGGCTTACCACGATGGCCGTGCCTTCGCTCATCAGCGCGGGCAGCTGGTAGCAAAGGCTCTTGCCGCCGCCGGTGGGCATGATCACGAAGGTGTCCTTGCCATCGAGGACACTTTGCACAATGGCTTCCTGATCGCCTTTGAAGGCGGTGAAACCGAAGAACTGCTCAAGGGCTTCCTTGGGAGAGATGTCAACGTTCGTCATAATGGATTGGAACGGCCGCAAGGCCGGGAGAATTGATCGCTTAAAAGTAGGGCGATCCGGCCAAACGGCAATGCCAACATTCGGACTTCTTGGGAAAGCTGCGGGCAGCGGCCCGCTATCCCGCACGCCCGTTGAAAATTGGGGGGCCGCGCAAGCCCCGGCCTGCACGGCCTTCTATCTTTGGCGCGGCCTCCCTGGGCTGATGGGTAGATGACGGAACCCCAAAAGGAACTCACCTTCCTGGACCATTTGGAGGCGCTGCGGTGGACCTTGATGCGGTCCGCAGTGGCCGTGGTGGCGGGCACCGTGCTGGCATTCGTGTTCAAGGACGTGGTGTTCGACCGCATCATCCTGGCCCCGCAACGGCCCGACTTCCTCACCTACCGCATCTTCTGCCACCTGGCCGTCCGCTTCGGGCTGGACCGCTCCTTCTGCATGGAAAGCACCGGCTTCACGCTGATGAACACCAGCATGGGCGGCCAGTTCATGGTACACCTCACCGTGTCCTTCGTCGCAGGCTTGATCCTCGCTTTCCCCTACCTGCTGTGGGAGGCGTGGCGCTTTGTGGCGCCCGGCCTGAAGGCCACCGAGCGCAAGGCCGTGAGCGGCGTGGTGGTGTACGCCAGCGTGCTCTTTCTGTGCGGAGTGGTCTTCGGCTACTATGTGCTGGCCCCCATGAGCATCCAGTTCCTGGGCACCTACACGGTGAGCGACAGCGTGCCCAACCTGGTGGACCTCAACAGCTACATTGGCACCATGACCTCCTTGACGCTGTGGACCGGCGTGGCCTTCGAGCTGCCCATGGTGGTGTACTTCCTGGCGCACACGGGCATCGTGGGGCCGGGCTTCCTGCGCACCTACCGCCGCCATGCCTACGTGGTGATCCTCATCATCGCCGCCATCATCACCCCCCCGGACGTCACCAGCCAGATCATCGTCTCCATCCCGTTGATCGCGCTCTACGAGGGCAGCATCTTCCTGGCCGCCCGCACGGCCAAGGCCAAGGTGCGGCGCGCGGCAAATCCGGCCGGGGCATGAGCGGCGGGCCGCGCTCCTCCTTGCTGCGCGGCTGCATGGCCGCCATCACCGCCTGGGCGCTGGCGGCGCCCGCCGTGGCGCAGACCACCCGCATCACCGGCACCGTGACCGACGCATCCACCGGCGAAACGCTCCCGTTCGTCAACGTCGGCTTCATCGACAGCCGCGTGTCCGCCAACACCGACCTGGACGGCAACTACGTGCTGGACACCTACTATGCCACGGACAGCATCCGCGTGGTCAGCATGGGCTATGTGCCCTTTACCGCCAAGGTGAAGCGCGACCAGGTGCAGCGCATCGACATTGCCCTGAAGCCCGCCACCGAGCAATTGGCCGACGTGGTGGTGAAGCATACCGAAAACGCCGCCTTCCCCATCCTGCGCCGCGTGGTGGCCAACAAACCCGCCAACGACCGCGAAAAGTTGAAGTACTACCAGTACGAGGCCTACAACAAGGTGGAGTTCGACCTCAACAACATCACCAAGGACTTTGAGCAGAAGAAGATCTTCAAGGACTTCGCCTTCATCTTCGACAATGTGGACACCGCGGGCGGTAAGCCCTTCCTGCCCATCTTCATGACCGAGACGGTGAGCGACGTGTACTACAGGCAGCAGCCGCGGGTAAAGCGCGAGGTGATCCACGGGTCCAAGGTGAGCGGCATCGAGAACACGAACATCTCCAGCTTCATGGGGGACATGTACCAGAACGTGAACATCTACCGCAACTTCCTGGTCATCTTCGGCAAGAACTTCGTAAGCCCCATTGCCGATGGCGGGCGCACCTTCTACGACTACTACCTGCTGGACAGCAACTGGGTGGGCGGAAACTGGTGCTACAACATCTCCTTCAAGCCCAAGCGCGTGCAGGAGCTGGCCTTCACCGGCAATATGTGGGTGGCCGACACCAGCTACGCCGTGAAGCGCATTGAAGCCTCCATCGCCAAGGGCGCCAACCTCAACTTCGTGGACGGCCTTCTGGTAAGGCAGGAGTACACGCAGGTGCAGCCGGAAGTATGGATGCTCACCAAGGACCAGCTGCTGGTGGACCTGAACATTGTGCAGGGCCAGCGCAAGAATGCCAAATACCCGATACAGGGCCTCTATGGGCGGCGCACGGCCATCTACCACGACTTCGTGATCAACGAACCGCTGCCGGACAAGTTCTATGGCGGCGCCGACCAGGTGGTGGAGGAGATCGACCCGCTGAGCCTAGGTGCCGACTACTGGGACCGCAACCGCAAGGAAAACCTTACCAAGCAGGAGCTCTCCATCTACCACATGGTGGACACCATGAAGACCATTCCCCGCTTCCGCACTTACGTGGACGTGGTAACGGCCATCACGACGGGGTACTACACCAAGGGCAAGATCGACATTGGCCCGTACTTCACCACGTACAGCTTCAATCCCGTGGAAGGAAGCCGCTTCCGGCTCGGCGGGCGCACCAGCTCCAACTTCAGCAGGCGCAGCGAGCTTAGTGCCTACGGCGCCTACGGTACGCTGGACGGGCGCTTCAAGTTCGGCCTGGGCGGAAGGACCTTCGTCAGCCGCAGGTCGCGCCAGATCGTGGAGCTGGGCTACAAGCAGGATGTGGAGCAGCTGGGCGAAAGCGTGAACGCATTCCGCCAGGACAACATCCTCAGCAGCATTTTCAGGCGCACGCCCAATACCAAGCTCACCCTGGTGGAGGAAACCAAGGCCAGCTACCGCCGCGAATGGTTCACCGGTTTCGACAACACGCTGATGCTGCGCTACCGCACCCTGTTCCCGCTGGGGTCGCTGGAATACCTGCGCCCCGCGCCAGGAGGGGAGCCGCCGGTGAACATCAATTCCATACAAACGGCCGAAGTGGCGCTGAACACGCGCTTCGCCTACAAGGAAAAATACGCCAGCGGCGACTTTACCCGGATCAGCCTGGGCACCAAATACCCCACCCTTGAATTGCACCTCGCCACCGGCCTGCCCAAGCTGGCCCAAAGCGAATACGGATACCAAAAGATGGTGGCCCACGTGTACCAGCGCCTGCAGCTGGGCGCCTTGGGCTGGACCCGCATCAATGCGGAGGCCGGGCAGGAGTGGGGCGGCCTGCCCTATCCATTGCTCTTTCTGCACAGCGGCAATGAGACCTTCTACTACGACGACCTTGCGTTCAACACCATGAACTACTTCGAGTTCATCAGCGACCGCTATGTGCAGCTGTTCGTGGAGCACCATTTCGAGGGCCTCTTCCTCAACCGCATCCCCCTGATGCGCCGCCTGAAATGGCGCGAGGTGGTCACCGGAAAAGCGGTGGCCGGCGCGCTGGACATGGCGCGCACCGAAAAGGAAATGCTGCTGCTGCCGGGCATGTACAGCCTTGACCAGGGGCCTTTCGTGGAAGTGGCCGCCGGGGTGGAGAACATCCTGAAGCTCCTGCGCGTGGACGGCGTATGGCGCCTGCGCTACAACGACCACCCCGGCACCAACCTCTTCGCCTTACGTTTGAAGATCGCCGTTACCTTCTGAATGATCCTGCGCGCCGACCACATCGTAAAACGCTACAAGCGCCGCACCGTGGTGGCCGGCGTTAGCGTGGAGGTACACCAGGGCGAGATCGTGGGGCTGCTGGGCCCCAACGGTGCGGGCAAGACCACCAGCTTCTACATGATCACCGGCCTGGTGAAGCCCAACGAGGGCCGCGTGTACCTGGACAACACGGAGATCACCGGCATGCCCATGTACAAGCGTGCGCAGCTCGGTATTGGCTACCTGCCGCAGGAGGCCAGCGTGTTCCGCAAGCTCAGCGTGGAGGACAACATCCGGGCGATCTTGGAAATGACCAAGCTCACCAAGGCCGAGCAGCACCGCAAGCTGGAGAGCCTGCTGGACGAGTTCAGCCTGCAGCATGTGCGCAGGAACATGGGCGATGTGCTCAGCGGCGGTGAACGCAGGCGCACGGAGATCGCGCGGTCATTGGCCACGGAGCCCAAGTTCATCCTGTTGGACGAACCCTTCGCCGGTGTGGACCCCATTGCGGTGGAAGACATCCAAGGCATCGTGTCCCACCTCAAGGAACGCAACATCGGCGTGCTGATCACCGACCACAACGTGCAGGAAACGCTCAGCATCACCGACCGGGCCTACTTGCTCTTCGAGGGCAAGATCCTCAAGCAGGGCACGGCGGAGGAACTCGCTGCGGACGAGCAGGTGCGCAAGGTGTATCTCGGGCAGAATTTCGTGCTGCGCAGGAAGGTGTAGGGCATGGCCATGAAGCGGTGCCCTCCATTCACTTCAGGAACATTCCTTGCCTTGTAGTTGAACTTCATGGCCGCTCAAGAGGAAGTCCTGCTTGGCCTTGAATGGACCGCCGTGGTGTTCAATGTGGCGTTCACCCTGTGCATCGCGTGGGAGAAGCGCATCGGCTGGATGCTCGGTTTCGTGGCTGGTTGCATCGGCGTGGGGCTTTATGCATTGGCGCACACCTGGGCCATGAGCGTGCTCAACGGCTATTACGTGGTGATGGCCGTGTATGGCTGGTGGAGCTGGGGCCGAAGGGAAGACGACCGCATCCGCACGCAGTCCTTGGCATTTCATGCCGTGATCATTCCGGCAGGCCTTGTGCTGGCGTACGGTGCAGCAGTCTTATTGGGCAAATTCCTCAACGGCAACTTCCCGCACCTGGATGCCTTTGTTACGGTGTTCAGCTTCATCGCCACCTGGATGATGGCGCGCAAATACATCAGCAACTGGGCCTACTTTATTGTGGCGGACAGCGTATCCGTGTACCTCAACTGGCGCATCGGCTACATGGGCTATGCGGCGCTGAACGTGATGTATCTGGTGCTCTCCGTGGTGGGCCTGGTGAAATGGCGGAAACAGATGCGCGCGGATGCCGCGCTCACCGCTTGATGAAGGGCAGCACCTGCCGGTGGCTCCCTGTGCTAAACAGCAACCGATAACTTCCCGGTGCCAACGACGAAACGTCGATGATGCCTGAACCGCCTGTTGTACCCTGTGAAAGGACGGTCCTGCCTTGGGCATCCACAACGCTGAGCCTGCCGGGCACCGCGGCATTTTGATCCCATTCAACGCTCAAGCGGTCGTTGGCGGGATTGGGATGGAGCCGAAGGCCGACTTCCCTTGAATTGCCGCGTACGCTCGTGATGATCCCCATGGCCCAGGCCAAGTAGGGTACATCGTCGCCTTCCTGCATGGTGAATTCGCCACCGGCTATCAGGCCGAATGCGTCGCTGATGCCATAGTTCGTGACCAAGGCATTCACAGGCCCGTTGAAAAGCCCGGCAGGGATGAAATCATCTGCGGTGCCCGTGAAATAGGCGAGGTGCCGGCCCTCCATGGTTCCATGGGTGATGTGGAAGGAGCCGCCTACATACACCTTGTTCGAATAATCCACAAGCAGCGCCCGTATTTCCACGGGCCCGGGTGAGGCGTCGATGTAGCCGGGGAGGCTCGGCATGAGCGGCTCCCAGTCCGCGCTGCCCGCGCTGATGCGCGCCAGGCCGAAGCGCGGCACGCCGTCTTCGTACATGGTCCCGCCGGCATACAGCGTACCGAAAAGATCGGTTGCAAATGCGTTTACGGCACCGTCCAGCCCATTGCCAAGCGGAAACCATCCCGCACTTTCCAGCACCGCCACATGCGCGGTTTCCACAATGACAAGGCCTATGGTGGCGGTAAAATCCCCGCCGGCCACCAACTTGTTGCCGAAGGACCCAAGCGCCTTCACCGTGTTGTTGAACTTGTCGCCCACCTGGTGCCAGGTTCCCCCGGCAAGGGCCTGCACGGAATAATCGTTGCCGACGAAGCCGGATGTAATGCCGGCAGCATACAGCACGCCTTGGTGTACGCACAGCGCGGTGATCTGCGGGGACTTGCCTTGGAACACCGTCATGTACGTCCATTGGCTGCCGTCCCAATGCGCCAGGTCGTTGATCCCGTTGAGGCCTGATCCGCCCAGGTAGATGTCCCCGTTGCCCATGAGCACCCCGCAAGTGATGGTGCCGGTAATGCCGCTACCGGGGCTGATCCCAGGGAAGGCCACGTTCTGCACGGCCATGCCCAGCGCCTCGCTGAAACCACCGGCGAAGCACAGAAATGAGGATGCATCAGTGAGCAGCACCCGCACCGGCCCGTTCGGAGCACCATCGAGCGGAAGCCAGTCATAATTAGGGGGAGGCACAGATGGTGCGGGTGCCTTCCCTGGGCCGGGGAAAGCCACCAGACCCATCGCAATGGCGCAGGACCAGATAAATCCAAGGAAGCGTTTCATTATGCATGGGTGTTTCTCCGGGATGCAAGACGCAAAGGGTGGCCTTCGCGCTGCCTGGCGAAGTTACTTTGCCGCATGCGGAAGATCGTCATCACCGGTCCGGAGTGCAGCGGCAAGTCCACCTTGTCGCAAGCACTGGCGGAACACTACGGCGTGTCCTGGGTGCCGGAAATGGCGCGGCCGTACCTGGATCGCCTCGGCCGCCCGTATGGGGAAACCGACCTGCTCCGCATTGCGGAATTGCAGGTACGCACCGAGGATGAACGGGAAGCGGAACAACCGGGAACGCCGGGCCTGTTGATCTGCGACACCGACCTGATCACCATCCGCATCTGGGGCGAAGAAAAGTATGGAAGAAGCGATCCCTGGATCTTCAAACAAACGGAAGATCGCGCGTATGACCTGTGGCTGTTGTGTATGCCGGACATCCCATGGGTGTACGATCCGCAGCGTGAAAACCCGCACGACCGCGACCGCTTGTTCGAGGTGTACAGGAAAACCTTGGAGCGATTGAAAAAGCCGTACGCGGTGATCAGTGGTGAAGAGGAAGAGCGGTTGAAGCAAGCCGTGAACGCGATCATGGAATCTTCAGGGTCCCCTTCGGGAGATCGCTGAGGGAGCTGGTTGCATGCGATGGACGCGCTTCCGCATCCATCGCGTCAATTCAAGCCCACGTGGGCAACACGAGGAAGCAGCAGAGGCAACATTTGGAGGCGATCGTCTGATCGACCGATTGACCGGAGAACTTGCTCAGTACGTTTGGACTACTTTTGGGATTGTGCCAAATGCAGAGATAGCCTTTGCTCCATTCCACAATTGCGCGCATGTCAACCGCCGACCTCAACTTGGGCAAGCATTGGGAGCAATTCCTCCAGAGCAAGCTGGCCACCGGGAAATACAAATCCATCGGTGAGGTGCTCCGCGAAGCGCTTCGCTACATGGAGGAGCGGGACCGCAAACTGGTGGAACTTCGGGCGCATTTGGCGCAAGGCGCTGAGCAGTCCAAGAATGACCAGTTCGATGACGGATACTCGTTGGGCGGGTTATTGAACGAACTGGATGCCTGAGCTCGTGCGGAAATTCCGCATCACCAAGCGCGCCAAAGCGGACCTTGTGGCCATCGGCAGGTATACGGAACAGGTTTGGGGCAGGAAGCAGCGGGATAAGTACCTCGGTGAACTGGATGCCTGCTTTCATTGGCTGGCGAAGAATGCCAAGCTGGGCCGGCATCGACCTGAGGTCCAAGAGGGCTATTTCAGTTTTCCCCAAGGATCGCATGTTGTGTTCTACTTGATCAGCGGAGATCATATTGATATCATTGGCATTCCGCACAAGTCGATGGACATCGGGAGTTTCTTCTGATGCTTTGTTTACAAAACTCCCTGCGGGATACCGCTGAACGAGTTCCGGAC
>JAFEAI010000083.1 GCA_018266475.1 Bacteroidota bacterium
CACGCCCTGCGGGCCGGCCACGGCCAAGTGGTAGGTGCCGGGCTGCTCCGGCAGCCGGCAGGTCCATTGGCCGCCTTGGCGCTTGGCCTCCAGCGGCACCTGCCGCCCTTGCGCATCGTAAGCCGTGATGGTGGTGGCCTGCGGCGCATGCACCGTGAGCAGCCCGTCGGCCGTGGGGTTGGGGAAGGCCCGCAAGGGCATTGGCACGGGCTGCCGCACGCCGGTTGTGGCCACCAGCATGGAATCCGCGGCGGCCAGGTCCGGCGTGCCGTCCGCAGCCTGGTACATCTCCCGGAAGGCATCGATGCGCGGGCCGTGGTGGCCGAACATCTCCTGGTTCCAGCGCGGCGGCACCTGCTGGTAGTAAACCTTGGCCTTCACCTGCACCGGGCCCGCATAGCCGCCCAGGGGGATGTGGTAGTGTACGATGTCGCCGCCGTTGCCTTCGGCGCCGTCCGTGCCATGGTTGAAATCCGCATCGGCAAGCGCCGCCCCGGCAATGGCCACGGTGTCGTAGCTGAAGTGCGTGGTGCTGAAGCCGATGGGCGGCAGCCTGTTGTCCTTCAGCTTATGCACCGCGCGCAGCAGGGTGGTGGTCACGTTGTGGTCCACGTCGCCCATCACCAGTTCATAGATCTGCACCTGGTCGCCGCCGGTGATCACATTGTGGTGCGGCTCATAGTCCGCATCGTGGCCATGCACCTCGTTGCCGGCATCCCAGGTGCCGCTGCGGAAGAGGGTGTCGCCGGCGGGGGTGAGCGCCACCACCTGCAGGAATGCGCGGCGGTTGGGGAATCCGCCGGGGAACTTGTGGCCGGTGATGTTCACTAAGCCCACCTCCACGAAGAGCGTGTCGCCGGTGCGGTCGGCCACGTGCAGGTCCATTTGCACGGACGCCCTCAGCGTGCGGGCGGTGCGGGCGATGGTGCTGTCGAACTGCACGGGCGTGGCCGGGATGCCGAGCTCGCCGATGCGGTCCTTCATCAGCTTGAGCATGAAGCTGCCGCCGCCGGCAAGGTGGTGCTCCCCGAAAGGCGATTGGCCCGGCAGGAAGATGTATTCCGAGGCGAGCACCACCGAATCCTGTATCCGCGGCATGTGGCAGCTGCGGCAGTTCTGCTCCGTGCCGAAGTACACCGAGTTCTCGAACTCCTGCCACATGGTCTGCTCATAAAAGGCAGTGCCCGTGGGATTGCCCTGCAGGTCCTGGCTTTGGTTGATGGCGGTGTGGCAGCCCGCGCACACGCTGCCCGAAAGGATGTGCTGGCCCTGGTCGGGCGTGTAGCCCACGAAGTACTGCATGATCGCGGGGTTGATCTGCTCCTGGGTGTACGGCCCCCACACGCGGGCACTGTCATACTGGAGGTTGCCGGAGAACAGGTGCCCTGCGGCCTGCGGGTTCTGCATGTGGCAGGCCAAGCAGGAAACGCCGTCATGGGCCATTACGCTGGTATCGAACTGCGCCATGGTGAAGGGGGGCCTGCCGAGCATCTGCTGCTCGAACACGGCCAGTGGCGCATGGCATTTCATGCAGTTGTGCTCCATCTGCTCCCTGAAGCCGGGGTTCACCAGGCCCTCATGCTCCACCTTGGCCAGGAAAAACGGGTCGCGGGCGCTGTTGGCCATCATGGTGCTGCGCCAATCATCGGCCACGTTCACGTCCACGCCCTCGGCGGCCACCATGGCCACGCCCAGCGAATCGTGCCCGTGGCAGCCGGCGCAGCGCCCGGCGGTGACGAAGTACTTGCCGAACTGCACCGGCAAGCCTTGGATCAGGTCGCGGCTGAGCTTGAGGCCCAAGCGGCTGTGGGGCCCCTTTACGGGGGTGGTGGCCGAAGTAAAGCCGACGGAAAGGAGCACCAGCATGATCAATCCGGCCAAGATCCGGAGCTTGCGGGGGAACCAGGTACGGCAGCGCATGGCGAGGCCAAGTTATACGCGAAAGACCGCCACAATGTGACAATCATCAGAGAAAGGGCCGCCCCGGTTTCACGGAACGGCCCCCCAACGAACGCGATGGCTGCCGGCGCCGATCAATGCGTCCTCACCTTGGTCACGTCCTTCTTCTCGTAGACATACACGTACTGGCCGTCATTGGTTAGCGTGTTGATGGCATCCCGTCTCGCGTCATAGGCGAGGTACTTGCAATTTTCCAGGTTGAAGGCGGCGATGTCCTCCTTGTCGGTCTGCATCAGGGCGATGTTGCCCACTTGGCGTTGCAATGTGGATGATTTGTACTTTCCGCTGTTCACCAGTTTTCCATCGGCAAGGGCGTGCGTGCTGATGCCCTTCTCCCCGACAATGGCCACCTTGTCCTTGTATGGAAGGATGATGTTGGCGTTGCCGATGTTGTCATCGCCCAGGGGCACTTCGTAGCGGTCCTTGCCGGTTGCATCCATGCTGTAGAGGGCCTTGCCGCTGCATACGTACAGGTTGCCCTCGGAAGGGAACAGGTTGGTGATGCCCTTCCGGAAGCGTTCGCTCTCCCATTTCATGGATCCATCCACGGTACTGAAGGCCTTTACGCCGTAGGGTTTCACGTTCTCGAATTCGATGCGGTTGGTGTAGGTTACGGTGGTGGACCCGTCCGCCGCCCTGTTGGTGGTTTTGATCCGGGCCTGTGTCTCCACCTGCCCGCCGATCTGCAGGACCACCTGGTCATTCACCACGTACATGTTGGGAATAGCCCTGGCATCAGGGATCTCCGGCGATGTCCACAACAACTTGCCGCTCCTGCGGTCGTACTTCTTGATGTATTGTTGCTTGCGGCTGGCACAATCCAGCACATACATGTCCTCGCCAACCACCACCGGATCGGCCACGGCGCCGTACACGCCCCATTTCACGGCATTGGCAGGCGCACCCTTTACGCGGTCCGGCGTAAAGTCGAAGGCGGCCGTCCACAGCTTGGCGCCGGTCTTGTAATCAAACACCTGCATGCCGTTGAGGCGCAGGTACACGCGGTCCTGGTCAAGGTCCAATGCGTAGAGATATTCCCCTGTGAGCACCTTGCGCTCCGGTATGCCCACGTACTCCGAGGTCCAGATCAGGGAACCGGTGCTCATGTCGATCTTGGCGATCTGGCTTTTGAAGCCTGCAAAAAGCGCGGCGAGGCCCGAGGGCAAAATGTTCATGGCAATGATGTTGCCGTCCGATGTGGGGACGTAGCGGCCCAGGGTACCCTTGAAGGCGATGGTGGTCCAGAGCTCCTCTCCGGTGCGGGCCTTCACGAAGTGCATGCCCTCTTTGTTGCAGATGGCGAACCCGTCACGCTCCTTCACATAGGCCACGTTGTCCTCGGTGATGTTCTGGTACACATCGGAGGTCCATAAGCTGTGTCCGTCCTTCATGTCGATCACGGCCATCTGGTCCTTGCCCAATTTCCGGTCGAAGAGGAAGATGCACCCGCTCTCCCAGAATGGGATCAGCTCATCGATCTTGCGCAGCTTGGGTGCGATATCCTTGTAGGCCTTGGTCCAAACCACCTTGCCGGTTTCATTGTCGAACACCGTGATCTCCTTGTCACTGGCGGCAAAACTGATGGCAGCTCCGTCACCGGTGCCGCAATATTGGATCTTGTGGTCCAGCCGGGTGGTCCATACCGTGGGCATTTCCTCCTGCGCAAGGGCCGGTGAGGCGATCATTACGGCGAACAGCAACGAGTGGTGGAGCTTCATGGGGGTCAACTTGTTTTGTGGATCGGTCTTTCAGGGGAATACGAGGGTTTGCCGTGTGGTGAACCGTTTGCCCTTGGGCACCTTGAAGTCAAACCGCAGCCCCATCAGGCAGGATTTGAGCCGGTTCCTTGATGGTATGCTTTCAATTGTGGACCCCACGGGAAAGACCGTCAGCACTTGGCCTTTGTCTCCCACGGTAAGGTCGAAGGTGTAATCACCGCGCAGGTCGGGCTCCGCCGCGAGCTGCGCCAGCTTGCCACGGGCCTTTTCCAATGTAAGCGTGCTGCCCACGCGCTCATCCACGGATGCCTGCGTGTTCAATTCAGCCCGGCGCTGCCCCATGGCAGGGGCGGCAAGCACCAGTGCCAATGCGGCAACCAAGGCCCCGGTCACGCTCCTCATCGCCGGTAGCATCCTATGGAGGGTCCTTGCGCCACAAGCAGCCTTCCGTCCGCCAACCAGGCGTATCCGAGGCGGGCATCATGCCGTTCGCCTTCCAACTTGTCGTAACGGTGTTTCTGCTCCAGGTCGATCATCACCCGGGTGTCGCCGGTAGCCAGGTCATACAACGTGAGCTTGCGCTTATTGCGGCCCTGTACACTGCTGAGCGCAAGCGTGGCACCATCGGGCGCCACGGCCAGCGGCGGCCTTGCCGTCCATGTCATGAAGCGGGCACGCAGCGGCTCCCAGGTAGCCAGGTCCACTTGCTCAACGTGCCCGCCTGCGGCCATGCCGGCACGTGTGTCCGGCACGCTGTACACCAGCAGCTGCCCATGGTCCGTGAAGTGCATGTGCTGCACCAGGTCATACACCTCGGGAACAGTGCTTGTACGGGTTCCGTCCCCCAATGC
>JAFEAI010000084.1 GCA_018266475.1 Bacteroidota bacterium
ATGTTCAGTCGTGGTTGAAGAATCGGAGGATGAGGTTGAAGCTGCGCCCCTCCTCGGGCCAGCCTTCCACCAAGCTGTAGTTGGTGTCGAACAGGTTGTTCACGCCGAGCTCAAGGCTGGCGTATTTCCACAGTTTGCCCGAAACGAAGGCATTGGCCACGGTGAATGCGGCGGCCTTGGTGCCATAGCTGGTGCTGTAGCGGGATGAGCAGTGCTCGGCGCTGGCGGTCATCCGGATCCGGTCCACCGGGCGGTAGCTGAGGAAGCCGAAGAGCTTGGTGTTCGGCACATCGGTGAAATGCAGGTCGGGATTCTGCAGGTTGTTGCGTTCGATGTACGTGTAGTTCACGCTGCACAGCAGGTTTTTCCGCACCTTCCATTCCAGGGCGGCCTCCGCGCCCATGAATTCGGCCTGGCCGGCGTTCTGCATTTGCGACCGGCCCGGCTCCACATTGCTGATGCCCATGATCGCGTCGGTGATGCGGCTGTAGTACAGTGCGCCCTGCAACGAAAGGACGTCCGCGGGCCGGCCGCGCCAGTTCACTTCGTAGTTGGTGGCCGTCTCGGGCTTCAGGCCGGGGTTGGGGATGGCCGTGCCCATGCGGTAGGAATAGCGGTCCTTGATGGTGGCGAAGCGGGTCTTGTGCGCGACGGAGGCGCCCAGCCTGTGCTTTTCCGAAAGGCGGTAGAAAAGCCCGGCCTGGCCGCTGAACGCCCCGCTGGCCGCAGCTTGTGGAAATGGAACCAGGGCGTGGGTGCTGCTGTTGTAGTCCTGGGCCTCCATGTTCGCGCGGTTGCTGTAGCTAATGCCGGGGATGAGCGTGATCCGGTCCGTCACGGCATATTCGTCCTCCAGGCCCACCGTGGCCGTGTTGTCCTCGAAGCGGCGCACGGGCTCGCCCAGGTTGTTCTCGCGGTGTACGTCGCGTTTGTATTGAAGGGCCAGCTTGAGCTGGTTGCGGCGGACGGCCGTGGTGCCGTATTCAATTCCGCCGCCGTACGTGTAGTCGTTGTAGAAGCTCTGGAAGGCGTACGGCTTCTTCTGCGTGCTGTAGGTGGCATCGTCAAAGCTGTTGATGGCGTTCGTGAAGATGTCGTAGTAAAGCCGCGCACGCAGGTTGCTTGTTGCCGTAACCTGCGTATTGGACAGGAAGTAGAGGGTTTCCTTGTTCCACTGCGGCCATTGCCAGAAGCGCGGCTTCTTGAGCAGGGCGTTCAGCGTGTCGCTGCCGGCATATACCGGGCTGCCCTTGGCGCCCTGTTGGTTGATGTAGCCCAACACGTATTCGTTCCGCGCGTTGGGCGTCCAGCCGGCCTTGAAGGAGACCTTCCCGTCCGTGCGGAAGGAGTTGCCGCGTTGGCCGCCGTCCTCATTCTTCATGGGCTGGAAATCGGCGGACATCGGCCAGGAATCGCGGTGCAGGAAGGAGAGGCTGCCCTGCACGTAGAACGTGCGCTGCCTGCTGCCCAGGTTGATGCTGCCCAAGTATCCGTTGGCATCGATGGCCCCGAGGGCGCCGTCCACCTCGAACTTCTTTTCCGGCTTGCGCGAGATCAGGTTGATCGCGCCGCCCAGCGAGTTGGGCCCGTACAGCACCGATGAGAACCCCTTGGACACGTCCACGGCGGAGAGGTCGAACGTGGTGAAGCGCCCAAGGTCCACGTAGCCGTCGTAGGGTACGTACACGGGGATGCCGTCCATGTACACGGGCACTTGCCGCAGGTCGAAGCCGCGCACGGAGACCATGGATTCGTTGCGCGGGCCGGAAGCGGTGAGCGTGATCCCCGGAAGCAGGTCCAAGGCCCGGGACACGTCCATCCGTTCCTGCGCCTGCATGGTGGCAGCGGTGATCCGCTCCTGCGGGGTGGCGCGCCTTGCCGCGGTAACGGCCACCACGCCAAGCTGGAAGACCGGGCCGGAAGCGCTGTCCGGCGCGGCACTGCGCAGCGTGTCCGGTTGTTGCGCCAACAAGGATGCGGGAAGGGCGAGGAGAAGGGCGGTGGTAAGGCGGTTCATGTCAGTGGGCGCAAGGTGCCGGTGCGATATGCTTGAAAGTGAATAGTGCTTGCGGTGAAGGGGGAGGCATGTGGTGCAGGTGGGCGGGACAGGGCGTTAGTGCGGCCAGCTTGCCGTGGAGAAGCCGGTCTTGGCAAATTCGGCGAGGATGAAGCGCTGTGCCTTCTGCTCCAGCCGGTTGTATTCCTCAATGGCACGCAGGCCCGCTTCGGTGACCTCGGCCCCGCCGCCGCCCTTGCCGCCGAGGTGCTTTTGCACCAAGGGTTCCTTGGCGCGTTCGTTGATCTCCTTCACCATCTGCCACGCTTGGCGGTAGGACATTTCCATCCCTTCGGCCGCCTTCTGGATGGACCCCGTGCGGTGGATGCGCTCCAGCAGCTCCACCCGGCCCGGGCCGAGGAACTTGGCGTCGCCGGTGTAGATCCACAGGCGGAACTTGGTGCGGTGCCGTTTCCGGTTCGCCATCACTATGCTTGGATGAGCATAGCGCAAAGGAAGCAATCGGCAGGCGTTGAGCAATAGTTCGCTGTTCCCGCAGGGCTGCACGAAGCAGGCCTTGCGGGAATGATATGGACTTGTACATTCAACAAGTCCCCCTCCCGTCATTGCGAGGACTTGTGCATGCTTGGATTCAACAAGCAAACACAATCGGGTCACCTAACTGCGGAAAAACAGGACAAGTGAAAGGTCGCCTGGTGGCGACCGAATAGATTCCACGCGGCTGGGGCCGCGCGGTAGCGGGGGGAAAACAGGACAAGTGAAAGGTCGCCTGGTGGCGACCGAAT
>JAFEAI010000085.1 GCA_018266475.1 Bacteroidota bacterium
AGCGGGCGGTTTCAATGTTGGCGGAGCCCAAGGGCAGGCAGAAGCTGTGTACGCTGCCGTAGGCCGCCGTGGCGGGCGGGTTGGCGGGGCTCACGCTGCCGCTGCTAAAGCTGTCCTTCAGGATGAGGCCGCCGCCGGTGGTGCGTAGATTCCATCCGCCAGCGGCGATGCCGTCGCCGAAGCTGTCCATCAGCTTGAAGGTGTAACATCCCGGGCCGGGGTTCGCGCTCAGGCACACGGTGGAAGAGTTCACAGTGTTGGCCACGGTGGGCGCACCGGAGGCAAGCAGCGAGCCGCCGCTATCGCGAAGCTCCCAGCTGAGCTGGGCCGGGTTGGCATCGGCGGTGATGTTGACCACTACCTGGTTGGCGCATCCCAGTTTCACCACCCATGCATCGGCGGCCCCGCCATGGTTGCCGCTTACATCGCCATTGTTGCTGGCCGCCGATCCCGCCAGGATGTACCAGCCGTCGCTGGTCAATTGCACCGACAAGGCACCGTCTGCGGCGGTGCCCCCGAAGCATTTCTGCCATTGAATGGTGCCGGTGCCGCCCAGCTTCACCAACCAGGCATCATTGTCGCCATGGTTGCCGCTCACATCGCCGTTGTTGGATTTTGCATAACCTGCCATAATGTATCCACCGTCGGGCGTCGGTAGAACGGAATAGCCTTGGTCGGCGGCGGTGCCTCCGAGGCATTTCTGCCATTGGAGGGTGCCGGAGCTGTTCAGTTTCACCACCCAGGCATCCTGCGATCCGTGGTTGCCGCTTACGTTGCCGTTGTTGGATGCCGTGTAGCCGGCGAGGATGTAGCCGCCATCGGCGGTTTGTTCCATGGAGTAGCCCTGTTCGGCAGCGGTACCGCCCAGGCAGGTTTGCCAGAGGAGGGTGCCGGAGGCGTCCAACTTCAATGCCCAGATGTCACTGCTGCCATGGTTGCCGGTGACGTCGCCGTTGGTGGACTGCGTGTTGGCGATCACGGCATAGCCACCATCGGAGGTGGGCCGCACGGAATAGGCGAAATCGGAAGCGGTGCCGCCCAGGCATTTCTGCCATTGCAGGGCACCGGCCTTGTTGAGCTTCACCACCCAGGCATCATAGGTGCCGTGGTTGCCGCTTACATCACCGTCGGTGGATCCCGTGTACCCGCAGATGACAAAGCCGCTGTCCGCGGTTTGAATGATGCTGTATGCTTCGTCGTAGCCGCTTCCGCCGAGGCATTTCTGCCAGAGGATCGCACCCGTGTTGTCCAGTTTTACCACCCAGGCATCGCGGTAGCCGTGGTTGCCGCTCACATTACCGTCAGTGGAGCCGGTGTAGCCCACCATGGCAAAGCCGTGGTCAAAGGTTTCGCGGATCCCGTACCCCACGTCGCCGCCCGTGCCGCCAAGGCACTTCTGCCACAAGACGGTGCCATTGGCCGCTGTCTTCACCACCCACGCGTCGCTGCCGCCATGGTTGCCGCTTACGTCCCCGTTGTTGGAGTCCGTGTTGCCCACGGCCACATAGCCGCCATCAGCGGTTTGCCGTACCTCGTTCACATAGTCGCTGCCCGTGCCGCCAAGCGACTTTTGCCATTGCACCAAGGGCTGGGCGGAGGCCGGGGCGGCAAGGGTGATCAGCGCGGCGATGCCCGCCAGGGATAAGGGGTTTAGGTGGTTCATGCTCGGTGGAGGTTGATGGTTGGCCAGGAACGTACCCTGGGTGAATTGATCAGGCGGTTTTCAGTATCCAAAGGTGATGCAATTCAGGGCAGATGGTGCATGGATGAAACTAATTATTTATCCACATAATCCGTTTGGACAATCTTCCGCAGGAGCGTGAAGGCGGAGAAGAATGTGCGGCCACCGGCCTTTCTGGATCATGCCCACTGGCAGGGGTCCGCAATGCACGGGGGCATCACCACACCAGGCCATGCCAAGGGGCCGCACCAAAAAGCGGAAGCCCCGGCTCCCTCCTGTGAGGGGGCCGGGGCTGTCCGTTCGTTCGTGCTTGTGGAGGCCGTTGCCAGTGCGGTATTCAGGTCGGCCCGAAGGGGACGATCTGAATGGCAGCACGGCATTACATCATGCCGCCCATGCCGCCCATGTCGGGCATGCCTGCGGGGGCCTTCTCCTCCTTCTCCTCGCTGATGACGCACTCGGTGGTGAGCAGCATGCTGGCGATGGATGCGGCGTTTTCCAGGGCGACGCGCGTCACCTTGGTGGGGTCGATCACGCCTGCGGCGAGCAGGTTTTCATACTCTTCGGTGCGGGCGTTGAAGCCGAAGTCGGCCTTGCCGTCGCGCACCTTCTGCACCACGATGCTGCCCTCCTGGCCTGCGTTGCCCACGATCTGGCGCAACGGCTCTTCCAGGGCGCGGCGCACAATGGCTATGCCGGTGGTTTCATCGGCATGGGCGCCTTCCATCTTGTCCAGCACCTTCTGGGCGCGGATGTAGGCTACGCCGCCGCCCGGTACGATGCCTTCCTCCACGGCTGCGCGGGTGGCGTGCAGCGCGTCGTCCACGCGGTCCTTCTTTTCCTTCATCTCCACCTCGGTGGCTGCGCCGATGTACAGCACGGCTACGCCACCGGCCAGCTTGGCCAGGCGCTCCTGCAGCTTTTCCTTGTCGTAGTCGCTCGTGGTGGTTTCCACCTGGGCCTTGATCTGGGCCACGCGGCCGGCGATGTCGGCCTTCTTGCCCGCGCCGTTCACGATGGTGGTGTTGTCCTTGTCAATGCTGATCTTCTCGGCCTTGCCCAGCATGTTCAGGTCGGCGTTCTCCAGCTTGAAGCCGCGCTCCTCGCTGATCACCGTGCCGCCCGTGAGGATGGCAATGTCCTCCAGCATGGCCTTGCGGCGGTCGCCGAAGCCGGGAGCCTTCACGGCGGCCACCTTCAGGGAGCCGCGGATCTTGTTCACCACCAGGGTGGCCAGCGCTTCGCCGTCCACGTCCTCGCTGATGATCAGCAGGGGCTTGCCGGTTTGGGCGCTCTTCTCCAGGATGGGCAGCAGCTCCTTCATGGTGCTGATCTTCTTGTCGTAGATCAGGATGTAGGCGTTTTCCAGCTCGGCCTCCATCTTCTCCGCGTTGGTTACGAAGTAGGGGCTGATGTAGCCGCGGTCGAACTGCATGCCTTCCACCACTTCCACGGTGGTGTCGGTGCCTTTGGCTTCTTCCACGGTGATCACGCCTTCCTTCTTCACCTTGGCCATGGCCTCGGCAATGAGGCTGCCGATGGTGTCGTCGTTGTTGGCGCTGATGCTGGCCACTTGCTTGATCTTGGCGTTGTCGTCGCCCACGGCCTTGCTCATTTTCTTAAGCTCGGCCACTACGGCCACCACGGCCTTGTCGATGCCGCGCTTGAGGTCCATGGGGTTGGCGCCGGCGGCCACGTTCTTCAGGCCGCTGGTCACTATGCTTTGCGCCAGCACGGTGGCCGTGGTGGTGCCGTCACCGGCGATGTCGGCGGTCTTGCTCGCCACTTCCTTCAGCATCTGGGCGCCCATGTTCTCCACGGCGTCCTTCAGTTCGATCTCCTTGGCCACGGTCACGCCGTCCTTGGTCACTTGGGGCGCACCGAATTTCTTGTCGATGATCACGTTGCGGCCCTTGGGGCCAAGCGTCACCTTCACGGCGTTCGCCAGTTGGTCCACGCCGCGCTTCAGGCGATCGCGTGCGTCCACTTCAAATTGAATGTTCTTCGCTGCCATTTGATTCTGTTGTCTGGTTGCTTCTGGTTCTTTTGATCTGCCTTCGTCGACCCGTTGCCGACCGTTTCGTCGACCCATTGGGTCGACTGTACGGTACCGTACGGTACAGCGAAAGCGGCGGTGCAATTAGTTCAGCACGGCGTAGATGTCGCTTTCGCGCATGATCATGTAGTCCTTGCCGTCGAGGTTGAGCTCGGTGCCGCTGTACTTGCCATACAGCACTTCATCGCCCACCTTTACGGTAAGGGGCGTCACCTTGCCGTCTTCAGCAATGCGGCCATTGCCGGTTGCAATGATCTTGCCGCGTTGGGGCTTCTCCTTCGCGGTGTCGGGAATGATGATCCCGCCTTTGGTGGTTTGCTCAGCGGCTGCGGCTTCTACGAGCACGCGATCGGCCAGGGGCTTCACTTTGGTCGCCATGTGTTTTTCTGGAATTGGATTGAGTTGCGGGCACGCCGCAAGCGATCCCCGTGCCAATGGCACGGAACTGCCAAAAACGACTTCGGATAGCTGGAGGCTGCCGCTTGTGTCAGGGTGTGGCCTGACAGGCTGGCCGTTAGGGCTGCTCTTGGGCAGGCGCGGTGACGGCGGCGGAATCGGCAGGATTGGGCAGCTCGGCGTTGCCCGCATTGGGGTGCTCATCAAGCACGATGGGCGCGTCCAAGTTGTCACCCGCAGGGGTGGTGTTCTGCAGGGAGGCTGATACCAGGCAGAGGGCCATTACGGCCACGGCAAGGGTCCAGGTGGCCTTTTCCATGAAATCGGCCGTGCGCTGCACGCCGCCGATCTGGGAGGCGCCGGTGAAGCCGGCTGCGAGCCCGCCGCCCTTGGGGTTTTGGGCCAGTACGACCAGGCCGAGCAGTACGGCCAGAATGATGATGATGATGGAGATGGCGACCATTTCTACTTGTTCGATCGGCCTTCAAGGGCCTTGGAAAGGGCTGCGAAGTAAACGCTTTTCTCCGGATACAGGGCAGCCAACCGGTCATATACTTCACGGGCCTTGGCAAAATTGCCTTGTTTTTCATGCACCCGGGCCAGGGTTTCGCTAACCATGCCGGCATCCTGCAGGCTGCGTTTGGCGGCCTTTTGCGGATTGAAAAATGCGGCTTTTGCGGCAGTGGGCGCAGGGGTGGCCTGCCCGATGAACCGGTCCATGAGCTCCCGCTGGTCCGTTACGGGCGAGGCTGGCGCAGCCGGGGCCGTGCGGGGGGCCTGGGGCGGTGGTTGCGTTGCCGGTGCGGGCTGCGGCCCGGGATTTTGTTCCAGCCAATCGGTGAAGCGCATTTTGGCCATGGGGGCCGTAGGCTTTGGTGCAGGGGGCAATTCCCTGTGGAGATCGGCGTCGGTGTGCGCCTGTGCAGGTTGCCCAGCATGCGCCGAAGCCCCCTGGAAGGCTGCTTCAGGCGGATGGGGCGGGGGAGGAGGAGTGTGCCATTGCCCAATGTCGTAACTGGTGGCGGCAAGGGCCTCCACGAAGAGGTTGTCCAGGAAATGGCGTTCGCCATCGGGTTGGTCCTGCCCGGCGGGCCGGGCAGGTGCGGCCTGCTCCACGTCCGCTTGCGGTGTTGTTTCCGCAGCTGGCGGCAGCGTATTCAATTGTTCACCGCCAGGGGGGGCATCCACCTCATCCACCGTGGTGGCCACGGCCCATTGCGCCTGCGCGCCTTCCGCTTGGGGGGCTTCATTTGCGGAGGGGGAAGGGTGGATTCCGGGATCGCCGCCGGGGGGAGGTGCATGCAGCACGGGTTCGGGATCCCCAGCATTGGCTGTTTTTTCCGGGCTGGCGGCAGGGTTTTCCGGGAGGGTTGCCGAAGATGGGGCCGGGGCCTTGCGGTCGGCCTTCCATGCCGTGTGCAGCTGCGCGGGAAGGTTGTCCTCCGCGGTGCGGATGAGGTCGTAGAGCACGGTGCGCGAGGGCAGGTGGGCGGCTGCGCTGCCTTGGTCTTCAGCGGCAAGCACGCTGCCGCTGCCGTTTTCGCCCACGGCCAGCAGCAGGCGGGCGCCGCTGAACCAGGGGAAGCGGCCGGCCATGGCGCGCAGCCCGGCCAGGTCGTTGCTGCCGGCCCGTGCGGGATGCTGCAGCAGCTCGGTGAGGCGTTCACGGTCCATGGCGTGGGGGTGCGGGGTTACCAATTGCCCAAAGTACGGTCGAAGATATCCTGCGCAAGCTGCTTGGCGATGTCCTGCACCAGTGAGGCCTCCACGGTGCTGAGGTCCTGCGTGCTGGGGTAGTCGGCGAAGCGCGAAACGGTGAATTCCGCGTTGGCCTTGCTGTCGGCCTTGTTGGTGTAGCGGATGCCGAGGGTGATGGTGAGGCGGTTGAGCGCGGCGGTCTCGTTGGCCTGGATGGCCACGGGCTGCACGTCGTAGCCGGTCACGGCGCCCTCGTAGGCGATGTCGCCGTCGCGGGGCACCAGGTTCAGCGGGGTTTGGGCCTGCAGCAGGTCGCGCAGGGCCTCGGTAACGGATTGGGCCGATTGTGGCGGGCAGAGCGGTGCGCGCGCCTCGAGGCCGGCCACGCTGAGGGTTTTTGCGGTGGCGGGCACGGATCCCCCGCTGAGCGAGTAGCTCACCGTGCAGCCCGCTGCGGCCAGCAGCGCGAGGCCCGCCAATGCCGTGGTCAGTCGATGTGCCACTCCTTGATCTTGCGGTAAAGGGTGCGCTCGCTGATGCCGAGTTCCTGCGCGGCCTTCTTGCGCTTGCCGCGGTGCTTGTCCAGCGCCTTCCGGATCAGCTCCCGCTCCTTTTCCTCCAGGCTGAGGGATTCCTCTACCTCGGTGTGCTCGGCATCCTCGTTGGCCTCGCCGGGAAGATGGATGCTCATGCCGGGTTCGGCGGTGAGGGGATAGAGGACCTTGTCGGGATAGGAGGCCACGGGAGCGGGGGGCGCCACATGGCCGCCGCTCAGCAGGCGCACTTGTTCCTTCAGCGCGTTGAGGTCGGTCTTCATGTCGAACAGGAACTTGAAGATGAGCTCCCGTTCGTTGATGGCATCGCCCTGCTGGGGACCATCCGCCGGGCCGGCGGGCACCAGGGCGGTGCTTTCGCGGGGCAGGTAGTGGGCCAAGGTGGCCGCACTGATCTCGCGTTCCTTTTCGATCACGCTCAGCTGTTCGACGATGTTGCGCAACTGGCGCACGTTTCCGGGCCAGCGGTAGGCGGTGAGCAGCTTGCGCGCCTCTTCGGTGAGGGTGATCGGCGGGGCCTTGTAGCGCGAGGCGGCTTCCTGGGCGAACCACCGGAAGAGCAGGTGGATGTCCTCGGGGCGTTCGCGCAGTGCAGGCACGTGGATGGGCACGGTGTTCAGCCGGTAGTAAAGGTCTTCGCGGAAGCGCCCGCGCTGCACGGCCTGCAGCATGTCCACGTTGGTGGCGGCCACTACGCGCACGTTCGTCTTTTGGGCCTTGCTGCTGCCCACGCGGATGAATTCGCCGGTCTCCAGCACGCGCAGCAGGCGCACCTGGGTGCTCAGGGGCAGTTCACCCACCTCGTCCAGGAAGATGGTGCCGCCATTGGCCACCTCGAAGTAGCCTTTGCGCGCTTCGTGGGCCCCGGTGAAGGAGCCTTTTTCGTGGCCGAAGAGCTCGCTGTCGATGGTGCCCTCCGGAATGGCGCCGCAGTTCACCGCGATGTATGGGCCGTGCTTGCGGGCGCTGAAGGCATGTACGATCTGCGGCATCACTTCCTTGCCGCTGCCGCTTTCGCCCTGCACCAGCACGCTAAGGTCCGTGGGCGCCACTTGGGCGGCCACTTCAATGGCACGGTCCAGCAAGGGCGAGGCGCCGATGATGCCGAAGCGTTGCTTGATGGGCTGCACGTTCATGCTTGCAGTTCCGGTTGGTGTGCCCATGCGATCGGTTCGCCTTGCAGGCTTCCCGCAGTGGCGCTGGTGATGCGGACTTGGATGAGGTCGCCGGGATGTAACTCAGGGGTTGTCAGTTGTTGGTTGTTGGTTGTCAGGCCGCCACGGGAACTTTCATCGCGGCCATCGCCCTTCATTGCAGCCGGACAACCAACAACTGACAACTGCTCACTGAAACGCGGCACGATCACCACCGAGTTCTGCGTATTCCTTCCGTACATGAATTCCGCACTGCGCTTGCTCACGCCCTCGATCAGCACTTCATGCACCTGCCCCACGTAGGAGGCCATCCGCTTGGCGGAGTTCAACTTTTGCGCATCAATGATCTCCGTGAGGCGGCGGCTTTTCACTTCTTCGGGCACGTCGTCCGCCAGCTTGCGTGCCGCCAGGGTCTTGGGCCGTTCGCTGTATTTGAACATGAAGGCCATGTCGTAGCCTACTTCAGCCATCAGGTCCAAGGTCTGCTGATGGTCCTCACCGGTTTCGCCGCAGAAGCCGGCGATGATGTCGGTGCTGATGGCGCAATCGGGCATGTAGCGGCGGATGGCCGCGATGCGGCCCAGGTACCATTCCCGGTCGTAGCCGCGGTTCATCTTCTTCAGCACGGCACTGCTGCCGCTTTGCACCGGCAGGTGGATGTACTTGCAGATGTTGCCGTACTTGGCCATCACCACCAGCACCTTGTCGGTCATGTCCTTGGGGTGGCTGGTGCTGTAGCGGATGCGCAACGAGGGGCAGCTCATGGCCACCATTTCCAGCAGGTCGGCGAAATCGGTGGAAGCGTTGGCAGTGCGTGGTTCGGAGGTGGGTGCGTCCTGTGAACCGCGAACGGCGGGGTCCGTAGTGGCGGCAGTCCCAACGCGCGGGGTGTATTTGTAGCTGTCCACGTTCTGCCCCAGCAGGGTCACCTCCTTGTAGCCTTCGGCCACCAGTGCCAGGCATTCCTGTACGATGCTGTGGGGGTCGCGGCTGCGTTCGCGGCCCCGCGTGAAGGGCACCACGCAGAAGGCGCACATGTTGTCGCAGCCCCGCATGATGGTGACAAAGGCGGTGACGCCGTTGCTGTTGAGGCGCACGGGCACGATCTCCCCATAGGTCTCCTCGCGGCTCAGCAGCACGTTCACCGCGCGCTGCCCGGTGCCCACTTCGTCCAGCAATTGCGGCAGGCTGCGGTAGGCGTCGGGGCCCACCACCAGGTCCACCACCTTTTTCTCCACCAGCAGGTTTTCCTTCATCCGCTCGGCCATGCAGCCCAGGATGCCCACCTTCAGCTGCTTGTTGCCGGCCTTCAGGCGGTTCATTTCGTTGATGCGCTGCATCACTGTGTATTCCGCCTTCTCCCGCACGCTGCACGTGTTCAACAACACCAGGTCGGCCTCTTCGGCACTGCCCACCGCCACATAGCCTTCCTTGGCCAGGATGCTTGCCACCACCTCGCTGTCGCTGACGTTCATCTGGCAGCCGTAGCTCTCGATATACACCTTCTTGCTCATGGAAACAGGGCTGCGAAGGTACCCAATTGAGGCGCACCGTCAATTTGGCAGGATGGGCGCCGCGCCACAGTACCGCCCCATGGTGCGAAATGGTGCCCGGTTGGCCGCGCCGGACCGGGTTTTCCGCCCGATTGCCCCACCCGCCTATATTTGCCACCCTTTTAAGAACAAGTAGATGGCTGTTATCGGAAAGATCCGCGAGCGCGGCACGTTGCTGGGCATTGTGGTGGGCGGCGCACTGGTGCTGTTCGTGGTGGGCGATTTCATCGGCAAGCGCACCGGCGGGCGCGACCGCAGCGTGGGTTCCATTGCAGGCAACGAGATCGATGTGCAACAGTTCTCCAACCTGGTGGACCAGCAATTGGACCTCTATCGCCAAAACGGCACCACCGTGGACAACAACCTCCAGGAGCAGGTGCGCAACGGTGTGTGGAACGACCTGCTGCGGAAATACACCCTGACCGAGGAAGCGGCGAAGGCCGGCTTCGGCACCACCATCTCCCGTGACGAGTACGACGACATCCGCTTCGGGAACAACATCCTGCCGGATTTCCGCAACAACCAGAATTTCACGGACCCCAAAACGGGGCAGGTGAGCAAGGACCGGTTGCGCCAATACTTCAAGTATGTGCAGGAGAACAACCTGGCGCTGTTCGAAATGCAGAAGCAGACCTTCGTGCCCCAACGCATCCAGGCGAAGTACAACGACCTGGTGAAGAAGAGCTGCTTTGTGAACAGCGCGCAACTGAAGGATGAATGGGCGACCCAGAACACCAAGGCCACCTTCCAGTTCACCGCCCAGCGCATGGAAGCCGAGCCGGACAGCCTGTTCCCGGTGAGCGAAACGGACTTGCGCCGCTTCTACGACGCCCACAAGAACGACCGCAAATACAGGCAGACCGCATCGCGCAGCTTCGCCTTCGTGCAATTCAACGCCACCCCTTCCCAGGAGGACATTGAGGCCGCGCACAAGGAAATGGAAGACGTGAAGGCCGACTTCCAGGCCGCAGGCACGTTCAAGGCCGACAGCGCACTGGTGATGTCCTACTCGGACAACCGCTCGGCCGTGGCCACCCCCTACCAGGAAGGTACGGCCGACCATGTGAACGATTCGCTCATCATCCATGCCGAACCGGGCGCGGTGGTGGGCCCGTTCCGCAACGGCAACAAGTGGGAACTGGTGAAGGTGACCGAACTGGCTGACGTGCCGGAGGCGCGCGTGCGCCACATCCTGCTGGCCACCCAGGGCAAGTCGCCGGAGGAGGAGAAGGTGATCAAGAACCGCGCGGACAGCATCCTGGCGGTGGTGAAGCGCGACCGCAGCAAGTTCGAGGCCATGGTCACCAAGTTCTCCGACGACCCGGGCAGCAAGAACACCGGCGGCGTGTACGAATGGTTCGACAAGAACCGCATGGTGCCCGAGTTCACCAAGGCCAGCTTCGATGAAAAACCGGGCGCCATCACCATCGCCAAGACGAGCTACGGCTACCACATCGTGGAGGTGCTGGGCCAGCGCACCCGCAAGGAGCGCAGGGTGCTCACCATCGAGCGGAAGATCGCTCCGGTGCAGGCCATGAAGGCCGCATGGAAATCCGCCAACGAGTTCTCCTTGGCCAACCCGGACACGGCCTCCTTCCACAAGGCGGCCACCGAGGCCGGAGTGGTGTACACGCCGGTGGATGAACTGCGCCCTGAACAGAACTTCGTGCCGGGCCTGCAGCAAGCCGAGGAAGTGGTGCGCTGGGTGAACCATGCCGCCGCCGATGCCAAGAGCAGCGAACCCCTCACCAGCGGGGACAGCTACGTGGTGTGCTCCCTGCGCGGCATCCGCGAGCCGGGCGTGCCCCAGCTGAACGATGTGCGCGAGAAGTTCACCATGGAGGCGCGCAAGGAAAAGAAGCGTGACGCCCTGGTGGCCAAGATGCAAGGGAAAACGGACCTGCAGGCCCTGGCCCAGGAGCTGCACAC
>JAFEAI010000086.1 GCA_018266475.1 Bacteroidota bacterium
AGTCTCCCCCCGCGCCCCCCTCGTTAACGTCAACAACGACAACATCACAAGTAAAGAACAAGAAGAAACAATCGAGTTGGATCCAACTCAAAAACCGGTCAACGTCATTCAGGTCTTGACAAACTGACAACCGCCAACTGCCAACTGCCAACCACGCATCAGCTCCCCGCCACCATTTCCCGCATGATCAGCGTCAGGCTCGGTTCAGCTTTCTGCGCCACGTCCTGCACCATCTGGTGCGTGGTTTTCTCAATGCGTCCCTCCACGCCCATGTCGGTGATCACGCTCATGGCAAAGCAGGGCAAGTCCATTTGGCGCGCGGCGATCACCTCCGGCACGGTGCTCATGCCCACGGCGTCGCCGCCGATGATGCGCACATAGCGGTATTCCGCCGGCGTTTCCAGCGTGGGGCCGGTAAGGCCCACGTAGGTGCCGGTGCGTACGGGAATGTGGTTTGCCTTGGCAATGGCCTTGGCGCGCTCGATCATTGCGTGGTCGTACGGCTCGCTCATGTCCGGGAAGCGCGGGCCGAAGAAGTCGATGTTGGGGCCGATCAGCGGGTTGGGGAAGAGGCAGATGTGGTCCGTGAGGATCATCAGGTCGCCGGTGTCGAAGTCTTTGTTCACCCCGCCGCAGGCATTGCTCACGAACAGCTGCTTGATGCCGATGAGCTTCATCACCCGCACCGGCAGGATCACCTCCGGCATGGTCCAGCCTTCGTAGTAATGGAAACGGCCCTGCATGGCCACCACGGGCTTTCCGCCCAGCAGGCCGAAGAGCAATTTGCCCGGATGGCCTTCCACGGTGCTCACCGGGAATTCAGGGATGTCCTTGTACGCAATGCTGTGTTTCACGTCGATCTCACTCCCCAGGCCGCTGAGGCCGGTGCCGAGGATGATGCCGGTTTCGGGGACGAAGCCGCCGGTGGCCGTTTTCAAGTGTTCAGCGATGCGCTGGATGCGTTGCAACATGGGATTGGATCAGGGCCTCGAAGGCGTGTGGTTCATTGAGGATGCGGGCACGGATGCCGATCACCGCCACGGGCAGCCCTTGCAGCGGGCCCGAAACAAGGGCCGCCCCTAAGCGGGCGGCGTCCTTTTCGGTGGTGATCAGCGTTTTTGGGCCGGCGGCGAAACTATGAAAAACGTCCGCCACGCCCTGCAGGTCCGCAGGGGTGAACGCATGATGGTCCAGGAACGCAATGTGCCTTACCCGGCCGAACTGGCCGTGAACGTGCTCCGCCAGCGGCGCCGCATCGGCGATGCCGGTGAGCAGCAGGGCGGCGGCCAGCGGGCCTGTGGGCACATGGCCTGCCGGGCCTCCCGGGAAGCGCGGAGGTTCATATTCCATCGTGCTGAAGAACAAGGCCTGGCTTTCGCGCAGCTTCAGCCGCCGGCGCCAGCGGTATTGTTCATCCGTGCTTGGCAGCTGCGGGCACTTGGTCACGATCACCGCATCGGCCTGCCGTGCGCGGAAGGGGATGTCGCGCAAGTTGCCTGCGGGCAGGGGATGGTCCTTGTACCAGGGGCGTTGCCAAGTGGTCAGCACCAGGTTCAGGCCGGCGCGGAAGGCGCGGTGCTGGAGCGCATCATCGAGGACAATGGCGCGCAGCTCCGGCACCAGCCCGGTGATCTTTCGCACGGCGGACGCCCGGTCGGCGCCCACGAACACGCGCACCCCGCTGAATTTCTGTTTCAGCATCAGGGGCTCGTCCCCGGCGGTGTTGCTGTCGTCGTCGGGTTGTACCTCATGGAATCCGGTTCCCTTCCGGCCATAGCCGCGGCTTAGCGTGGCGATGGCGGTTTCGGGCAGCAGGGTGCGCAGCACCAGCTCCACGTGCGGTGTTTTACCGGTGCCGCCCAGGGCGATGTTGCCCACGCATACGGTGGGCACCGCCGCGCTGGAGGCTTTCAGCAGGCCGCTGTCGTACAGCGCATGCCGCACGCGCAGCGCCAAGGCGTACGGCCAGCCAAGGGGAAGCAGCAACAAGCGCAGCGCCTGCATGGGGCTAAAGATGTGCATGGAACGGGAATCCGGCCTGGAAACATGGGGCGGAGGGGTGCGCGGGCGCATGGGTGGATGCCTTCCGTGCGCCCTGGATGCACTGCATGCAGATCGTAAAAATCGCCACGAAGTGGTGTAAATATCGCCACGTGATGGCGAAATCTGCAACCTCACCAATCCCAAACGGCACTAATCGGGACGGCGTGCAGGTCGGGGCTGAAGGGCGTGGTCCCGGGGCCGGCGTGCAGTACGATGCCGCGCACCCAGTTCGGCCCCGCAGCTGCGCGCAGCTCCATCAGGCCGGCCAGGTCGCGGTGGTCCACGCTGGCGGATGCCTTCACCTCGATGCCGATGATGCGGCCTTGGGCATCCTCCAGTACAAGGTCCACTTCCCGCCCGGTGTCCATGCGGAAGTGGAAGGGCTCCACGGCGGCCTTGGACCACGTGGCCATTTTGCGCAGTTCGCCGGTCACGAAGGTTTCCAGCAAATGCCCCCATACGGGGCTTTTCAGCAGGTCATTCGGCGAGTTGACCCCGCACAGCCACGTGGCGAATCCGCTGTCGGCCAGGTGGATCTTCGGGGCCTTTACCAGGCGTTTGGCCCGTTTGTTCGCCCAAGGGCGCAACGGGGTGAGCAGGAAGGTGGTCTCCAGCAGGGCCATGTAGCGGCGCAGGGTGGAGTGTGGCACGTCCAGGTCGCGGGCCACGTCGGCCATGTTGAGCAGGTTGCCGCTGCGCAGGGCCAGCTGGGCCAGCAGCTTGGGCAGGGTGGTGAGGTCCGCGATGTTGCTGATGTCCCGCACGTCCTTTTGCAGGATGGTGGTGATGTAGGCCTTGTACCAGGCGGCGCGGCGGGCGGGGGACTTGCGGGTGCGTACCTCCGGGTAGCCGCCGGCAAAGGCGCGGCGGGCCAGGGCCGCGCGGTCCGCCGTGCCGGTGTATGCCATCGGCAGGCGGGACTTGTACAGCGTGTCGATGAAGGTGCTCCTGCGCCCGGCCAGCTCATCCTGTGCGAAGGGGTGCAGGGTGATGATCTCCATCCGCCCCGCGAGGGAATCGCCCATGCGCGGCAGGGCGAGCACGTTGGCGCTGCCGGTGAGCAGGAAGCGCCCGGGCCGCCGGTCGCGGTCCACCGAGGCCTTGATGGCGCGGAAGATGTTCGGCGCGTTTTGCACTTCGTCCACCACGGCGAAGTCCCCCAGTGAGGCCACGAAGCCGGCAGGGTCGTTCAGTGCGGCATCCAGTGTGCCGTGGTCGTCCAAGGTGAAGTAGGTGGCCTTGCGCTTGCGCGCCAGTCCTTTCACCAAGGTGGTCTTTCCGGTCTGCCTGGCGCCGTTCACCAGTACCACCGGCGTGTCTTTCAGGGCCGTTGCGATGGCCGTGGCAATGTGGCGCTGCTTCATGGGTCCGCAAAGGTAGGGATGATCTGTAAAAATCGCCACGCCATGGTGTAAAAATCGCCACGGCATGGCGAAAAATACAAACTCAGGCCGCCTGCGGCAACGCTGCAGCCAGGCCCGCAATACCGTTCTCGCAGTCCGGATCCCGGCGGCAGGCCATACTTCCCGGCGGGGCGGGTAACTTGCCGGCCAAAGCATTGCCATGCGTATCAATGAGGTCATTCAGGCATTGGAGCAATGGGCGCCCCCCGTGCTGCAGGAGGAGTACGATAATTGCGGCCTGCAGGTGGGCGACCCTGGTGCCGTGGTGCAACAGGCATTGCTCACCCTGGATTGCACCGAAGCGGTGGTGGCTGAGGCCGTGGCCCAAGGGTGCGGGCTTATCATCACGCATCACCCCGTGATCTTCAAGGGGCTCAAGGCGGTCACCGGAAGCAGCGGGGTGCACCGGACCATTCTTGCCGCCATACGTGCGAACGTGGCCATTTACGCCTTCCATACCAACCTGGACAATGTGATCGGCGGGGTAAGCGGCGAAATGGCCGCCCGGCTGGGGCTGAAGCCGCTTCATGTGCTTGAACCCAGGCTGGCCCAGCTGCTCAAGCTCGCGGTGTTTGTGCCGCAAAGCCATGCGGATGCGGTGCGGGATGCGCTCTTTGCGGCGGGGGCGGGCCGGGTCGGCGGGTATGATGAGTGCAGTTTCAACCTTGGGGGCACCGGCACTTTCCGGGCAGGCGCCGGCACGCATCCGTTCGTGGGCCGGCACGGTGAACGCCATGTTGAAGCCGAGGTGCGCATAGAGGTGATCTGCCCGGCATACCTGCAGCAGGCGGTGGTCGCTGCGCTGCTCCAAGCGCACCCGTATGAGGAGGTGGCCTATGACCTGTATCCATTGCTCAACCGGCATGCGGGGGTGGGCAGCGGCCTGGTGGGGGAGTGGGAGCATCCCATGGGGGAACGGGAGTTCCTGGAGCGGTTGAAGGCGGTCTTCGGCCCTCCGGCCATCCGGCACACCGCATTGCGGGGGGTACCTGTAAGGCGTGTGGCCCTGTGCGGCGGATCGGGCGCCTTCCTCATCGGCAAGGCACTGGCGGCCAGGGCGGACGCATACGTCACCGGCGATGTGAAGTACCACGAGTTCTCACTGCCCGAAGGCCGCATGCTGCTGGCCGACATAGGCCACTTTGAAAGTGAACGGTTTACCCCGGAATTGATCCAGAAACACTTGGCCCGGATTCTACCTACCTTTGCAACCCGTTTGTCGAAAACGGGCACCAATCCCATTCATTTTCATTGACCATGGCGAAGACCGCGACCAAGAGCGCCGAGAAAGAGGCAAAACCCGCAGTAGCCACCAAGCAACCCACCAAGGCCGAAAGTGCCGTGGCGGCCAAGCTTGTTGCCCTGTACCGGTTGCAACATGTTGATTCAATGGTGGACAAGATCCGCACCCAGCGCGGTGAACTCCCCTTGGAGGTGCAGGACCTGGAGGATGAGGTGGCCGGGCTGGAAACGCGCATGAACAAGTTGGCCGACGACCTCAAGGCGGCCGAAACGGCCGTGAGCGACAAGCAGAATTTCATCAAGGATGCCAAGGCCAACATCAAGAAGTACGAGGCCCAGCAATCCAAAGTGCGGAACAACCGGGAGTACGACTCGCTGAGCAAGGAGATCGAATTCCAGAACCTGGAGATCCAGCTCGCCGAAAAGCGCATCAAGGAAGGCAAGTTCGCCAGCGAATCCAAGAGCGCTGCCGTGGAGGAGAGCAAGCAGCTGTTCAAGGACCGCAAGAAGGACCTTGACCTGAAGAAGAAGGAATTGGACGATATCATTGCCGAAACCGAAAAGGAGGAAAAGGAACTGGCCAAGAAGAGCAGCGCGGCGGCCGGCGAGGTGGAGGAACGGTTGCTGACGGCCTATCGCCGCATCCGCGGCAATGCCCGCAACGGGCTTGCCGTGGTACACATGGAGCGCGGCTCCTGCGGCGGCTGCTTCAACGCCATTCCGCCCCAGCGGCAGTTGGACATCGCCAGCCACAAGAAGATCATCGTGTGTGAACACTGCGGCCGCATCCTCGTGGATGATTCGGTGGTGAACGAAGTGGTGGGCGGTTAGCACCGTGCGCAGCGGCCCCAAACGAAAGAAGCTCCCCCAGGGGAGCTTCTTTCGTTTGGGGCGTCGCATAGGGCGCCTCCACGCACAGGCCTCCACGCCATCGCCGGACCGGCATGTTCGGGGTCAACAGGCGCTAGCAGTTCTGGTATAAGGAAGCGCGGACAGCGAGGAAGAAAATCGGCGGTTCCGCCCGTGACGGCAGGCAAGGATTCAAGGCCTGAACGCCACTGTCACCATGCCGCGGGTATCCGTCAGGCGCTCGGCAGTGGCTTGCACCAAGCTTTGGTCGTATTGGAAGTAGTTGGTGTCACGTGTTCCGTAGGCCCCGGTCAGGTCGATGCTTACATGCTGGGTGCGGAAGCCTACCCCTGCCGTAAAGCGCATGTAGGAAGTGCCATGGCGCGGATCGCTGTCCTTGTAGCCATCCGGCCAAATGCCCCATCCCCCCCGGAAATACCACGGCCCGGAGCGCCATTCCGTGCCTGCCCGCAAACTGTGCGTGCCGCGAAAATCGGCTTGCACCGCCTGGTTCTCCGTACTGAAATCATAATCGCTCACCACCGAGCTGCTGCGGTTCAGCCGGGCCTGGCGGAAATCGGTATAGCCGTAATCCACCGTCACCAGCCCGTGCTGCCCCACCACGTATGCCGCAGAGGCCAGCAGGCCCCACGGCGTCCGCAGGCGGTAGTTGAACGAGCCGTCAGGCGAATTCTGCGCATAGCTGGTGTTGCCGTTCGCGTCGGGCGTACGGAAATTGGTGGTCATGGTATAGTTGTAGGCATCGCTCATCTGCAGCCACTTGGGGCTGTGGAAGGCCAGGCCCAGCCTCAAGTGGCTGCCCGCCCGGGCCAGGATGCCCACCTTCAGGTCCACCCCGCTGCCGGTGGTAAGCAAGTTTTCCTTGTAGCTCAAGCCCTTCAGGTCATTGGCGGGGTCGGGCATCTCCTCCGTGTGGGTGGTGTGCCGCTCATACCGCAGCCCCACCAGGCCCAGGGTGGCACCTATGTAAACCTTGTCCAAGTAGTTGGCCGCATAGAAGAAGCTCGTGGTGTTCAACCGCCCCGAGGAGCTGATGTGCTGGCTCTGGTTGGTGCCGCTGCCGAACGGGATCGCAGGGGAGTAGGTGCGGGCCACCGTGTCCAACGGGTTGATCCCGTAGGTTTGATAGGCCAGGTTGCTGGTGAATGGAAAGTCGGTCGAAAGATTGCCCGGGGCGGTGCCAGTGGCCTCGTTCACGAATTTTTGAAGGATGGTGCTGGGTACTCCAAAACCATTGGCCTGCTCTTCCCAATGATAGCTGGCTTGCCGGTCAAAGGACACCCCGAAGGTGCCGCTCCTCCAATTTCCGCCATGGGCGTACGGGCTGCTCAGGACCAAGGATAGGTTATTGAAGCTGAAACGGTTGTCCACGTCGCTGGCCGCAGTTCCGTAATAGGTGGAGTTCGCATTGTTCACTTCAAATTGCGGAGTGAAGGAGAACTCACTTGTGTTGTACAGGCCCAATCCCGCAGGGTTTGTGGAGGCGCTGCCGGGATCGGCCCCCACGGCACCTATCGCGCCGCCCAACGCCCAGGAGCGCGCCGTACCGCCTGGCAGGTAGCTTGAAAAGCGGATTGCATCCACTTCGTTTTGGGCTGATGCGGACAGCGCAGCGCAAGCCAGCAACAGCACAGCTGCCAAGGAGGTCGTCTTGTGGGCCATCATGGGCGGATTTTGTCTTTCGCCTACCGGGGTCGGGGGCTGGAAATGCTTCTTCCGCCCCCTCCGCCTCCGCCAAAGCTTCCACCGAAGGAACGTGTGGGGGCCGGTGAATTGTTTTCAAAGGAGCGCATGGGCCTGCTCTCCGTCTGCCGGTTCATGGACCGGTCGGGTATCCGTTGCATATTGTCCGGTTGGGCACTGCGCGCAGCCGGGGTACGGCCACCATCAAATCCCGTGTTGCGGGAGGGGGCGGCATCGGGGATCAACCCGGCGGGGTTGCGCATCATCATGCGCGGCGCCGGGGCCTCCGTGGTGCCTGTGGAACCGGAAGCCATCGCAGGCCGGTGTGAATAGACCGTGTTGCCGTAGCCCACGGGCTCGTAGCAGCCGTAGCAGCCGCCAAACGGGCCTTGGTACGGGCCGTAGCCCATGCCATAGCCGCCGTATCCATAGCCGTAGTTGCCATACCCATAGTAGCCGTATGGGTTGTAGCCGGAATAGGGCGAATAGCCGTAGCCGCTCATCCAGCTATTGCTCCAATAGGGATTGTAGCCGTAGCCGAAGCCTGTTCCGTAGCTGATGCCCATGCTTCCGAAGCTGGTGGGCCAACCGTAGCTGATGCCTAGGCCCATGCCCGGGCCGTAGCCGCCCATGCCCGAACCGAAGCCGAAGCGCCCGTAATTGTAGTAGTACGGGTCATTGTAGGTCATGCTGTAGTAGTCACGGTAGGCACTGCCTGCCTGCTTGGCCTGGGCCGCGTCGTAGTAGTCATTGTTGTCCTGCTGCGCCGCACCGCTCTGTTGGTCCACCGCACGGGCCGCCGCCATCGCCTCGCGGTCCGGCAGGTCGTACACGTCATCGTTTGCCGCAGTGGCATTGCGCAAGGTGGTGCAGGCCGGCAGAAGCAGCCCTATGCAGGTGATGATGGCAAGCTGTCTCATGGTAACGGTATTGTCCTGCGGAGCAGCCCTTACTTTCGCGGCCTCCCCGAAGCGTGGAACAAAAATAATACCATAATTGCCCGGCATGAGCGATCAACTCACCAAGCGCGAAACCGATTACGCCCAGTGGTACAACGACCTGGTGTTGAAAGCGGACCTTGCCGAGCACAGCGATGTGCGCGGCTGCATGGTGATAAAGCCGCACGGCTACGCCATTTGGGAGAAGATGCAGGCCGCCCTCGATGCCATGTTCAAGGCCACCGGCCATGTCAACGCCTATTTTCCACTGTTCATCCCCAAGAGCTACCTGGCCAAGGAGGCCAGCCATGTGGAAGGGTTTGCCAAGGAATGTGCCGTTGTTACCCACTATAGGCTGAAGCACGATGCGGAACAGGGCGTAGTGGTGGACCCCGAGGCCAGGCTGGAGGAGGAACTGATCGTGCGCCCCACCAGCGAGACCATCATTTGGAACACCTACCGCGGCTGGATAAAAAGCTACCGGGACCTTCCGCTGCTGATCAACCAATGGGCCAACGTGGTGCGTTGGGAAATGCGCACCCGCCTCTTCCTGCGCACCGCCGAATTCCTTTGGCAGGAAGGCCACACGGCCCATGCCACACGTGCCGAAGCCGAGGAGGAGGCCAGGAAGATGCTGGATGTGTATGCCAAGTTTGCCGAGGAATGGCTGGCCATGCCGGTGATCAAGGGCGTGAAGACGGCCAGCGAGCGCTTTGCCGGGGCCGTGGACACCTATTGCATTGAGGCCCTCATGCAGGACGGGAAGGCCCTGCAAGCCGGTACTTCGCATTTCCTCGGGCAAAACTTCGCCAAGGCATTCGACGTGCTCTTCACCAACAAGGACAACCAGCAGGAGCACGTATGGGCCACCAGCTGGGGCGTGAGCACCCGCCTGATGGGCGCCCTGATCATGACCCATAGTGACGACCACGGGCTGGTGCTGCCGCCCAAATTGGCGCCGGTGCAAGTGGCCATAGTGCCCATCGCCAAGAACGGGGAGCAACTGGAGGCCATCAACGCCTATGTGCAGCCCATGCTGGACGCCTTGCGCGCAAAGGGCATCACCGTAAAGTACGACAACGACGACAAGCGAAAGCCCGGCTGGAAGTTCGCCGAGTATGAGTTCAAGGGGTATCCCGTCCGCATCGCCGCAGGCCCGCGCGACATGGAGAACGGCACCGTGGAGGTGGCCCGCCGCGATACAATGGAGAAACAGGTGATGCAGCTGGCCGGCATTGCCGAAAAGGTGGAGCACCTGCTGCAAGCCATACAGGACAACCTCTACCGCAAGGCGCTCACCATGCGGGAAGAAAATATGCACGTGGTGGACACCTACGAGGAGTTCAAGGACCGCATTGACCAGGGCGGATTTTTCCTCGCCCATTGGGACGGCACCCCGGAGACGGAGGAAAAGGTGAAGACCGAGACCAAGGCCACTATCCGATGCATCCCGCTGAATGGGGACACCAAGCCGGGCAACTGCATGGTGACCGGCAAGCCAAGCGCGCAGCGCGTCATCTTCGCAAGAGCCTACTGACCCATGGCAACGCCAACACCGAAGGACCCCAGGGACCTGATCATCGACCTGCTCGCCAGCAGGTCCAGCATGAAGCAGGACGTGTATGCCAAGACCAAGGCAAACTTCGCGCTCCTGAAACAGGAACTCAGTGCGTTGGCGGCCGACCTGGCGGTGACCATCGCCGCGCGCGATCCCCGGCTGAAGGTCGAATTCACCGAACAAGGTGATTTTTCCGCCAAGGTGGTGGCGGCCGGTGATACCGTGGTCTTCACCATGCACACAAACGTGTTCCGCCTGGACCAGGGCAACAGCCTGTGGAAGACGAGCTACCTGCAAGGCGATGAGCAGCGCGGCTACTTCGGGGTGGTCAACATCTACAACTTCCTCTCCGATTCCTTCCGGTACAACCGCGAACACGACCTGGGCTACCTGGTGGCCCGCCTGTTCATTAACAAGGAAGGCCATTTCTTCGTGCAGGGCAAGAAACAGCTCGGCTTTCTGTACAACGACCTGGCCGACCACGTGATGGACAAGGCCCGGATGAGGGAGGTGCTCTGCTCCGTGCTCCTTTACGTGCTCGATTTCGACCTGCTCGCACCACCCTATGACCAGGTGAGCCAGGTAACCGTGGAAGAGATGAAGCAGCTGGAGACCAATTCCATGGTGAGCACCGGCAAACGGCTCGGTTTCCGGTTCCAGGCGGACACCGGGGAAATAACTTCTTGAGCCAAGATTTGGTGGGATCGCCCATCTGGCTACTTTTGCGCCCCGCAACGCTCAAACGTGCCTTGCGGAATTGACAGTTTGGCCCGTTCGTCTAGGGGTTAGGACGCGTCCCTTTCACGGATGAAACAGGGGTTCGATTCCCCTACGGGCTACAACCGGAACGCCGGAACCTTAGCAATGGCAAGGGTTTCCGGCGTTCGTGCGTTTGGGCTGAAGGGCAATGCGGGACACCATGGGCACCTACCCCCGGGATCATCGCTGCGAAACCGCCAGCCGCGCATGAACGTATATTTGGCCTTCAAGAAAAACTGCGGCATACAAATTGTCCGGAAGCCTGCCCCCTCAAGCCGCATTTGCCGTTCCACCAAACCCGTGCGTTGCATGAAGCTGACCAAGACCCTTGTGGCCCTTATCGCATTGTCCCTGCTGGCATCCTGTGTGGGCCGCCGCGGCATCAACTACTTGCACGATAATTCGCTGAGCAATACCAGCAAGCTCTTCCCCAACCGGAAGTTTGAGTACCGGATCCAGGTGAACGACGTGTTCAGCATCCGGGTGCTCGGGCTGGATGAGGCGAACTCCAGGTTGTTCAATGTGGAATCCACCAATACCAGCATCGCGCTCAATGATGCCGCGCTCTACGTGAACGGATTCTCCGTGGACAAGTCGGGCAACGTGCAATTGCCCAGTGTGGGCAAGGTGAAGCTGCTGGGCCTTACCATTAACGAGGCGCAGGACCTGCTGCAGCGCAAGATCAACGAGTATTTCGCCAATGCCACCGTCATTCTCAAGCTGGTCAGCTTCCGGGTGAGCGTGCTTGGCGAGGTGCAGCGCCCCGGCATGTATTTCGTGTACAACAACCAGATCACGCTCCTGGAGGCGCTTTCCCAGGCGGGAGGCCCTTCCGAAATGGCGGACAAGCGCCATGTAACGCTGATGCGCCAGAGCGACCAGGGTACGCAGGCCCTGTATGTGGACCTTGGCAGTGCGGAGGTGCTTTCCAGCGAATACTACTACTTGCTGCCCAACGACGTGGTATATGTGCCGGCCATGGGCGCCAGGCCCCAGCGCATGAACCTTGACCTGCTCTCCATCCTGTTCGCCGCCATCAGTGCAGCTGCCCTGGTAATAACCGTGGTGAGAAGCCAAAAATGATCGCCAACCAGAACGATTCCATAGACATCAAGGCCTTTCTCAGGAAGGTGCTGAAAATGTGGTGGCTGTTCGCCATCACCCTGGTGCTGGCCGGTGCCGGCGCGGTGTGGTACATCAAGACCACGCCGAAGGAATACGAGGTGAGCGGGGTGATGCTGATGAGCGACACCAAGCGGAACAGCTTCGGGTCCCGGGGCGAGGATTTCATCAAGGGAGCATCCTACCTCAGCAGCCAGGCCGGGCTGGATGATGAGATCAGCGTCCTTACCTCCTTCACCAACGTGCTGAACACCGTGCGCCAGTTGGACTTTGGCACCACCTACTACCGCGAACGGAATTTCCTGACGCGCGAGGTATATGAGGATAAGCCCTTCATCATCCGGCTGGATACGGGATTGCAGGTAACCGGTGTGCTGGTGGAGGTGAAGCCCGATCTTTCCGAGGGCACCTACCGGGTGCTCGCGAAGGGGAAGAACGTGCACCTGTTCAATGCAGGACTGCAGCAACCGGTGGACAATTTCCTGGAGAAGTTGGACGTGGACCAAACCGTGAAGGTGGGAGCACCGTTCCGCAGCCCCCACCTCAACTTCACCATCCAGTTCGACCCCACCTACAGGCAGGATGGGAAAGAACGGTACTTTTTCCTGTCCGCCAGCAACCCCGATGTGGCGGCCCGCTACCGGTTGAAGACGCTGGTGACACCGCTGGGCGATGAAAGCAACATCATTACCATCAGCACCACGGGGGAGGACACGAAGAAGGAAACGGATTACCTGAACACCCTGATGCAGACCTACATCAAAGGGGAACAGGACAAGCAGAACGACAAGGGGAAGCGGACGATCGCATTCATCGATGACCAGCTGAACCGCTCCATGGGGAACCTGGAGATAGCCGAAGGCAACCTGCAGAACGTGCAATCGTCCGCCGGTGGATTGGTAGGAAGTGCCGGAGATCGCGGCGCTGCCGTGTTCAACGACCTCTCGCGCCTGAAGGATGACCAGGGGAAGGCGCGCTCAAAGCTGGATTACCTCAGCGAGCTGATCACGCACATGGGCGCGGACGATGAAGGCGTGCCATCCACCATTTCCGCGGCAAACGTGGGCGCACCATCGTTGAGCAACCTCATCGACAAGTACAACCAGGACGTGAATGAGCTGGCCACCCGGCGGCTTACCGAGCGCCAACAATCCGCGCCCACGATCGCGCTGGCCAGGAAAGTGCAGACCGAACGCAACCAGATCATCCAGAGCGCGCAGGATGCCAGGCGGGGCGCCCAATTGGAACTGGACCAGATCACCCAGCGGGTGAACCAGCTGGAATACCAGCTCAACCAGCTGCCCCAGAGCAATAGGCAGGTGACCATCGCCACGCGCAAGTATGAGCTGAACGCCAGCATCAACACCTACCTGATGGAGAAGCGGTATGAGGCGGAGATCGCCGTGAACTCCGACCAGGTGGACAAATACATCATAGATCCCGCCCGTGTGAAGGACGGAGGGCCGGTATCGCCCAAGAAATCCAAGGCGCTTGGCGTAGCGCTGGCGATCGGCTTGCTCCTGCCCCTCTTGTTCATCCTGGTGCGGGACATGTTCAACGACCGCATCATGGACCTTGAAGAACTCAAGCGGCTCAGTCCCATACCGGTGCTGAGCACGGTGCCCATGTCGAAATCGGAGCGGATCAAAAGCATGGAGGACAAGTCGGTCCTGGCCGAGGCCTTCCGCACCGCGCGCATCAACCTGCACTACCTCAATTCCAGCATGGACCGCCAACTGGTGGGCATCACCAGCAGCACAAGCGGGGAGGGAAAGACCTTCTGCGCGGTGAACCTGGCCACCGTGATGGCCTTGGGCAGCAAGCGCACGGTGATCGTGGATGCCGACATGCGCAAGCCCAAGGTGCATGAACGCTTTGGCATGGAGCTGGGCACCGGATTGAGCACCTACCTGATCGGGGAGGCGGGCATTGACCAGATCATCCGGCGCACGGACGTGCCGGGCCTGGAGGTGATCACCGCAGGCCTGATCCCGCCCAACCCGTTGGAGCTCTTTGAGCGCCCGGCCTTGGCGGAGCTGTTCCAGCAATTGCGCAAACGCTACGACCAGATCATCGTGGACGCTTCGCCCATGGGCGTGGTAAGCGAGTTCAAGATCCTTGCGCAACAACTGGACCTTACGCTGTACGTAGTGCGCCAAGGCACCACCCGCCGGGCCATGCTAAAGCCGGTGAACGAACTGTACCGCGCCGAAAAGCTCAAGCAGGTGGACCTGCTCTTCAACGGCGTGAAGGCCGGGGAAGGCTACGGATATGTATATGAATAGCGAGGGCGGATCCCCGGCAAGCCGGCTGCCAAAAGGGTTCCACAAGTATTTGAGGAACACCTCATGGCTGTTTGCGGACCGCGTGGTCCGGCTTGCCTCCGTACTGGTCACCAGCATCTTCATCACGCGTTATTTGGGGCCGGAGCTTTTTGGCCAGCTCAACTACGCAAGCGCATTCGTCGGCATCTTTTTCGCGCTCACCACCATGGGACTGGACGATATTCTCGTGCGGGACCTGGTGCGACGCCCTGAGCGCAGGGATCAGCTGATGGGAACAGCTGCGGTGATCAAATTGGGCGGAGCGGCGGTCCTGTTCACCACCGTGATGCTGCTTGCCTTGCTCAAGGGCCTCGAAACGACCAAGGTGGTGATGATCCTCTTGATCGCGCTTGCCGAGTTTCTCAGGCCCTTCATGGTAGTTGACCAGTTTTTCCTCTCCCAGGTAAAGGGCCATACCTCCGCGCGGGTGAACATGGCCCAGTCACTGCTGGGGTCGGCCTTCCGCCTGACGCTTGTGCTGGTCCATGCGCCCTTGGTATGGTTCGCTACGGCCTATATCGTGGAAATGGGCGTGGGCGCAGCAGGCTTTCTTATCGCATACGGAAGGCACGGGTTTGCTTGGCGGCAATGGCGGTATGACCGCATGACGGCACTGTACCTGCTGAAGCAATCCTGGCCCTTGGTGATCTTCGGCCTGGCACTGTACGTACAGGCCAAGATCGACCAGGTAATGATCGGGGACATCCTGGGGAAGACCATGGGAGAGGCTGCGGCGGATGCCGAGGTGGGCCAATACTCCGCGGCATTGAAGATGATCGAGGCGCTGGGTTTCGTACCGGGCATCGTGGTAGCCTCCCTCGCACCCGCCATCACGCGCGCAAAGGCCCAGGACCGCAGCCTGTATGAGGCACGGTTAGTGAACCAGTACAGGCTCATGTTCATCCTTTTCCTGGTGGTCTCGGTACCCTTGTACTTTGTTGCGGAACCTGCCATGGTGCTTCTGTTTGGGGAAAAGTTCCGGGCCGCAGGCTACTTGCTCTCCCTGTTTGCCATCCGGCTTTTCTTCACCAACATGGGCGTGGGCAAAAGCAGCTTCATCACCAACGAGGGACTGTTCAAGTATTCACTGATCACGGCGGTGGTGGGGGCGGCGCTCAACATCACCATGAACTATTTGTTGATCCCGACGTACCAATCCATTGGCGCAATTTGGGCCATGATCGGGTCATTCTTCGTGAGCATCTTCGTCCTGGACCTGTTCTTCAAGGAGGCACGGCCCAATTTCATGTGGATGATGAAGGGCATTGGCACCTTCTGGAAAATCAGGAACGTGAACTGAACGAGCGGCGCCAATGGCTGAGCAATGCACGGAAGAAACGATGCGGGTGCGTGAGCGCGGAAGGGGAAAAGATCCCGGCCGGCCGTATGCACGGGCCGGCAACAGGGCCCAAGGCTGAAATTCGGAAGTTCCCAAACAATGTCGCCACATCTGGTTCCGTTGAAGCCCGCCTTGTACGCGGATTGTAGTTGCCCGAAGTGCGGCCAGGGCGGGCCCGAACCGCTCGGCACGGTCTTCCCGGGCGTGCATGTGCTTGGTGAATACCGGTGCAGGGCCTGCGGATATGCCTTTTACCGCGACCTGCCCGTGGGCTTTGCCGTGGACAATGCCGTCTCCATCGGCAAGGAAGACGGATCCTTGCATGATGCCGATGGCGCGGAATCATGGGTGACCACGCCCTTGATGGAAGGCTACCACCATCCCTCCGGCCGGGAGTGGAAGATCGAGCGCAAGGTGTACCGGGCCTGCAAGGACATAGTGCTGCTGAACACCCTTGATTTCCTGTACGGCCATGTATTGCTCAAGCTCTGGAACGCCCAGTACTACCTGGATCACCACCGCGACAAAGGGCTTGTACTGATCCTGCCCCGCAGTTTCGAATGGCTCGTTCCGGAAGGAACTGCGGAAGTGTGGCTGGTGGACCAGCGACTGGGCGAAGCCCATGGATGGTATACGTGCATAGACCGGTTTGTGCAGCAGCGGCTGAAGGAATATGATACGGTCAGCTTGGGGAAGGGGTATGCCCACCCGGACAAGAGCCTTGTGGACATCAACCGGTTCTGCGGGGTGCAACCCTTCCCGATGGAGCAGTTCCTGGAGCGCCCCAAGCAAGTGGCCTTTATTTGGCGGGAAGACCGCCTGTGGTTTCGCTCACCATTCGCAAAACTGGCCTGGAGGGCCAGCAACAAGTTGGGCCTTAAGCCGCTTGTACACAAATGGTTTGTCGCGGACCAGGAAAGATTGGTGCGGGCCACGTGGAAGAAGATCAAGCATGCCTTGCCCGATGCGGAGGCGATGATCGTGGGCCTGGGCAGGCCCTCAACAGGCCACGGGGCCATGGAGGACCTGCGGAGGGAGCGGATGGACAAGGAAACCGAACTGGAATGGTGCCGGGCCTATGCCCGCTGCCAGGTGGTCATCGGGGTGCATGGGTCCAACATGCTGCTGCCAACGGCATTGGCGGCCGGATGCATTGAAGTGCTGCCGCATGACCGCTTTGGAAACATGGTGCAGGACATTGCCGTACGATACCATGACCTGATGCAATTGTTCCTGTACCGCTTCGTGGACGAGTTCGCCCCCCCGGCAACAGTAGCCCGGCACGCCATAGGCATGTTCAGGGATTTTAAGGTCTATTACAGGGACAACAAGGTAAACGTTCCATGAAATGACGGAAAAGAAGGATACCCCCCCGCTCAGGACCGCCGTGCTCTTCATCGCATTCAACCGGGAGGCGCCGGCACGCAAGGTGATGGAGGCCATTCGAAAGGCCAAGCCGCCCCGCCTGTACTTTGCATGTGACGGCTGGCGGAATGAAAGGGAGCGGGAACGGTGCGAAAAAGTGCGCGCATTGGTAAAGCTCGTGGACTGGGATTGTGAGCTTCGTACGCGCTTCAACGAGAAGAACCTGGGCGTGATGATGGGCGAATCCACCGCCATGGACTGGTTTTTTGAACATGAAGAGGAAGGGATCATCCTGGAGGACGATACACTCCCGGGCCAGAGCTTTTTCCCGTATTGCCAGGAGCTGCTTGAGCGGTACCGGCATGATGAACGGGTATGGTGCATCATGGGCAACAACCTGATGACCGAATGGGAGGCTGCCGATGCCGCATCCTACTACTATTCCGTCCACGGGTACGGGGCCTATTGGGGTTGGGCCGGTTGGCGAAGGGTATGGAAAAAGTACGATGTGAAGATGGCCGAATGGCCCGGTCTCAGGGATTCCGGGGCATTGGAGGGCCACTTCCTGAACAATGCCGAAAAGGAGGAGGCCTACAAGCTGTTTGACGGGCAATTTGAAGGCAAGATCCGTTCCTGGGATTACCAAATGGACTTTGCGCGGATCCTGGACCGCGGGGTCACCTGCATTCCGAACGTCAACCTGATCCGCAACATCGGGTTTGGGGCGGACGGCACCCACACGGTGAGCGAAAAGGACCGGAGGAACAAGGAAAAGGTGGACGAGGTAGCCTTCCCGCTCGTGCATCCTAAGCACATGCTGGTGGATGCCAAGCGCGACCTTGCCTATTTCGAGAACTACATCAGGCCGGGGCAGTTCCGCAGGTTCAAGGACAGCATCAAGGGCTTGTTGCCGGAGAAGGTGGACCAGGCCGTAACCCCTTTGTTGTCCAAGGTGCAGCGCAAGCTGGGCATCAATTGAGCCATTACCTTGCGGGCCGCCCCATAATCCTCCATCGTGCTCAGTAAGCGGAAGGTCATCAACAGCCTGTTCATGCTGTCCATTCCCTGGTACGGGTTTGGGGGATATAGCATCATGAAGCAGGGGTTCGGGGCGGGCGTGTTCATTTGCGCCATGCCCTTTTTGGCGATCCTGGCATTCTACGCGGTGGACATGCTGTACGGCCAGGCCCCCAGGCCAAGGGTGAACGGCAAGTTCCTCATTGTCATGGGCGCGTTGCTTTCCCTGAGCGCTTCGGTGCTGCTGGGCCTTCACTACAAGAGCCCGTTGATCACGCAGTCCAACGGCATCATGCTGATCGTGCTGTTCAATGTGCCCTTCCTGAGCTCGGTACTGGTGCAGACGTACAACCGTGACGATCCGGAATTTGACATGGCCTGGTTGGTGATGAAAGGCTTCATCCTGTATGTGGCCTTCAATCTCGCGGGCATGGCAGCGGGGATGCGCAACCTGATGCACCACTTCCCGGGCCGGGCCAACCCGCCGTTCGCACTGGGCCTGTACGATGCCACGCACATGCTGGCAGTCATCAACCTGATGCTGCTGTCCTACCTGGGGGAATTCAAGGCCAACCCGCTGCGCTGGTTCGGCCTGGCCACCCTGTACATGGTGGACATGGCCATGATCCTGAGCATCAACAGCCGCCTTTCCGTGATGATCTTCATCGTGCTTACGGCGCTGTTCGCCACCAAGGCCATGAAGAAGTTGAAGGGGCTTTACACGGTGTCCCTGTTCACCATGCCCATCATGATGACCTTCGCCCTGCTCATCTATCAGATCCTGAGCCTGCCCGTGTTCGTGGCCATCATGGAGCGCGTGGACAAGAAGGACATCACCACCTTCAATGGCCGCACCTACATCTGGGAATCCGCGGGCGATTGGCTGATGAACGACAGGCGCGGCCTGTTGTTCGGAAATGGATACAACGGGCAATACCACCTGCGCCTGCTGGACTGGGTGGCCAAGCTGTGGGGCGAAAAGGGCTCCTACCGGCTGCACATGCACAGTGCGTTCCTGGAATTTCTCGTGGACCAGGGCATCGTCGGCATTCTGCTGTTGTACGGCGTGTACTGGAGCGGCTATAAGTTCTACCAGGGCCAATACAAGGCCGGCACGCGCATGGCCCCGCTCTATGCGGGGTTCGTCTACCTCATGTTCGCTTGGCAGATCGATATCGTGGGCTATGGCATCTACAGCGGGTTTGTCCTGCTGATGCTGCTGATGGGGCCCGTGGTGATGCGCCAGGGAGGGGAGGCGGTAACGGCCATTGAACCTTTGGCGCCGCGGACATGAACAAAGCCGGGGAAAGCATGGAGCAGGGTATGGCGGCTGCGGGCAAGGTGAGCATCATCACGGTGGTGTACAACGGCGCCGCCACCTTGGAGCGCACCATTGAAAGCGTGCTTGCCCAGGACTACGGGAACTTGGAGTACATCATCGTGGACGGCGGAAGTACGGACGGCACCCTGGACATCATCCGCAAGCATGAGGCCAAGCTGGCCTGCTGGGTCTCTGAAAGGGACAAGGGGATCTATGATGCGATGAACAAAGGCATTGCCATGGCCACTGGGGATTGGGTGGGCCTGATCAATGCGGATGATGCGTATGCCCCCGGAGCGGTGGCAAAGGCGATGCGGGCCGTGGCGGGCAGGCCTGCGGTAAACATTGTACACGGCGACATTCTGATCGACTATCCCAACGGGCATGCGAAGGTGAAGCGCGCCAAGCAATCGGGATTCCTGCTGAAGTATTGGGAAATGGTCCTCAATCATCCGAGCTTTTTCGTGCGCAGGTCCTATTACCGGGGCCACCCGTTCGACCCCGCGTTCAGGGTAAGCGGCGATCACCTTTGGACCTTGCGGGCTTGGCGGGAAGCACCTGCACAGTTCCTGTATGTGCCGGAGGTGCTGGCCCTGTTCACCGCCGGAGGGGCCAGTATGACCAACCCGCTGGGCAAGGTGCTGGCCGAAAGCGACCGCATGGCCGATGCCTTGGGCTTCTCCTGGCGGGAGAAGATGACCGCCCGGTTCGTGCGCACCGCCTTGTACCTGCCGGCAATGGCCAAATTGCAGTTGAATCAACTCGTGGCAACTTTGCGGCGCAATTAGGACCATGGCGGTGCGGTACGGCATTTTTCAGGATTGGCAGGCCAATCACGGCAACCCTAAGGGGCGGCTGGTGATGGCCTTTTTCAGGCTGGTGCACATGCTCCGCGCGAGTATGGCCACCTTCATCCTCTTTCTTCCCTTGTTCCTGCTTTACCGGTTGTTGGTGGAGTGGGTCCTTTGCATTGAACTGCCTTGGAAAACCAGGATCGGCCCGGGCTTCCGCATCGATCACGGGCAGGCCCTGGTGGTGAACGACGGCACCGTGTTCGGTGCGGGGTGTACGGTGCGCAACAGCACCACCATCGGCAACAAGCGGCTCAAGGACGGCACCTATAGCCGCGCCCCCATTTTCGGCGACCGGGTGGACATCGGTGCCAATGCGGTGGTCATTGGCCCCGTCACCATTGGCAACGATGTTTCCATCGGTGCCGCCGCAGTGGTGGTGAAAGACGTGCCGCCCGGCCATGTGGCCATCGGCAATCCGGCCAGGAACGTGCCCAAACCGTAGGGCTCTGCGGGGCGGAAAGGCACAGGCCCGGGGATCCGCCCGGGCCTGTGCCTTTTTCAAGGGCTCGGCGTTATTGCACGATCAGCTTTTGCATGGCCGTGGTTCCTTCGTCATGGAAGCGTGCCAAGTACATGCCGGGGGCAATTGAAGCGGGCAGCTTTATCTGCCCTTGCGCGGCTGCCAGCATCGCGGTCATTACCACGGTGCCTTTCATGTCGGTGAGCGTGAACTGGCCACGGGCGGCGGTGCTTAAGTGCAGGGTGCTGCCCGGGGTTGAGGGGTTGGGGTACATGGTAAGGGTTGCTCCGGAGGAGGTGGACGGTTCCGTGTACGTTGAGGTGGTGATGTCGCAGGCATCATCGGGCAGGCGGTAGATGACCGCGGAGCTCATCGGCTGGATGTCGACGGAGCCGTGGAGCACATTGCCCTGCATATCGCTCCAGCAGCCCGCAGGCAGGGTGAAGCTTTGGGCGGCTGCCTGGTCGTTCACCAGCAGCTTGTGGCGTTCGGCGGGGTCCAGCGGTTGGGCGTTCACGCGGGTCACCTCCACATTGTCCAGGTAG
>JAFEAI010000087.1 GCA_018266475.1 Bacteroidota bacterium
CCAAGTATAGGCAATTCCGCGGCCCGGCCGCCAGGGCTTGCGCAATGCAGGAGGCACGCTTGCTCCGCCAGCACCGTTACGCGGGAATCGTAGTTCCGCTTATGCGCCCAGCAATTCCGCCAGCAGCACCGGCTCCAGCACATGCCCGCCATGGAAGCGGTGCATGCGGTGGCGGAGGCCCGCATCACGCAGGCGCGCGGCCTGCTGCTGCAGTTCCTTTTCGCCGGCGTAAGGGTCCTGGCTGCCAAGCACCACGTGCAGGTCCACCTGCTTCCATGCGGCATGCAGTTGGATGCCGGAAGGCTCCAGCGGCAGGGAGCCTGCCCATAGCACGAGCTTGTGGATGGTGGTGCGTCCTTGCAGGCTCCACCTGCACGCCGTGGCCACGCCCTGCGAAAAGCCCAGCACGTGCAGGGGTGTGCCGCCAGGCGTGAGGCTGCACAGCTCATGCGCCAAGGCGTCCAAGTAGCTGCACTGGTCGCCGATCTCGGCCTCGCGGTCCTCGCGCGTCATCCACGTGGCCCCCACGCGGCTGTGGTCCTCATCGGTGTAGAAACGCGAGAGTGCTTCCGGCGCGGCGATCAGCAGCCCATCCTCCAGGCCCTCGAACTTCCGCAGGAAGTAGCGCGCAAGCTGGCCATACCCGTGCAGCACGATCCAGATGGCGCGCGCCTTGGCCGCATCACCCAACGTGTGGTAGCGGGCGGTGCGGGGAACGGTGAGGTGGTGTGCTTGCAAGGTGATATGCAAATGCCGGTCGTCGCAGGTCCACGTTCAAGCGTGGGCCGGAACGGCAACAGAGTTCAGGTACAGCGTGTCGGGGCACAGGTCCATGCCATTGTTCCAAACCACGGTGCCCAAAGCTGGCTTTACGGTCCGGAACAAGGCTTCATCCCGTAACTCAAAGAAAAAGCCTATGCCCAAGTATGGTTTCACGTTAAACCGCTTCACCTCGCCGTTGGAGAAGGTCAATAGTAATTGGTGTCCCGGTTCGGGATCCACGGAAACGACTCGCGGGTTGAGGCCCTTCATTGCATGTATTTAGCAAGCTATGCAACACAGGCCCACCTACCTGGTCATTGCCTTCAGATGGGCGATCACTTCCCGTTCGACCTGTTCCATTGTCTCAGTGCGGTCCTGGCATTTCATGGCCCACTTGCGCCCAGGGTGCAACGTGTCCCAACGGGGCCGAAGTCCCGCATACCGGCCTTTTCCTGGGTCGTGGTTGCCGAATCCGTCGAGCAGGTTGTTCCAAAGTGGGCTGAAGCGGGCGATCACCAGCGCCTCGCCCAAGGGGATCCAGATGTCATCCACCACCAAGTAGCGGCAGGTGAAATCTTCGATGCGCAGGTTGATGGCTGCCCGAATGCTTTCAGCATGTTCCTTCAATCGTTTGTACAGCACTTCACCGGGCTCGTCGTTCAGGCCTACATCGCCCTTGCGCGCACCGGCGGGAACCGCTTTGCCCACATAGATAGGAACTTCCAGCCCTCCTTTGACAGAGCGGATGGCCGCGTAAGCAGTGAACTTTCCGTGGTAATAGATGGCGTACACGCCAGCACCATGGAACCGGGGAAGTTCCGCCAAGGGACTGAGCGGCTGCATCAACAAGGCACCGGCCACGCTGGAACCGAGGTTTGCCTTGTCCAGCGGGTTGTACACCGAAGTTTTCTTCATCAAGCTCGAAGTGGAATCTCCATCTTCATCCGTTCTTCTCCCGACGAAAGTAACTGCATGGCCACGGATGATCCCACAATGCTTGCCAAGCGCACGGGCACAGCATTTCCGAGTTGCCGCATCGCCTCACTCCACGAACCGTGGAACAAGTAACCGTCAGGAAACGTTTGCAACCGGGCGCTTTCACGTACGGTGAAATAGCGATAAGTTCCATCACCGAAGTCGATCATGTTTTCACCTCCTGGCACGCCGTGGCCACCGGCCTTCAGGGCCTTGGATGGAAGGTCTAAGAGGCTGCCTGTGTGGCCTGGATAGGGTCGCGCTCCCGGTTGATACACGTGGTTGAGGACCGATCGAGCGGCGTGGCTCTGCGGGTCCGGCAGGTCGCTGATGGCATCCCGCAGGGTGCGCCAGGGGAGCAGCCCAGTTTCCTTCGATCCCGCGCGGCGGTCCACATCACCCTGCACGCGCGCATAATGTTGCTTGCGTTCGGATTGCTTTATCGGATGGTGCTGCCAATACGTGCCGGTGCCATATTGTGCATGCAGCAACGCATCGTAGGAATGAGTGGCCTGCGGGAAGGACCATCGTTCACCGCTATCGGCCCTGAAACCCACGATGAACACGCGTTCCCGTTGCTGGGGAATGCCGTAATCCGCAGCGTTCAGCACACGTGCCACCACGTTGTATTGCAACCCGGATCTACTGCCCGAAGTGCGCTGTTGTTCCAGCCGGCCAAGGTGGTCAAGCCAGCTTTCCTTCGGCCTTATGGTGATTTCAGGGAAGGCAAGCTGCAGTTGGATGTACTGGAAGTAATTGGCGAAAGCCGGCCGGGTGATCCCTTTCACGTTCTCAAAGATGAAGGCGCGCGGTTGAAGGATACGAACGGCCTTCACGGCAGTGGGGAACATGTCCCGCGCATCATCGTAACCCTTGTGCTTTCCGCCCAAGGAGAACGGCTGACAAGGTGGACCGCCTGACACGAGTTCCACTTGGCCCACGGAACCGTAGTCGAAGGTCTTGGCATCCGCATGGTGCACTTTCCAATGTTGCACGAGCGGATAGCCCAATGCCTGGTTGTGCCGGATGGTGTCACAGCACCACTTGTCCCATTCCACAACGGCGGCGGCTTTGAACCCGGCGAGATCGAGCCCCAACCCCAATCCGCCTCCGCCTGCAAACAATTCCAGCGACCTCATTTGTTGACGGTTTCTGCGTCAGATTGACGTAGGGCAACATACCAAGAATTTCGGATGAAGCGCATTCGATGGCGAACAATTATCAACAACACGGAACAGGCGCTCTGTCAAAATTGGCGCGATCAATACCCCAGCAATTCCTCCAGCACCTTGCCCACCTTTTCCGCGTTGGGGATCATCTCCGCCTCCAGCGTGCTGTTCAGCGGGATGGCGGGCATGTCCGCTGCGCCGATGAAGCGCACCGGTGCATCAAGGTGCTCAAAACACTGGTCGCTCACGCGGCCGGCCACGGTTTGGGCAAAGGAGTTGGAAATGCTTTCCTCCGTGACCACCAAGCAGCGCCCGTGGCTGCGTACAGCTTCCATTACGGACTCTTCGTCCCAGGGTACCAGCGTACGCAGGTCAATGATCGTGACGCGCCCGGGGAATTGCTTGGAGGCGGTCTTCGCCCAGTACACGCCCATGCCGTAGGTGACGATCACTGCCGCCTCGCCGCGTTGCACGTGTTTCGCATCGGCCTGCAGCACCGTGCGCGCCTTGCCGAAGGGAATGATGTAATCCGCCGCCGGCTCGATGGTGCGCGCTTCCTCCGTGCCGGGGATCTTGCTCCAATAAAGCCCTTTGTGCTCCAGCATCACCACGGGGTTGGGGTCGTGGTAGGCGGCCTTCATCAGGCCCTTCAGGTCGGCGCCGTTGCTGGGGTAGGCCACCTTGATTCCCTTGATGTTGCACAGCACGCTTTCCACGCTGCTGCTGTGGTAGGGGCCGCCGCTGCCGTAGGCGCCGATGGGCACGCGCAGGATGGAGCTCACCGGCCATTTGCCGTTGCTGAGGTAGCAGCTGCGGGCCACTTCGGTGAAGAGCTGGTTGAGGCCCGGCCAGATGTAGTCGGCGAACTGCACTTCCACGATGGGCTTCAGCCCGGCGGCGCTCATGCCCACGGTGCTGCCCACGATGAAGGCTTCCTGGATGGGGGTGTTGAACACGCGGTGGTCGCCGAAATCGCGGCCCAGTGTGGCGGCCTCGCGGAACACGCCGCCTAAGCGAGTGCCCACGTCCTGCCCGTAGAGCAGGCAGCGCGGGTCTTCCTGCATCAGCTCGCGGATGGCGAAGAGCGCGCAATCCACCATCGGCGTGGGCTCCTTGTCCTTGGGGGCGCGTTCGCCTTTTTCCTCCGTGATGGGCGTGGGTGCGAAGGCATGCGTGTACAGGTCTTCCGGACGTGGATCTTCTGCTTGGCGCGCTTCCTCGAAGTCGGCTTTCACCAGGGCGATGGCCTTTCTCTCCAGCTCCTTCAAGCCTTGGTGCTGGATGCCAAGCTCCAGCAGCTGCTGGAAGAAGCGCGGCTGCGGGTCGCGCTTGCGGTGCTCGGCGAGGTTCTCCGCGCTGCGGTAGAAGTCCATGCGCACGCCGCTGGTGTGGTGGTTCAGCAGGGGCACTTTGGCATGTACGAGGAACGGCCGGCGCTCCTTGCGCATGGTGGCGATCACCTCGTGCAGGGTAGTGTAGCACAGCGGGAAGTCGGTGCCGTCGATGCTGCGCACTTCGAGACCCTTGAAGCCGCTTGCGTAGTAACTGGCGTCGTTGGCGCGGATCTCCTCCGCCGTGGCGCTGATGTCCCACTCGTTGTCCTGCACCAAAAAGAGGATGGGCAGTTGCTTCAGCGCGGCCATCTGCAGCGCCTCGCTCACCTCGCCCTCGGTCATGGCGGCGTCGCCGATGGAGCAGACCACCACGGGTTTGTCGGCACCGTGATCTTCCGCAATGCCCATGATCTCCTTGTACTGCACGCCCATGGCCACGCCCGTGGTGGGGATGGCCTGCATGCCGGTGGCGCTGCTCTGGTGCGGGATCTTCGGCATGTCGTCGCGGCGAAGGCTTGGGTGGCAGTAGTAGGAGCGCCCGCCGCTGAAGGGATCGTCGCGTTTGGCCATCAGCTGCAGCATCAGTTCGTACGGCCGCATGCCGATGCCCAGCAAGATGCTGTCGTCGCGGTAGTACGGCGACACGAAGTCTTGCGGTTTCAGTTGCAGCCCAAGCGCCAGTTGGATGGCTTCATGGCCGCGGCTGGTGGCGTGTACGTACTTGCTGGTGAACTTGAAATTCTCCTCGTAGAGGTCCGTCATCGCCTTGGCGGTACACATCAGTTCCCAGGCTCGCAGCAGGGTATTGCGGCTGAGTTGTTTTTCTTCCTGTGCGGAGCGGCTCAAGGTGGCGGGCATGGTGTTCAAAATGACGGTGCAAAATACGGCCCTACGGCTGAAGGAGAGGTTGGCCCGGTCCGGTTTTCAAGTCTCCACCGGTTGTCGGAATTGCCGACCTGTAGCGGTGCAGGGCTGAAATTCAACCACGGACCCATGCCGATCAACGCCGGAGGGCGGAGTGCTTCCCGTGCAGATCGAGGTCCGACCTTGGGCTGGAATCATCAAGCCATACCGGCCCGAAAACCGGGCATGAACCCGCGCAAATCCCCATGTGGTCGTGCAGCCCGCCACCTGTTGGCATTTGGTCCGGTGGCCATGGATGTTCCGGCTGGCCAATGCAAGGCGTGTGGGAAGGATGAACCTACGCCCTCTACCAGCCCCGAACCTGACTGACATCTGCCAACTGCCAACTGCCAACCGACAACTAACAACTGTCCTTGCCTGAAATACATTGACCGCTCCGGAGTTGGATCCAACCGGATCAAAACAGGAAAACAATGGCACGAAGAGAAAAGATGAAAGCTCCCTCACCGATACGGGTCCAGC
>JAFEAI010000088.1 GCA_018266475.1 Bacteroidota bacterium
CTACCTGGACAATGTGGAGGTGACCCGCGTGAACGCCCAACCGCTGGACCCCGCCGAACGCCACAAGCTGCTGGTGAACGACCAGGCAGCCGCCCAAAGCTTCACCCTGCCTGCGGGCTGCTGGAAGGACATGGACGGAAACTTCGTGTCCGGCAGCCTTTCCGTGCCCGCCTATTCCTCCAAGGTGATCTACCTGTACGAAGGACCCGAGTGCAGCCTGGTGGTTCCTACCGGTGGGGTAAAGGTGAAAATGAACCTTGGTGGCGCCATGGACCCCGGCCAGAACCTGATGCGTGATGACCTGCGCCAACAAGGCCTTGTGCCGGCCAGTGAGCCTTATTCGGGCCTGGGCTACACGGTGGAGAACGCCGGCGCCACGGCCAGCGCCGCAGTGCTGCAGGCCACCGGGGCCACCGCCGTGGTGGATTGGGTGCTGGTGCAGGTGCATGAGAACAACCCCGGCTACACGGTGGCAGGCCGCCGTGCCGCGCTGGTGCTGCGCAATGGAACGGTGGTGATGCCCGACGGCAATCAGGTGATCACCTTCAATGCCACCGCTGCGGGGCGCCATATTTCCGTACGGCACCGCAACCACCTCGGCGTGCTGTGTACCAACCTGCAGGCGGGCAGCGGCGAACTGGTGGATTTTACCTTGGACAACCTGCCCACCTTCGGCACGGGCGGGCGCATGGTCACCGATGGCCGCTTGGCCCTGTGGCCGGGTGATGCCACCGGCAGCGGAACGGTGAAGTATACCGGCAGCGGGAACGCACGCGATGCCATCCTCAACGTGGTGGGCGGCTCGGTGCCCACCAATGTGGTCACGGGCTACAAGCGCGAGGACGTGAACATGGACGGCCGCGTGTCCTACACCGGATCGAACAATGACCGCGAACGGGTGCTGCTGACCATCGGCGGCACCATGGGCACCACCGTGCGCACCGAATCCATGCCTTGAGCGGTGCGCTCATGGCGTTGTGGCAACAATAGGGGAGGATCGCCGGCATAGCGTGCGCCAATTGGGTGGCACGCCAGGCGTGTGCCGCCGCAGTCTTTCCGCATGCCCGGTGGGGCGTGCCGGAAGGCCATTGGCATCAGATCGGGATCACCGAGGTGGCGGGCAGCCAGCCTACTGCTCCGTTCGGCAGGCGTACTTCCCGCCAATCGCCTTGCATGGCCGAAACGCCCACCTTGGTTCCCTGGTGAAGCATGAAGAGGCGCGTGGAACCCTGGCGCGGCTCGCCCAGCACTTCCACGGAAGGTTGCAGGATGATCGCTTCCGAGCTGCGCTGCACCTCATGCACGCGGTAGGCCGCCAATGCGGAGGATACTACGGTGGCGAGCAGGCCTAGCGCGGCCAGCATGCCGCCAATGCGCCTTGCGGCCCGGGCCCTGAACAACAGTGCGCCAATGGCGGCCAGGGCCATCAGGCCGCACGCCCACAAGGAAATGCGCGCCCATTGGTCCACGTCGCTTCCGCCCAGCAGGCGGTCCCA
>JAFEAI010000089.1 GCA_018266475.1 Bacteroidota bacterium
CTGAAGGAGGGGTAGTGGAGACTCTCCACCGATTCCGCCGATTACACCGATTTGGAGGAGCGTGCTGAAGGAGGGGTAGTGGAGACTCTCCACCGATTCCGCCGATTACACCGATTTGAAGGAGCGTGCTGAAGGAGGGGTAGTGGAGACTTTCCACCGATTACGCCGATTGCACCGATTAAGAGAAGTGTGCTGAAGGAGGGGGCAGTGGCCTTTGTGATCGCGCCGCGGTTCCGGGAGAACAATCAGCAGATCGAATATCGTTCCCTGTTTAGGCCTGCAATGATCTATTGGATCAACGCGGACATCCCCCTTGCGCGAAACGGAAGCTGCGGTAGGCTAATCCGGTTCACAACGTTACCAACACCTCCTCCAGCTTCACCCCGCGCGAGCCTTTCATCAGGATCAATTTGCCGGTAGGCGCATTTGCTTGCAGGGCCTGTAGCGCATCGGCGGCAGTGGCGTGGCACTGCACCGTGGCACCGGTTGCCGCCCGCATGAATTCCTGGCCCACGAACATGGCCTCCAGCCCCAGTTGCTGCGTGAGCGCAATGATGGCCTTGTGCTCCGCCTGGCTCACAGCGCCCAGCTCCAGCATGTCGCCTAAAATGGCCAGTTTGGGGCGCTCGCTCTTCAAGTGCCCGAAGTTGATGAGCGCCGCACGCATGCTGGTGGGGTTGGCGTTGTATGCGTCCAGGATCACCTGGTTCTTGCCCGTGTCCTTGAACTGGCTGCGGCTGTTGGCGGGTTCATAGCTGCAGATGGCATCGGTGATGAAGTCGTCCGGGATGCCGAAGTACTTGCCGATGGCCACGGCGGCCAGCGCGTTGGGCAGGTTATAGGTGCCCACCAGCTTGGTTTCGCAGTGCCAGCCGTTGGGGAAACCGGGCACGGTGCGAACACCCGCCGGTGAAGGCACATTGAAATAGAAGTTGAGGTAGGGCGGAGGACCGTCGATGAAGTCGCCATGAAGCCTGTTCGCTTCGCCGGTGCCGTAGGTGATCCGCTTTGCGATTCCTTCGCTTTTCTCCACCAGCAGCGGATCATCTCCGTTCACGAACACAGTGCCGCCATGCTCGCGCAGCCATGCGTACAGTTCGGTCTTGGTGGCCACCACGCCTTCCACGCTGCCAAAGCCCTCCAGGTGCGCCTTTCCGATGTTGGTGATCAGGCCGTGGGTGGGCTCGGCGATGGCGCACAGCTCGGCGATGTCGCCGCGTTTGCTGGCGCCCATCTCGATGATGGCGATGCGGTGCTCGGGCTTCAGCTTCAGCAGGGTGAGAGGCACGCCGATGTGGTTGTTCAGGTTGCCCTCGGTGGCCAAGGTGGATAGTTCCGTACTGAGCACGGCTTGCACCAGTTCCTTGGTGGTGGTTTTTCCGTTGGTGCCGGTGATGCCCACCACGGGTCCCTTGAACGTGCGGCGGTGCTCACGCGCAAGTTCCTGAAGTGCCTTCAGGGTGTCCGGCACCACAAGGTAGCGGTCATCCAGGGCCACGGACCGGTCGCTGACCACCGCATGGCTGCAACCGGCTTCCAGCGCCTGGGCGGCGAAGGCATTGGCGTTGAAGGTTGGGCCGCTGAGGGCGAAGAAGATGCCCCTGGGCAACGGCTTCCGGGTGTCGGTGGAGATGCCTGCGGAGGCAAGGAACAATTGGTGGAGTTGCGCCATGGGGACCATGGTGCAAAGGAAAGGCCGGCGCCGCATGGTTGGCGCGGCCGTGGCTGGGGACCGGGAGCCGCTGTATCCTCAGAGCTGCCGCAGCAGTCCCCGCAGGTCCACCATGTCGCCTACGATGCGGGCAAGGTGTTCGATGGGCACCCGTTGCTGGGCCATGCTGTCGCGCTCGCGGATGGTGACGGAGCCGTCCTTGAGCGTTTCGTGGTCCACGGTGATGCAGTAGGGCGTGCCGATGGCATCCTGGCGGCGGTAGCGCTTTCCGATGCTGTCCTTTTCGTCGTACTGGCACTTGTGCTCCAGCTTCAACGTGTCGATGATGGCGCGGGCCTTCTCCGGCAAGCCGTCCTTTTTTACCAGCGGCAGCACGGCCACCTTCACGGGGGCCAGCGGCGCGGGGATGCGCAGCACGGTGCGTACGCCGCCTTCCTCGGAGGATCCCTCCTTGGCGGGGATCTGCTCCTCGGCGTATGCCGCGCTCAGCACGGCCAGGAACATGCGGTCCAGCCCGATGGAGGTTTCCACCACGTAGGGCACGTAGCTCTCATTGGTCTCGGTATCGAAGTAGCGCAGCTTCTTGCCGCTGAGCTTTTCGTGGTTGCCCAGGTCGAAATCGGTGCGGCTGTGGATGCCCTCGAGCTCCTTGAAGCCCATGGGGAACTTGAACTCGATGTCGCAGGCGGCGTTGGCATAGTGCGCCAGCTTGATGTGGTCGTGGAAGCGGTAGTGCTCCTCCGAAATGCCGAGCGCCCTGTGCCAGGCGATGCGCTTGGCCTTCCAGCTTTCATACCACTGCATTTCGGTGCCGGGCTTCACGAAGAACTGCATCTCCATCTGCTCGAACTCGCGCATGCGGAACACGAACTGGCGCGCCACGATCTCGTTGCGGAAGGCCTTGCCCGTCTGCGCGATGCCGAAGGGCACCTTCATGCGCGCGCTCTTCTGCACGTTGAGGAAGTTCACGAAGATGCCTTGGGCCGTCTCAGGCCTTAGGTAGATGGTGCTGCTTTCGCCGCTCACGCTGCCGAGCTCGGTGGCGAACATCAGGTTGAACTGCCGCACCTCGGTCCAGTTGGCGGTACCGCTGACGGGGCACTTGATTTCCTCGTCGATGATCAGCTGGCGCAGCGCCTCCAGGTCGTTGGCCTCGAGTGCGGCCTTCATGCGCCCTTCCACCGCGTCGATGCGCTCCTGGCTGCGCTTTACGTTGGGGTTGGTGGCGCGGAACTGCAGCTCGTCGAAGGCCTCGCCGAACTTCTTGCGGCCCTTTTCCACCTCCTTGTTGATCTTGTCCTCGTACTTGGCGACGTGCTCCTCCAGCAGCACGTCCGCGCGGTAGCGTTTCTTGCTGTCCTTGTTGTCGATCAAAGGGTCGTTGAAGGCGTCCACGTGGCCGCTGGCCTTCCAGGTGAGCGGGTGCATGAAGATGGCGGCGTCCAGGCCCACGATGTTCTCGTTCAGCTTGGTCATGGCCTCCCACCAGTAGCGGCGGATGTTGTTCTTCAGCTCCACGCCGTAGGGGCCGTAGTCGTAAGTGGCGCTCAGGCCGTCGTAGATCTCGCTGCTGGGGAACACAAAGCCATACTCCTTGGCATGGCCGATCAGGGTTTTGAGGCGGTCTTCGTTGGTGCTCATGGTTGCTGTGGCGTGCGCTCTGGAAATCTTCAGCGCCGCAGGCGCAAAGATGTGCGGAAGAGTTCATTTGGCAGTGTAGGTGAATAGTGGCTGGTGATTGGTGATTAGCCGCGCTCGGCCCCTGCTGCGGTTATCGCCAGTCACCGATCACCAATTGGTGAACAGTCGTAAGTGATTGGTAAAGGGAGGACCACCGGGAGTTCGGCACGCGCTCCAATCACCAGCCCAATCACCAGCCACCAAACGGTATCTTTGCCTACCATGGAAACCTTCGAGGTGGACGTAACAAGCAAAAAGGCCAAGGCACTGTTGGAACAGTTGCAGGGCTTGGGCATCATCACCATGCGGCGCAAGAAGGTGCGCAGCTTGGCGGAGGTGATGGCCGATATCCGGTCCAAGGTGAAGCATCCGCTGACACAGGATGAGGTGATGGCCGAGATCAAGGCGGCACGCCGATCAAGGAAGCGCAATGCCGCAGCGTCGAGAAAACCTCAGGCTCGTCGTTGACACGAACGTCTGGGTCAGCTACCTGCTCACCCGTTCGTTCGCGAGGCTGAACACGTTACTGTCAGATCAAGGTGTTCGCGTGTTGTATTCCGAAGCCATGATCGAGGAGTTGATGGAGGTGCTGGAAAGACCACGAGCAAGGCGTCAAATCGCATCCGCCGATGTTGCTGAACTACTGGGGACGATCCAGGTCCAAGGCGAACGGGTCCAGGTGACATCCAGCGTCCGTGTTTGCCGCGATCCTGATGACGACAAAGTGCTGGAACTATGCCAGGACGGCAAGGCTCATTTGCTGGTATCCGGGGACAAGGACCTGTTGAGCATGCGAGAGTTTCAAGGAACAAAGATCATTTCACCGGCTGAGTTCATGCGTTTGAGATCATGATTGAACACTGCGGCACCCTCATTTCCGAAGAGCTCTTCGAGAAACGCTTCGTATGCAACCTGGATGCCTGCAAGGGCGCGTGCTGCGAGGCCGGCGACAGCGGTGCGCCGCTGCTGCCCGAAGAGGCCAGGCTGATCGAACAGCACTACGCGGCCATTGAACCGTACATGACGGCGCGGGGCAGAAAGTCCGTGCAGGACCAGGGATGCACCAGCGTGGTGGACATGGACGGCGAGCTGGTGACCCCGTTGGTGCAGGAATTTGCCGAATGCGTGTTTGCGAAGAAGGACCGCAAGGGCGTATGGAAATGCGGCATCGAACAGGCCTTCCACGATGGCAAGATCCCCTTCAACAAGCCGATCAGCTGCCACTTGTACCCCATCCGCGTAACCAAGCTGAAGTACCACGACGCGCTGAACTACCACCAGTGGGAGATCTGCGATCCGGCCTGCAAGCTGGGCGCGGAACTGGGCGTGCCCGTGTTCCGCTTTCTGAAGGATTCGCTGACGCGGGCCTACGGCGCGGAGTGGTATGCCGAGCTGGAGGTGATCTACGGCGAATGGGAGAGGCAGCGCATGGCAGCGGCGGCCCGGCAGCGGCACAAACCCGCTTCAACGGGGCGCAAGGCATGAACACGTCGCATGGAGGGCGCAGGGCCGCATAGGCGTCAGCAGCGGGTTGCGCCCGAACTTTGCATGGTGAAGAAGATCTATTTCCGCGATCTCGGCCTTTCCGATTATGGGGAAGTTTGGGCGCTGCAACAGCGGTTGTTCCAGGAGGCACTGGACCGCAAGGCCGCAAACCGCAAGCTGCCTACAGGGGAACAGGTGCCCGTGCAGGACCACCTCCTCTTCTGCGAGCATCCGCACGTGTACACGCTGGGCAAGAACGGCAACAAGGCGCACCTGCTGTGGAATGAACACCAATTGCGCGAGGAAGGCGTGCAGTTCTTCCCCATCGATCGCGGCGGCGACATCACCTACCATGGCCCCGGGCAGATCGTGGGCTATCCCATCTTCGACCTCGACCACCACTTTCATGACATGCGCCGGTTCATCGGCACGCTGGAAGAGGCGGTGATCGGCACCCTTGAGGCATGGAAGATCAAGGCCGGGCGCATCGCGGGCAGCACGGGCGTTTGGCTGGATCCCGAAGACCCGGTCAAGGCCCGGAAGATCTGCGCCATCGGGGTAAAGGCCAGCAGGTGGGTCACCATGCACGGCTTCGCGTTCAATGTGAACACCGACCTGGGCTACTTCGACCATATCGTGCCCTGCGGCATCAGCGACAAGGGCGTTACCTGCATGGCCAAGGAGCTGGGCGGCCTGGTGGACATGGGGCAGGTGAAGGAACGGCTGAAGTTGGAGCTGGCGGATTTGTTCGA
>JAFEAI010000008.1 GCA_018266475.1 Bacteroidota bacterium
CTGAAGGACAGCTTTAGCAGCGGCAGCGTGAGCCCCGCCAACCCGCCCGCCACGGCGGCCTACGGCAGCGTACACAGCTTCTGCCTGCCCTTGGGCTCCGCCAACATTGAAACCGCCCGCTGCGGCGTGTTCAACTACGCGCTCGGCAACAAGATCTTCTGCAACAAGGTCACCGGCGCCACCCAGTACGAGTTCGAGTTCACCGACCCCGATGCAGGATTCGTGCGCCGAGTGGTGCGCACCAACAACTACGTGCAGTTCTGGGACATGGTGACCGACCCGCTGATGCCCGGCGTGAAGTACTTCGTGCGCGTGCGCAGCGACAAGGACGGCCCCTTGGCCAGCGCACATTGGGGCACCGGCTGCGAAGTGGGCCTTGGCGTGGCCGAAACCGTGCTCTGCTCGGCGCTGATCCCTTCGCCGCTCTACGGCCACTCATGCAACGAGGAGCGCGCGTTCAACACAAACAACAGCTTCATCTACGCCACGCCCGTAACCGGCGCCACAGAATACCAGTTCCGCATTTACAACACCGGCGAGGGCTACGACACCGTGATCACTCGCAGCACCTACATCCTGCAGCTGAAGTGGGTTCCGAAGCCCTTGGTGGACGGACACTTCTACAATGTGCAGGTCAACGTGAAAGTGAACGGCCTGTACAGCGGTTTCTGCGCCAGCAGCTGCACCATCACCATCAACAACAACCCCGTGCTGGGCGGTCGCCTGGTGCAGGTGGAAGGGCAGCCTGAGATCAACCTCTGGCCCAACCCCAACGATGGGCAACAGCTGAACGTGGCGATGAACGGCATCAACGAGCAGGTCACCACGGCCGAAGTGCGCCTGCTGGACCTCACCGGCCGCATAGCCCTGGGCACCCAGCTGCCCGTGGCCAACGGATCGCTGAACTCCATCCTGGAGCTGAACGGCGCCGCCAACGGCACCTACCTGCTGCAGATCACCGCCGGCAACCGCACCTGGACCGAGCGCGTGGTGGTGAACAAGTAGTCTTTGTTTTTCTCTTCCGAGCCAAAGGGCCGCTCCGAATGGGGCGGCCCTTTGTGCGTTGTCCGTCACCACGTCATTGCGAGGTCAGGGGTCCCCACCACGTCATTGCGAGGCCGCTTTGGGCCGAAGCAATCTTTGATTCGCCTTCCCGGGAACTCCTGGAATGAGGGATTGCTTCGGACCCGTTTGGTGCACAGGTCCTCGCAATGACGGGATCTGTGCGTCATTGCGAGGTCAGGGTCCCATCAAGGTCTCGCGCAGCGGACCTTGACGCAGAATGTCATACCTGCAAGGTCCCCTTCGGGAGACCTTGAGGGAACTCGCGCGCAGCGGACCTTGACGCAGCGTGCCACGCCTGCAAGGTCCCCTTCGGGAGACCTTGAGGGAACTATTCACAACATCATTGCGAGGCCGCTTTGGGCCGAAGCCACCACGTCATTGCGAGGCCGCCCTGGGCCGAAGCAATCTTTGATTCGCCTTCCCGGGAACTCCTGAAACGAGAGATTGCTTCGGACCCGTTAGGCGCACAGGTACTCGCAATGACGGGACGGTGGCAGATTCCATCAAGGTCCGCTGTGCGGGGCCATGATGGCGCCAATACGAAGATGCTGATGTCCAGCTCCTACGGTGCATCCCGCAGTGTATTTCGCGATAAATACCCATTTCCCGGTATTGTCGTTGCCTGTAACTAATCGCTGGTTTGCAAACACAATCGGCCATTCTCAACAAACCAAAAACCTACCTGCCCGATGAAACGCAACATTCCCCTTCTGCTTTTGGCCATGGCGCTGCATGGCCCGCTTTCCGCACAAACCGGTTCCGTGGACCCGGGATTCAATATCGGCTCCGGGGCTGATAACACGGTGCGCGCCTTTGCCGTGCAACCGGACGGCAACGTGGTCGTGGCCGGGGTGCATGCCACGTACAATGGAACAGGCGCCGCCACCGTGTTCCGCGTGCAACCCAACGGAACGCTGGACGCGACCTTCAATTCAGGAAGCGGTGCGAACGCCACGGCCACCTGCCTCGCTCTGCAAGCCGACGGCAAAGTGCTGCTCGGGGGGGCCTTCACCTCTTACAATGGCACAACCCGCGGGTACATCGCACGCCTGAACACGGATGGATCACTCGACATGACCTTCAACTCCAGCGTGGGCGCCAACTCTACAGTGAATGCCATTTCAGTTCAGCCCGATGGCAAGATCCTGATCGCCGGTGCCTTCAGCACGTACAATGGCACAAACCGCAACCGCATTGCACGGCTAAATGCCGACGGCACGCTGGACACCGGCTTTAGTCCCGGCACCGGTGCCAACAACATCATCTATGCCATGGCCCTGCAAAGCGACGGCAAGGTGCTGGTCGGAGGCTTGTTCACCAGTGTCAACGGAACCTCCATCAACCGCATTGCAAGGCTGAACGCCAATGGATCGCTCGACGGAAGCTTCACACCCGGCACAGGCTTCAACAATACGGTATGGGCCATTGCATTGCAGGCAGACGGCAAGGCCATCATTGCCGGCGAGTTCACACTATGCAACTCCATTACCCGAAACCGCATTGCACGCATGAACACGAATGGCAGCAACGATGCATCCTTCAACCCCGGTACCGGCCTTTATGCCCTCAGCGGTGCCATTGGCCGCCGCATAGCCCTGCACGGCGGTGGCAAAGTGCTGGTAACTGGCGCATTCACCTCCGTGAACGGCACCGCGCGCAACCGGATCGCGCGCCTGAACGCCGATGGGTCACTGGACATCGGCTTCAACCCGGGAGCCGGCATGAACAACGGGGAAGGTTGGGCCATTGCCGCCCGCCCGAACGGCAAGGTGCTGGCAGGGGGATCCTTCACCCTGTTCAATGGAACGGCCAAGAACAGGTTGGTCCAACTGCTTGGTGATGATTGCCCGCTCCTGGGCGTGAACCATGGGGATGCATGTGATGACGGCGACCCCAACACCGTTGGCGATGCCTACGACAACAACTGCACTTGCACGGGCACGTGCAACGGCAACAAGGTGGTGATGAAGATCACCACGGACGACCACGCGGACCAGATCGGCTGGGAATTCACCGATGATGCCCAAAACACCATCATCCTTGGATCCCTTACCGCAAGCGACAATAATTCCACCGTGATCCGTGAGGTATGCATGGAAGATCATGATGCAGGACCAGCCTGCTACGGCTTCCGCCTCACGGATGCATTTGGTGACGGCATCACAGGTGGCTCCTGGGAACTGCGCACCACGACCGGCGCACTGATCTTGCGGGACGAATTCAACAATGGCACCAACTCCCCAAGCAGCCCACCACTCACTTCGGGATACTTGAGCCATTCCTTCTGCCTGCCCCTGGGCTCCGCCAACATTGAGACCGCCCGCTGCGGCGTGTTCAACTACGCGCTCGGCAACAAGATCTTCTGCAACAAGGTCACCGGCGCCACCCAGTACGAGTTCGAGTTCACCGACCCCGACGCAGGCTTCACCCGCCGCGTAACGAAGACCACGAACTACGTACAGTTCTGGGACATGGTGACCGACCCGCTGACGCCCGGCGTGAAGTACTTCGTGCGCGTGCGCAGCGACAAGGACGGTCCCTTGGCCAGCGCCCACTGGGGCGCGGGCTGCGAGGTGGGCTTGGGCATTGCAGAAACCGTGCTCTGCTCGGCACTGATCCCCGCACCGCTCTACGGGCACTCTTGCGGCGAGGAGCGCACCTTCGGCACCAACAACAGCTTCATCTATGCTACGCCGGTGACGGGTGCCACGGAGTACCAGTTCCACATCTACAACCTCGATGAAGGTTATGATACCGTGATCACCCGCAACACCTACATCCTGCAGCTGAAGTGGGTTCCGAAGCCCTTGATGGACGGCTTCACCTACCACGTGCAGCTCAATGTGAAGGTGAACGGCCTGTACAGCGGATTCTGCGCCAGCACCTGCATCATCACCATCAACAACAACCCCGGGCTGCATGAACGCCTTGTGCCGGCCAGTGGGGCACCTGAAGCCATGCTCTGGCCCAACCCCAACGATGGGCAACAGCTGAACGTGGCGGTACACGGCATCGACGAGCAGATCACCACAGCCACCGTGCGCCTGCTGGACCTCACCGGCCGCATGGCCCTGGGCACCCAACTTCCCGTGGCCAACGGCGCGCTGAACTCCATCCTGGACCTTGACGGTGCCGCCAACGGCACCTACCTGCTGCAGATCACCGCCGGTGACCGCACCTGGACCGAGCGCATGGTGGTGAACAAGTAGACTTTGCTTTTCTCTTCCGAGCCGAAGGGCCGCTCCGAAAGGGGCGGCCCTTTGTGCGTTGTCCGTCACCACGTCATTGCGGGGTCAGGGCCCCACCACGTCATTGCGAGGCCGCCTTGGGCCGAAGCAATCTTTGATTCAACGCGGGATTCCCCTGTGGTTCGACGGGCTCACCACAGCGGTCCTCCATTGCGAGGCCGCCCTGGGCCGAAGCAATCTTTGATTCACCTTCCCGGGAACTCCTTGGAATAAGAGATTGCTTCGGACCGGTCAAAAGCACCGGTCCTCGCAATGACGGGATCTGTGCGTCGTTGCGAGGCCGCTTTGGGCCGAAGCCACCACGTCATTGCGAGGCCGCTCTAGGCCGAAGCAATCTTTGATTCGCCTTCCCCGGGAGAACCCCTGAAATGAGAGATTGCTTCGGACCTGTCAGGTGCACAGGTCCTCGCAATGACGGGGTGTGTACGTCATTGCGAGGCCGCCCTGGGCCGAAGCAATCTTTGATTCACCTTCCCCGGGAGAACCCCCGAAACGAGAGATTGCTTCGGACCTGTTAGGCGCACAGGTCCTCGCAATGACGGGAGGGCATGTCATTACAAGGGCCGCCCTGTACGGTGCGGCCCTTGGTGCGGTAAGGAATAAATGAGCCTACTGCTTGGCTTCGGCGTTGCGGCCCGCCATGTACTTGTTCCACCAGTCACGCACCTCGCCCACTTCCTTCAGCTGGGCTTCGCGCATTTGGGCCCAAGTGGCATCGGTGGCGCCGCCCATGGCCTTCAGGGTGCGGTTCACGCGCTCCAAGCCCTGGCCCAGTTCAGCCGCGCGCTGCTTGTCGGAATCAGCGGCCTCCTTGGCCTGCTTGCCGGCCTTCAGCCGGGCGCGCACCTGGTCCAGTTCAGCCATCAGCGTGGCCTTTATGCCGTTCATGCGCGCCATGGCATCGGTGCGCTCCTGCACAGGGGTAAGGACCACCCCGGGCAGCAACGACCCGCTGCGGTCATAGCTGCCGTTGGGGTCAAGTTTGCCCAAGGCATCATAATGGTCCGCCGTGCCGCCAATGGCGGCAGCATCGGCTTGCCCTGCCGCCCCGGCAGGTACAGTGTTGGTCCCTTTGGCAGCACCGGCCTGTGTTGCAGCCTTCGCCGACACGCCAGGTTCCACCAGATGGAGCTGCGGCGGGTTCGCATTCAGGTCAATGACGCGCTGCGCGGCATCCTCAATGTTGCCGACGGAACTGCCGGAACCAGCCTTGCCCCCGCATCCCATGGTGGCAACGGCAACAACGAACAAGGGGACGATGTGCTTCCCGGTGAAAAGGCTTTCCCTGATTTTCATGGATCGTTCTTCAATGATCGCGGGTAAAAGTAGGTGTTGCACCGGAACGGCAATGGCAATTCATTGCACTTGGGGCCCGGCACCTGCCCCTGGACCTTCATCCGGCACCTCCGTGGAGACTGCGCTCAGGCCTGCGGCATGGCTGGCGGCGTACCCTTCACAAACCCCTGCTCCTGGTCCTTCACCAGCACGTTCACCAGGTCGATGCGGCCGTGCGAAACTTGGGCCACGGTGAAGCGGAACGCGCCATCCTCCACGACTTCACCCGCTTCGGGCACGGTGCCGGTGCGGTGCATAAGGTATCCGGCCAGCGTGTCATATTCCTCGCTTTGGGGCAGGTTCAGGCGGAACTCCGCCGCCAAATGCTCCACTTCCACCCGGCCGCTGAAGAGGAATTCCGCCGGTCCGAGGCGTTCCTCCACGGAATCCTCGTCATCATGCTCATCCTCGATGTCGCCCACGATGGTTTCCACCACATCCTCGATGGTGAGCATGCCTGCAGTTCCGCCGAACTCATCCACTACCACTGCGATGTGGGTGCGCTGCTTGGTGAACTGGCGCAGCACCTCATCGGCGGGCATGGTGCCCGGAATGAAGTTCACCGACCGCAGGATGGAGCGGATGGTGCGCGGCCGCTTGAACATCTCATAGCTGTGCACATAGCCGATCACGTTGTCGATGCCATCCTTGTACACCAACAGTTTGGTGAGGCCCGTGGCATGGAAATACTTGGCCAGCTCGGCGATGGGTTCCTCCACATCTATTGCTTCGATCTCTGCGCGGGGCACCATAACATCGCGCACTTTGGTGCTGCTCAATTCGAGCGTATTGCGGAAATACTCCACCTCGGCCTCCACCTGTTTTTCCGGCGTGGCCGCGTCGCTCACCTCCTTCAGGAAGGCGTCCAGGTCGATCCTGCCGAAGCCCGCCCGCCCCATGTTGGGCTTTACACCGAACAGCCGCAGGGCGCCTTCGCTGGTAGTGGTAAGCAGCACGGTGGGCAGCCAAAGCACGGCATACACGGCAGCCAGCGGGACGGCGAAGGCGCTAAGCACCCCGTTCGGGTCGATGCGAAAAAGGGCCTTGGGCAGGAATTCGCCCAGCACGAGGATCACCAGCGTGCTCAGCACGGTCTGCATCACCAGCACGAAGCCCTCGTGGGGATACAGGCGGTGCAGCGGGGGTTCCAGCAAGCGTGCCATCACAATGCCGTACATCACCAGGGCGATGGTGTTTCCCACCAGCAATGCGCTAATGACGCGGGCGGGCCGTTTCATGAGCGAAGCCACCAGGCGGGCCCAGATGGCGCCCTGCTTGCGCTGCAGTTCGATATAGAGCTTGTTGCTGCTAAGCAGCGCGATCTCCAGGCCGGAGCACAAGGCGGAGGTAAGCACGGCGGCAACCAGCAGGACCCAATCGGCAGGCGTCATCGTGGTGGTGCATTTGCCAGGATGCGTTCTTCCCGGTCACTTCCCATCGTCTTCCTTATCGATGCGCTGCCATTGTGCCCATTGGGCCATTTTGCGGCGTGTGAACCGGCGGTAGCCCCACATGGCCGTGCATACGGCCGGAAAGAGGAGCCAGGACCTGCCCGCTTCCCATCCCCTTGCCGCCAGCACATACACCGCCCAGGCTGCTGTAAGCAGGCCCATGGCGAGCCAGAAGAATTCCATGAATCGCGCGATCCGTTCCATCATCGGCCCGTATTGGCCGGTGCCAAGGTATCGCTCCTGTCGATGTCCAGCATGCCGGTGACCCGGCGCACGGTGTAGCGGCTGAAATCCTCTGCTGCATCCAACCCTTGCCCGTAGATGATGTCGGTGGAGCGGGTGATCTTCACGGGCCTGTCCGTAAATACCTTGTTGCTGTCCTGGCTCCAGGAGAGCATTTCGGTCTCCAATCGTTCCCCCTGCAGGTTTACGAACACCACGTGGTCCATCACGGACATGCGGTGGGCGCCGGGTTCCATCTCCCCGCGCCTTGCGGTGAGCCGGCTTCCCGCGCGTCCGTCGGGGCCGAAGAAGGTGAGCTCCACCCCGTCCCTCAGCTCGGTATGCGGTTTCTGGCCGCCGAATTCAAGCACGGTGCCCGCGCGCACCCTGTTGCGCACCAGGCCGCTGTCCGAATAGGTGTATTCCGCCTGGGTGGTGATGCGTTCCGGTCCATTGTCCACCACATCCATGGCGGCCACGCGGTCCAGGTCGTTCTTGCAGGCGCCGGCCAGGCATGCGGCCGCAAGCAATGCCACCCCGCAGCGCACGGTCATTGGATCCTGGAGGGGGTGAACCAGCGCTCGCCCCGCCATGGGGTGATGGCCAGCCCGATCCACAGGGCGGTGCGCTGCTCGGCGATCAGGCCGTCGGCGGTGGTTCCGCGCTGCCTGAAGGATCCGCCGATATGGAGCCAGCTGTTGGTCTGCATGGTGTTCAGTGGAATGGAAACGCCCCCGGTCACCATGGTTTCGTTCAAGGTGTTCCCCCTTACCTGCTGCGGGGCATTGCCCATGCTGAACCCCAGGCGGTACACCATGCGGTGCAGGATCCCGCCTTCGCCGCCGGGCCGGTAGCGGGCCGCAGCCGCCCATGTGGCGGCATTGCCCATGTTGGCCGCCCAGGCATAACCGGCCACGTTCACGCCGGTGTTGCTCCAATCCTGCTGCTTGCGCTCCACGGTGAAGCCCCATTGGGCATTCTGCACGCCTGCGGCGAGGCCCATGCGCACCGGCGTAGTGAGGCGCCCGTTGGACTCGTGGAGGTAGGCTATGGTGTCCCGCACGGTTTCAACCCCGTTCTGCACCACGTAGGAGGTGGTCAAATTGGTATAGGCGGCCTTGAAGTTGACGGGCAGTGCCATTGAAATGCCGGCGGTCCACCGCCAATTGTCCTGGTCGCGCTTGGTGCGCTTGGTGAGGTCGCCCTGCCAAACCAGGCTTGCATCGGCGGCAGGCGCGGTGAGGAACAGGGAGGAGAAGGCCCTGATGTTGTTGTACCCGTCGTCCTTGTTATAAGTGGCATCGCGGGTTTCGGCGATATTGCCGAAGATGAAGTTGAAATCGGCTCCGAGGCTAATGCGCTGGCCTGCATTGCCAAGGGAATCCGGCCGTTGCTGGAAGAGGGTTCGGCCCAGGCCGAAGAAGGCCCGGCTAAGGCCGCCGCTGCCGGTGTACTGGTATTGCACGGGGATGGTGTCCGCCACGGCATTGCGGGTGGCGCTGTAGCCCACATTGCTGTAGGGGAGCAAACCCAGGGCCAGGCCCCACTTGCCCCCCGCGAAGGGCACGCCCAAGGTAAAGCCCATGAAGCGGAGGTCGCGTTCCTTGCTGCTGGCCTCCGCCGACCGGCTGCGGGTGGCATTGAAGACGGCCGCGCCCTCGAACACGGGCCTGGCCAGGGCGGTGTATCCAGCGGGATTTCCGGGCGTTACGCTATAGGGCTCCGCCATGCCCAGCCCCGTGCCGGCGGCCATGGCCTGCGTGGCTTGGCCGGTGGTCACCAGGTCGCCTAGGCCGTATGCGCTGTAGGGCGAACCGCCTGTGGCCTGCGCCTGTGCAGCCCCTGCCGCAAGTTCAAGGGTGAGGAGCAGGGCCAGGGGCCGTGTGGAAGTGGGAAAGTGCATGTAGCCCGATCAGGGTGAGCAAAGGGTGGACAAAGATGCCGCTTTTAAGCTCCCTGGCGGCAAGGAGCGCATCGCCGCCGGTGAGCACCACGGCCAATCCGCGGTGCTGCCGCCTGAAGTGTGCAATGAAGCCGCGCACCTCCATCAGCAGTCCGTGGAGGGTTCCGGCGGCGAGGCATTCGGCGGTATCGGTTCCCGGCAATGGAGTTGGGGCGGAAGGTTCCACCAAGGGCAGGCGGGCACTGTAGGCGTGCATGGCCTTGGCGCGCATCCGCAGGCCCGGGGAGATGATGCCGCCGTGGTGTACGGCCAGTTCATCCACCAGGTCGTAGGTGGCGCATGTGCCCAGGTCTATGGCAAGCACAGCCCTTGCGGGCAGGAAGGCGGCGGCCCCTGCCACGTTCGCCAGGCGGTCCACGCCGAACGTGGCTGGCGTGGCATACAGGCTGCGCACGGGTGAGGGGGAAGCTCCGGTGATCTCCGTGAGCGGGGCGGAGGCGCGCAGGAACGCGGTGAAAGAGGGATCCGGGGCGGCCACGGACCCCAGCGTAATGCGATGGATGGCGTTGTTGCCCACGAACCGCTCCATGGCATGGCGATCGCCGGCCAAGGCCGCGGCATGTGCCACGGCCCGCCCATTGCGGAACAGGGCCATCTTCATGCGGGAGTTTCCCACATCCAGCACCAGTTCCGCCGGTCCTTGTCCGATCATTGGCCGATCCCGCTATATTTGCCGCCCCTTCGAGCGGGCTTTGGCCGGCAAAGATGGGCAGGAACATATTGGTGCCTTAGCTCAGCTGGTAGAGCAATGGATTGAAAATCCATGTGTCCCCAGTTCGATTCTGGGAGGCACCACCAAGGCAAGGCCTCCGGAACACCGGGGGCTTTGTCCGTTTTGGGCGGCGCATTCGCATACTTGCCTGAACCACGGCACACGCCCCGGTGCCTGCCGGGGGACGCAGATGAACAATGCAGGATACCGCGTGCCACGGATGCAACAGGCCCGACAGCCCTTCAGGATTGCCCGGCGAGCCGGCGGCGCACCTCTGCCAGGTGTTCCTGCTTGCGGGGTTCGCGCAGCGTGCGGCTGGCAGCCGTGTAGTACACATGCCGGGAAAGGAATGATACCTGGAGGCGGTCCCACTCCTTTCGGTCGGCAATGGCGCCCATTGCCATCAATTCGCGGAACAGCCGGTCGCCGATGAGGAAGAAATCATCCCTGCCGAGGTAATCCAGGTCGGCATCGCAGAGCACATTGCTCAACGCATCATCCGCGGCCTGCGGCACCACAGTGCTCATGATCAAGCCGCAGACGCGGTCCACTTGGGCATCGGAATAGCCGAACCGCGGCAACGCTTCGCGGGCGATCAGGCAACTGCCGCTTTCGTGGTCGTTGGGCCTGACCAGGAACCCGGAATCATGGAACAGCGCTGCGGTCTCCAGCAGGGCAAGGTCCTCGCCGGCAATGCCCTCACCTGCCGCCAGGCGCACTGCTGCGGCATGCACGTCCAAGGTGTGCTCCAAGGAGTGGTAGGTGCGAAAATCGGGCAGGCCGGCGTGCAATTGCGCCAGGATGAATTGCTTGGCTGCCTGCAGGTCCATGGGGAGGAATGCGGGGCAATTTACGCAGGGCGGGCATTCCGCCATGCCCGGCAGTGCCACCAATGGCCCAAGACCTGTTTGCCGCACTACCCCGCAGTGCGCAAGTACCTTTGGGGCATGGCGCGCCAAGCACCACGCACCCCGGTGCTGCTCTTCGGATTTCTGGCCCTGTACATTTTCCTGCAATCGGCGTGGTGGATGTGGCTGCTTTTAAGCAAGGACCGCGACATCTTCGCCTTGCAGCAGCAGTTGCTTTCCGAGGGCATTGCACCGTACCTGCCCGTGCGGCTCCCCCGGCACACGCTGCTGATGGTGCTGGGTGAAGGGATGGTGTTCCTTTCCCTGCTGCTGCTGGCCCTGTGGGTCACCTTCCGCACCTTCCGGCACGAGCTTTCGCTGGCGCGCCAGCAGCGCGATTTCCTGATGGCCGCCAGCCACGAACTGCGCACGCCCATCGCCGCATTGAAGCTCCACCTGCAAACGCTGGAAAGGCACCAGCTGGATCCCTCACTGCGGGATTCACTGGCGCACAACGCGCGCACCGACGTGGAGCGGCTGCATGCGCTCACCGAACAGATCCTGTTGGCAAGCCGCCTGGAGGAGCATGCTGCGGCCCCGCAGATGGAGCTGCTGGACCTGGCCGCCATCACCGAAGCCCTGCTGGCGGAAGCACGTACCTCCTACGGGCGCCAGCACCGCTTGGAGGGGTCCATTCCCCAAACGCTCATGGCCCGTACGGATCCGGCATCCTTCCGGTCCGTGCTGGTGAACCTGCTTGAGAACGCCTGCAAGTATTCCCCGCCGGGCACGCTGGTGCAAGTGCGGCTGAGCCAGCGGGAGCGGCAAGTACGCCTGCAAGTGGAAGACCACGGCCCGGGGATCCCCCCGGGTGACCGCGACCTCATCTTCGGCAAGTTCTTCCGGGGCGGCAACGAGGCCACGCGCCATACCAAGGGCACCGGCCTGGGGCTGTTCATTGTGCGCCGGCAGCTGGAAGACCTTGGCGGCACCGTACAGTACCGCCGTGCCATTCCGCAGGGATCTACCTTCACCGCATCATTCCCCTTACTGAAATGACCCCGAACAAGGCAGCGCTGATCATCCTCGACGGATGGGGGATCGGCGCAGGAGACAAGACCGATGCCATTGCGCAGGCGCACACGCCTTTCATCACGCACCTGTGGGAAAGCGCCCCGCACGCACGCCTGCGCACGGACGGTGAAAACGTGGGCCTGCCCCACGGCCAAATGGGCAACAGCGAGGTAGGACACTTGAACATCGGTGCGGGCCGCGTGGTGTTCCAGGACCTGGTGCGCATTGGCCGGGCCATCGCCGACGGGTCCCTGGGCCGCAATCCCGTGCTTCAAGAGGCGTTCCGCGCCGCGGCCATGCCCGGAAAGCGCCTGCACTTCATCGGCCTGCTGGGCAATGGCGGCGTGCATGCCTCCAGCGAGCATCTTGTGGCCTTGTGCAAGGAGGCGGAAAAGGCCGGGTTGAAGGAGGTCTTCATCCATGCTTTCACGGACGGGCGCGACACGGACCCCAAGAGCGGCCTGGGCTTTATGCGCGACCTGGAGCACGCCGTTGCGGGCACGGCCGCGCGCGTGGCCTCGGTAAGCGGGCGCTACTACGCCATGGACCGCGACAAGCGCTGGGAGCGCATCAAGAAGGCATACGATGCCCTGGTACACGGCATCGGCCAGCAGGCCCCCAGTGCCGCGTGGGCCATTGAGGCCAGCTATGCCAAGGGCGTCACCGATGAGTTCATTGAGCCGTGCGTGATCACGGGGACCGACCAGCGGCCCATCACCCGGATCCACCCCGGCGACGTGGTGATCTGCTACAACTTCCGCACGGACCGGTGCCGGGAGATCACCATGGCCTTGTGCCAACAGGCTTTCCCCGACCAGGGGATGACCCCGCTGGACCTGCATTACGTCACCATGACCCCCTACGACCACAGCTTCAAGCATGTGCAGGTGCTCTTCGGCAAGGAAGACCTCACCATGACGCTGGGCGAAGTGGTTTCCAAGGCCGGCATGGCGCAAGTGCGGTTGGCGGAGACCGAAAAATACCCGCACGTCACCTTCTTCTTCAACGGCGGGCGCGAAGCACCCTTTCCGGGGGAACGGCGATGCCTGGTGCCTTCGCCCAAGGTGGCCACCTACGACCTGCAGCCGGAGATGAGCGCACCCGCCGTGGCCCAGGCCGCAGTGGAGGAGATCATGAAGGGCGACCTGCAACTGATGGTGCTCAACTTCGCCAATCCCGACATGGTGGGCCACACGGGCGTGTTCCCCGCGATCGTAAAGGCCGTGGAAACCACCGATGCCTGCACCAGGGAGGTGGTGGAAGCCGGGCTGGCACGGGGCTGGTCGTTCATCATCATTGCCGACCACGGCAATGCGGACAAAGCCGCGAACCCTGACGGTTCGCCCAACACCGCCCACTCGCTGAACCCCGTGCCGGCCTTCGTGCTCACCACCCGCCAGGTGCGGGTGCATGACGGTATTTTGGCGGACGTGGCCCCCACCATCCTGGACCTGCTTGGCCTTCCCCAGCCTGCGGAGATGACGGGCCGGTCCCTGATCGCGCCCTGACCGGAAAGCCGGGCCATCGACCCCTCCAAGGCCTGCTCGGCCCCAAGGGCAACATGCCTACTTGCTGCCCAATATCTGCAGGTTGCCGTGGTACTCCTTTTCCAGCACGCGGATCATGTAGAAGTACACGCCATCGTGCAGGCCCTTTGCATTGAAGTTGTTCTGGTAGTTGCTCGTATTGAGCACCTCCTTGCCCCAGCGGTCCCAGAGCTGCACATGGTTGTCGCGGCCCTCTATGCCCTTCACCACGAACTTGTCGTTGAGGCCGTCGCCGTTGGGCGTGATCACATTGGGGATGATCACTTGGCACCCTGCATCCACGGCAATGGTTGCTACCACCTCCCTTGGGCACGCATCCCTCGCGGTGATGGTATAGGTGCCGTTGGCCATGCCGGGCACATACACCTGTCCGGTGTGCAGTGTATCGCCCCAGGCCAATGACACGGGGCCGAAGCCGCCCGAAACGGTTGCCGACAGCGGAATGGAATCATGGTCACACTGCAACAGGAAGGAGGTTTCGGTGTGGATCTCCATGGGCTGGTAATCGATGATGGCGATCATGGCCGAGTGGACCAGCGTATCCCCGCATTGATTGACAAGGAACACGTTCATGATGGCCGTTTCGATGCCCTCCGCCTGGTCGTCCGCGATGGCCGCAAAGGGGATGAGTACTGAATCCTGCCCGGCAGGGATCACGGCGGGGCTGGGCGGCATGGTGTAATCCACGCCCGGGGTGGCGGTACCGGTCATAAAATAGCCGATGGTGTAGGTGCTGTCGGTTCCCGGCGGGCGGAAGATGGTAAAGTGGCCGCCCATGCATCCCTCGGCAGTGGTGGCATCGCCGTAAAAGGTGGCGGCGGTCACCGGCGGCAGCACGTTGGAAGCGAAACTGCCCGCTTGGAGGAACACGGCCGAATTGTACGCCTCGTCACCCGCATCGCCGATGGCCAGCTTGATGTGGTAGGTCTGGCCGCAGGTTACGGCCGCCTCGGCGCGCAGCACGGTAGTGAATCCGTTCAGCGAAATGGTGGTGCCGTTGGCGTTGTTGACATAGTACTGGGCATTGGCGGCGGGGCATCCGAAGCCGTCCGCCCCGTGGATATTGGCAATGCTTACGGGCAGTGTGGTGCCCGGCACCAGGGCGATATTGATGGCGTTGTTGGTGTACGGCCCATTGATGCCGGGGCCGCTGAGGAAGAAGCCGAAGACATCGTTGAAGTTGGCGGAGCAATTGAACGAAGGGTACTCCTCCGAGCCGAAGACGTAGCTGAACTTGAGCGAATCCCCGTTGGGCACGAAATCGAACTCCAGCACCGATTTATCCTGAATTGTGTTGCCCGGCGTGGTAATTGCCACCAGGTCCGGGTCGGAGCCGGTGCCGAGCACATCGCTGCCGAAATAAGAGGCAGGGCCGGGTATGTTGCTTGCCAACCCCGAGGACAGGATGATCCCCGCATCCAAGCCGAGGTTTGTGGTGTTCCCGTTGGTGAAGGACCCCGAACCGGCCTGCGGCGCGGTTACCACGGCCCCGTTGTAGGTCACGTTGGTGGCCGTAACGCCGCCGCCGAGAAGCACATTTTCCACCAACTGCTGGGGGTTCATCGCCACGCTCACGTTCAGCTGGGCCATGGCTGGCGCGGCAGTGGCAATGGCAATTGCAAAGGCAATATTCCTGGTCATGCTGAGGGGTAGGAGGTTACTTACCGGTAGATCCGCGGAGCAAGGTAACGTGGCCGTACTGTTCATTGGCTTCAAAGTAATGGCCCTTCGCGCGGTATTTGTACACGTAGACGCCGGTTTCCGCATCGGTTCCGCCCTTCACCTTGCCGTCCCAGTGCTTGTGGATGTCGTCGGTTTCAAAAACCAGGTGCCCCCAGCGGTCGAAAATAACGAGGTTGAACTCATTCACCGAGGAGAAGACCGGACCGAAGGTATCGTTCACGCCATCGCCGTCGGGCGTGAAGGCATTGGGGAAAAAGAGGGTGGCCGGCGGAATGATCAGCAGGCTGTCCATGGCCTTGCATCCTTCCAGGCTCACGGTGTACAGGTACACCCAATGGTCCTCCAGGTCGAAATAGCTGTGCGTGATGGAATCCTGCTTCACGCGGGTTCCGTCGCCCAGGTCCCAGATGATCACCGGTACGGACGGCGGCTCGGTGGCGGCCTGGAACAGCCAGTCGTCCTGCCCCTTGTTGGCGATGAGCACCTTTGCCCAAGGGTGTTGCACGGTAACGTGCGTGGTGGCGCTGATGAACTCGCCGCACTGGTCGATCACGTCCACGGTGAAGGTGGCGTCCTGGTCGCCGCCATACATCATCTTGGGGTCGCTCCAGGCCCAGCCTTCCCAGTCGATGGTGTGTACGCCGGAGCCACCGGTGATGCGTGCCCAAAGCAGGATGGAATCCCCGGCGCAGATGGTGCTGTCGGGCGTAATGCCGATGCGGAAGGGCTGGTAGCGGGGCCAGCGCGTGATGAAGGTGCTGTCCGCCGAATAGCCGCACTGGTCCTGCACGTGCAGCACATAGGAGGCATCCGTGGGCACCCCCACGCGGAGGGTGTCCGCCGTGCCCAGCACCTGGCCCGAGGCATTGCTCCATGTGTAGGCGTACACGCCATTGCCCCCGGTAACGGCGCGCGGGAACAAGGCCACGGTATCCCCGGTGCAGAACACTGTGGTGTCCCAGGACAGGATGGCGATATTGGGCAGGGGTTCGGTGCTCACCAGCACCGAATCGGTGGCCGTGTGCATGCACCCGTCGGTGGCAGTGACCACATACCACTTGGGCGCGCTGGCAGGCACGTTGAGCGTGGCGCTGTTGCCCACCGCAGCACCGCCTTGGGTCCATGCGTAACTATAGGTGCCGTTCCCCCCCACCGTGGCAATGGCACTGATGTCGGCATTGCCCAAGCAGGGGATGGCAATGTCCGGGCTGGCCGTTACCTCCATGGGGGCGTAGGCGGGAATGAAGATGGTGATGCTGTCCTGCACGGAAGGCACGCTGCACGTATCGCTGACCGTGAAATAGAACGTGGTGGTGGTGTCCACGCCCACGGAAATGGTGGCCGTGGTTTCGCCCGTGCTCCATTGGTAGTGGTACAAGCCCACGCCCCCGGCCACCTGCGGCCCGATCTGGTAGGATTGCCCGCATTGGCCGTTGATGTCGGTGGCGGCCACCTGCAGGTCCGGGTACTGGTCGATGTGGAAGATGTAGTCGTTGGCCACCTGCATGCCGCTGCACACGATGTTCTGGCTGATGTGGATGGTGACCGTTTCCGGACCGTCCGCGTCGTAGGGCACGGTAAGCGGGAAGTTGAAAATGGTGTCTCCGGGCTGGTAGATGATCTGCGTTGGGAATGGCGGGTAGTAATCCACACCGGGGGTGGCGGTGCCGCCGATCACCAGGTGGATGGTGTCCACGTTGCTGGTATCGCCGGTGCGGATGAAGCTGAAGGGTACGGTGCCGCAGCCTTCATACAGGGTGCTGTCGTTCATGGCCAGGCCGCCACCGTATGCGTTAAGCGAGGGCACCACCTGGCCGGAGCTGGCAAAGCTGCCCGCCTGCAGGAACACCGCCGAGTTGTAGATCTGGTCGCCGGCATCGCCGATGGCGAGCTTGATGTGGTACTGCAGCCCGCAGGTCACCGCCGCCTCGGCGCGCAGCACGGTGGTGAAGCCATTGAGGGTGATGGTGGTGCCATTGGCATTGTTGACGTAGAACTGCGCGTTGGCCGCCTGGCAGCCGAAGCCGTCCGAGCCATGGATGTTGGCGATGCTCACCGGCAGATTGGTGCCCGGCACCAGTGCGATGTTTTTGGCGTTGTTGGTGAACGGCCCGCTGATGCCGGGGCCGCTGAGGAAAAACCCGAACACGTCATTGTACATCGCACTGCAGTTGAAGTCGGGGTACTCCTCCGACCCGAAGACGTAGTTGAACTTCACCGAATCACCGTTGGGGATGAAATCGAACTCCAGCACCGACTTGTCCTCGATGGTATTTCCCGCAGTGGTAATGGCCACCAGGTCGGGATCGGAACCGGTGCCGAGGGCATCGCTGCCGAAGTCGGAAGCAGGCCCGGGTATGGAAGTGGCCAGGCCGGACGAGAGGATGATGCCTGCATCCAGACCCAAGTTGGTGGTGGCCCCGTTGGTAAAGGCGCCGGAACCCTGCTGGGGCGTATTCACCACCACGCCGTTGAACTTCACGTTGGACACGGTAATTCCGCCGCCCAGCAGCACGTTCTGCACCAACTGTGCAGGGTTTTGACTGACGGTCACGTTCAACTGCGCATGCAGGCCGCCCACGGACAACAACAAGGACAGGCAGAGGACGAGGCGGAATTTCATGGATGTAGGGAAGGCAAGATACAGGATGTTGCGGAATAGACCGGGAAACCCCGCGCGAGGTTGCCTGCCCCCTGCAAACCTGCCACAGGAGCGGCAAAGGGGCGCACCTATCTTTGGCCGATCCTTAGAACCCTTCAAGCCCATGGCATCCGTGGACGAGCACATTGAGGCCGGAAAAGAGCGCTTCCTGAGCGAACTGTTGGACCTGTTGCGCATTCCAAGCGTAAGCGCGGACCCCAAGTACAAGGCGGACGTGGCCCGCTGTGCCGAGGCCGTGGGCCAGCGCATGCGCGAGGCGGGTCTGGACAACGTGGAAGTGTGCCCCACGGCGGGCCACCCCATCGTATACGGCGAAAAGCTGGTGGACCCGGCCAAGCCCACGGTACTGGTGTACGGCCACTACGACGTGCAGCCCCCCGACCCCCTGGAATTGTGGGACAGCCCGCCCTTCGACCCCGTGGTGAAGGACGGGCTGATCTATGCCCGCGGCAGCGCGGACGACAAGGGGCAGTTCTACATGCACGTAAAAGCCGTGGAAGCCATGGTGCGCACGGGCAACCTGCCGTGCAACGTGAAGATGATGATCGAGGGCGAGGAAGAAGTGGGCTCCACCAACCTCGGCGCCTTCGTGCGCGCAAACCGGCAGCGGTTGGCCGCCGACGTGGTGCTGATCAGCGACACGGCCATGATCGCCAACGACGTGCCCAGCATCAACACGGGGCTGCGCGGCCTTAGCTATCTGGAAGTGGAAGTGACCGGCCCCGACCGCGACCTGCACAGCGGCGTATATGGCGGCGCCGTGGCCAACCCCGTGAACGTACTGTGCAGGCTGATCGCCAGCCTGCACGATGCCGATGGGCGCATCGCCATTCCCGGCTTTTACGCTGCCGTGCGCGAACTAAGCACCGCGGAACGCGCAGCACTGGCCGAAGCCCCCTTCGATGAGGCCGCGTACATGAAGGACCTCGGCGTGAAGGCCCTGGCGGGGGAAAAGGGCTACACCGCGCCGGAGCGCGCCAGCATCCGCCCCACGCTTGATGTGAACGGGATCTGGGGCGGATACATCGGCGAGGGCGCCAAGACCGTGCTGCCCTCCAAGGCCAGCGCCAAGATCAGCATGCGCTTGGTGCCCGACCAGAAGAGCGATGCCATCACGCAACTGTTCGTGGACCATTTCAAGAAGATCGCCCCGCCGTACGTATCGGTAAAGGTGATGCCCCACCACGGCGGCGAAGCGGCCGTAACGCCCACCGACAGTGCCGCATACCGGGCTGCCAGCAAGGCCATGGGGGAAACCTTCGGCAGGAAGCCCATCCCCACCCGGGGCGGCGGCAGCATCCCCATCGTAGCCTTGTTCGAGAAAGTGCTCGGCCTGAAGACCATCCTGTTCGGCTTCGGGCTGGACAGCGACAACATCCACAGCCCCAATGAGCACTACGGCGTGTTCAACTACATGGCCGGCATCCGCACCATCCCCAAGTTCTTCCGGCACTATGCGGAGCTTTGCAAATAAGGCCGCCCTGCGGATGGCCCTGGCAGGCGCGGTACTGCTGCTGCTTTCCGGTTGCATGCGGTACAACGAGGTGAAGCTGCTGGGCGTGCAGGGCGCCCAGCTCACCCGGCTGGACGGCAAGGGGCTCTCGGTGATCGTGCTCGCCGAAGTGAGCAACCCGAACAAGTACAAGATCTCCCTGAGCGACCCCGACGTGGACCTGTACCTGAACGACCGCCTGGTGGGCAAGGCCGTGCTGGACAGCACGGTGGTGCTTGCGGCAAACACCACGCGCACCTACCGCGTGCCGTTGCACACCGATTTTTCCCAAGACGGGAACCTGCTGCCCATGCTGCTGAGCGGCGCGCTCAGCGGCAGCATGAAGGTGGGCGCCAAGGGCAGCATAGTGGCCAAGGCGCGCTTGCTGCACAAGCGCTTTCCCTTTGAGGCGGAGCAGCAGATCGACCTCCGGTAGCAGGATCCGGCACGGTCAGTTGCCCGGCACCCTGCCCGGCCGAGGCAACGCGGGCACCTCCTCCCGGGAAACAATGACGATATAGCCCAAGGCTCCTTCGGCCAGGCCGTACACCTCATCCCCTTGGCGGGCCGTGGCCATGGCCCGGCGGTCCTTGGCCGGGTCTTCACCCAGGTCGGCCGGCCAGGGCAGGTGCGGTGGAAGCGCGCGGTGCTCCAGCCAATATGCATGCAGGTCGAAGGTGCTTCCCTGCTTCACCAGCATGTGCTGCACCGGGCCGTGGAAGCTGAAGTTCACCACTAAGCAGGCACCGGTGAGCAGCGGCCCCACGGCCAGCAGGTTGAACCAAAGCCATTCCAGGCGGTCCATGCGCAAAGCAGCGGCGCACCAGCGCTTCGGCAGCAGGTTGCCACCGAAGGCGAACAACGCGAACCAGCGGAAGAACTCCGTGAAGGACACCAAGGTGCGCTGGCCGATGGTGTGGAAGAGAATGATGATGCCGAAAAGGCCGATGAGCATGAGCGCCACGGGCCATTGCGGGCCGTCCGCATCCACGCCGCCCTGTTGAAGACCCGTCCTTTCGCCCGGTCGCCTGCCGCCTTCCGCCCGCATACCTTTATCCGTTCATGTCCGTGTGGTGCGCCATCCGCGCCGCCCCGACCCCCGATCATCATGGCCTACCGTGCCGCCCACGTGTGAAAGATACCATGCCCGCCCATACCAACCGCCTGGCCGGCGAATCCAGCCCCTACCTGCTGCAGCATGCGCACAACCCGGTGGACTGGTTCCCTTGGGGCGACGAAGCCTTCGCCAAGGCCAAGGCCGAGCACAAGCTGGTGCTGGTGAGCATCGGCTACAGCACCTGCCACTGGTGCCACGTGATGGAGCACGAGAGCTTCGAGGATGAATCCGTTGCCAAGCTGATGAACGCGCACTTCGTCTGCATCAAGGTGGACCGCGAGGAGCGGCCCGACGTGGACCAGGTGTACATGGCCGCCGTGCAACTGATGACGCGCCGGGGCGGCTGGCCGCTGAACTGCTTCACCCTGCCCGACGGCAGGCCCATATACGGTGGCACCTACTTCCCCAAGCAGCAGTGGACAAGCATCCTCGAACAGCTCGCCGCCAAATGGGCCGCACATCCGGACCAATTGGCCGCGCACGCCGAAAAGCTCCACGACGGGCTGCGCCACCTGGAGCTGGTGCAACTGAACACCGCCCCGCCCGCCTTCACGGCACGTGACGCGGACCGGCTGGCGGACGGCTTCGACAAGGAATTCGACACCACGTGGGGCGGCTCCCTCAATGCCCCGAAATTCCCCCTGCCCAACAACTACGAGTTCCTGCTGCGCTACGCCCTCACCACCGGCAACAAGGCCATGGCCAAGCAGGTGCGGCTCACCCTGGGCAAGATGGCCCAGGGCGGCATCTTCGACCAAGTGGGCGGCGGTTTCTCCAGGTACAGCACCGACATTAGCTGGAAGGTGCCCCATTTCGAAAAAATGCTGTACGACAACGCCCAGCTGATCTCCCTCTACAGCCACGCCTTCCAGGCCTTCAAGGATGAAGCCTACCGCGACGTGGTGGAGCGCACCCTGCAATGGGCACGGCGTGAAATGCAGGCGCCCGACGGCCTGTGGTACAGCGCGCTGGACGCCGACAGCGAAGGGCGCGAGGGCTTGTTCTACCTGTGGACGGAGGAACAGCTCGCCGAAGTGCTCGGCCCGGACGACCTCCCCTTCGCCAAGGACCTGTACAATGTGGGCGGTGAAGGCTACTGGGAAGAGGGCTTGAACATCCTGCTGCGCACCCTGGATGATGGGGCGTACGCACGCAAGCACGGCCTCACCCCGGAGGAATTTTCGGCCAAGCGCCGCCGCGTGGATGCAGCACTGCTGGCCGCACGCGGCAAGCGGGTGCGGCCCGGGCTGGATGACAAGACGCTCACCGCCTGGAACGCCCTGATGGTAAGCGCCCTCTGCGATGCATCCACCGCCTTCGGCAATGCGGAATGGCTGCAGCTGGGCCGGCAAACCATGCAAACGCTGCTCACCACCTGCCGCCGCCCTGATGGCGGCATGTGGCATGGCCGCACAAAAGGGGCCATTACCGTGAACGGCTACCTGGACGACCACAGCTTCACCATCGAAGCGCTGATCGCCCTGTACCAGGCCACCTTCGAGGAGCACTGGATAGCGGAGGCGCGCAGCCTGGCCGCATACACCATCGCGCATTTCCTGGACCGGCAAAGCGGCATGTTCAACTTCACCAGCGACCTGGACCCGCCGCTGATCGCGCGACGCATGGAGGTGAACGACAATGTGATCCCCGCCTCCAACTCCAGCATGGCCAAGGGGCTGTTCCTGCTGGGCCGGCTGTACGACGATGCCTCCTTGCTGGAGATCAGCCGCCAACAGCTCAACAACGTGAAGCCGCTCATGCAGGACTATCCTTCCGGGTACTCCAACTGGGCGCTGTTGCTGATGGACCATGCCTATCCCTGGTACGAGATCGCCATCACCGGCGCGGAGGCCCTGGAGCGCAAACGCGAATTCGACGGCCACTACATACCGGGCCGCGTGTTCCTGGGCGCCACCGGCGAAAGCCGCTTGCCCTTGCTGCAGGAAAAGACCGGCCTTGGCCATACCATGGTCTTTGTCTGCGAGAACAAGGTGTGCCAGCTGCCCGTACGGAGCGTGGCCGCCGCACTGGTGCAAATGAACTGAGCGGATGCATCCATCCGCCGCCCCACATCCATCTTACCGCCACATGCAGCCTTCTTCAGGCCCGAACATCCCGCCACACCGCATCGCCACCGCATCCATGCGGGTATTCCATGCATCGCGCACATTTCCGCTGATCCTGTGCGGCCTGCTCTCCTTGGTTGCGCGGGCGCAAATGCTGGTGGTGGAGCCGGGGCCGGAGGACCCCGAGCTCCTGCGCTTCAACCCTGCCTTCATCGCACGCAACGGTGTAACCAGCGTAAGCGGCCAGGCGTGGGTGAAGCGTGACGGCCAGCCGATGCTTCCCTTGGACCGGTTCTTCCTGTACCGCTTCGGCGCCGGGGGGCGGCTGGGCTACTCCAACAACTCCTTCGGAAGGCCCGGCTCCGGCCTGGACACCGCCTCCGTGATGTACACCTACGATGCCGACGGGCGGCTGCTGCAGGAACTGCACAACGACCTCCACGGGTTCTTCGCCCTGCGCAAGCACTACGATGCGCAAGGCCGCCTGGACCGGGAGGAAAACCTGCGGCTGGAAAACCAGGGCCTCGACCGCTACCGGTTCGTGGAGGGCGCATCCACCCTCATCAGCGACGAGCACTACGAGCACCGCGTGGTGAACGACACCACCTGGACCAGGACCTCGCTGAACGACCGCGGCAGGCCCTACCAGGAGGAAACCTTCACCCGCGACCGCCTGGGCTACCTGCGCAGCATCGGGCGCCGCAACCTGATCACGCAGCGGCGCGGCATGGTCACCTTCACATACGATGACAAGGGCCGCCTGGCCGGGCGCGAGGAAGTGCCCGACATGGCCACTGGCCAGCGCACCACCTGGCGGTGGACGTACGATGCCGCAGGCAACCCGCAAACCCGCGACCTGCTGCGCAACGGAACCCTGGCACAGCACAGTGAGTATGTGTATGCCGAAGGCACCATGTTCCTGAAGGCCATCATCACCAAGAACGACGAGACCGGCGTGATCGATGTGCTGCGCTATGACACCTTCCGGTGAACAGGGCGATCTGCTCCCCGGTGGTGTGAAGTGTGAGCTGGCCCGCCCCGTTTAGGGTCGAACTGCTCAAACCACGCCGAGCTCCCCGCCCACCTTGCCGAAGGCAGCCAACGCCCGGTCTATCTGTGCTTCGGTGTGGGCTGCGCTGAGCTGCACGCGGATCCGGGCCTGGTCCTTTGGCACCACGGGATAGAAGAAGCCGATCACATAAATGCCCTCCTGCAGGAGCCTGTCGGCCATCTGCTGGCTGAGCTTGGCATCGCCGAGCATCACCGGCACGATGGCGGCGCCGGCACCGCGGGTCTTGAAGCCGAGCGCTTCAATGCCGCTGCGGAAATGCTTCACATTGCGCTCCAGCTTGTCGCGCAGCTCGGTGGAGGCGCTCAGCAGATCGACCACCCGGATGGAGGCGCCCACGATGGCCGGGGCGAGTGAATTGCTGAAGAGGTAGGGGCGTGATCGCTGGCGCAGCAGCTCAATGATCTCCTTGCGGCCGGTGGTGTAGCCGCCCATGGCACCGCCCAGGGCCTTGCCCAGCGTTCCGGTGATGATGTCCACCCGCCCGGCGACCCCGCAGTGCTCCACGCTTCCCCGGCCGGTTTTGCCGATGAAGCCGGCCGCATGGCATTCATCCACCATCACCAACGCCCCGTACTTGTCGGCGAGGTCGCAGATGCCCTTGAGGTCGGCGATGATGCCGTCCATGCTGAACACGCCGTCGGTAACAATGATGATGTTCCTGGCGCCGTCGGCCCGGGCGGTCTTCAGCTGCACCTCCAGGTCGGCCATGTCGTTGTTATCATAGCGGTAGCGCATGGCCTTGCACAGGCGCACCCCGTCGATGATGCTGGCATGGTTGAGCGCGTCGCTGATGATGGCGTCCTCCTGGCCGAACAGGGGCTCGAACACGCCGCCGTTGGCATCGAAGCAGGCGGCATAGAGGATGGTGTCCTCGGTGCCGTGGAAGCGGGCCAGCTTTTCCTCCAGGTGCTTGTGGATGTCCTGGGTGCCGCAGATGAAGCGTACGCTGCTCATGCCGAAACCGTGCGAATCCAGCGCGGCATGCGCGGCCTTCATCACTTCGGGGTGGGAGGAAAGGCCGAGGTAGTTGTTGGCGCAGAAGTTGAGCACCTGGCGGCCGCCCACGGTGATCTCCGGCCCCTGTTCACTGGTGATGATGCGTTCGCGCTTGAACAGGCCGGCCTCCTCGATGGCGGCCAGTTCCTTGGCCAATTGATCCTTGAATTTACCGTACATGGCACGTTGGATTTGAATGATGCGGAAAAGCGGGCCGCAGTGGCCGCGCTGCGAAGGTATTCCCTGCGCCCTTGCGCCCGCCGGGGGGGCGCAGGTGCGGCGGGGAGGCCGGCGCCGGAAGCCTCACCCCTTGCCCACCACCCTGGGCACCTTGAAGTAATCACTGTCCTTCACGGGTGCATTGGCCATGGCCATTTCCTTGGTGATCTCCATGGCCGGTTCATCGGCCCGCAGCACATCCTCCTCGGCGGTCATGAAGATGAGGGGCTCCACGCCCGCGGTATCCACCTGGGCCAGTACTTCCACGAAGCTGATCACGCGCTCCATGTCCACCAGGGTGGAAGCCCTCACGGCGGGGTCCGTCATGTCTATGCGCGCCAGTTCGGCAATGCGGTCCAGGTTCTTCTCGTCGATCTTCATGGTTGTGGCCAGGCAATGCGCAAAGGTGCTTCAATGATCTCGAACACGCGCAACCGCAGGGCATCGGCATCCTCGGGGCGCAGCCCCTTCGTTTCCACCGGGGGGTGTACCACTGCCCGGGCAATGCCCGGCCTGCCGCGGCTCCAGAGTTCCTGCGGATCGCCGAAGAGGCGCCAGTTGTCCAGGAAAGTGACCGGCACGATGGGCACCTGTTTCTTGATGGCCAGCCGGAAGGCCCCTTCCTTGAAGGGCATCATGCGCGGGGCATGCAGGGAGATGGTGCCCTCGGGAAAGATGCCCACGGAGTGCCCCTGGTCAATGGCCTGGCCGGCCCTCAACAGGGCACGGGCAGCCTCGGGGCCGTTGCCGCGGTTCACCGCGATGTGCATGTCGCGGAAGAAAATGTTGAACAAGGGCCAGGCCAGGAGCTCGTGCTTTCCCATGAACAGGAAATAATCGGGCATCAGGCGGAAGGCGTGTACAATGTCCAGGTAGCTGGTATGGTTGAAGCAGGCCACATACGGCGGTGCCGGCAAGCGGGGCTCCCCCGTGCGGCGCAAGGGCACCATGCCGGCCACGCTGAGGAACCGGCCCCATGCGCGCATCAGCCGGAATGCAGCGGGATAGTGCGCAGGCTTGCGCAGCAGCACGCGGAACGGGACATAGAGCACCAGCAGCGAGATGGCGAAGACCAGCACGAACCAGCACTTGAACAACAGGCTGGGCAGTGCAAACGCCCACTTCCACAGGGGGCTGCGGAGGCATTCGCCATCGGCCACCCGGCACTGCATTGTGGTATCTCCGGTTCCTTGCACGTGCAACGGAAAAAAGGGAGCGCGAAGCTACCTTCTATCTTCGTGGCCGCCATACCGCGCCGTGCGCGGCATGGCGGCAACACGTCCACATGCGTATACTCACCGGCATCCAAAGCACCGGCACCCCCCACCTGGGCAATTTGATGGGCGCGATCCTGCCCGCCATTTCCATGGGCCGGTCCCCGGGCAACGATGCCTTTTTGTTCATCGCCGACCTGCATTCGTTCACCACCGTGCGGAACCCGGAGGTGCTGCGCGAAAACACCTACGCGGTAGCGGCTGCATGGCTGGCCTTGGGGCTTGACGTGGAGCGGGTGACCTTCTACCGCCAAAGCGACGTGCCCGAGGTGGCCGAACTGGCCTGGTACTTAGGCTGCCTTACGCCCTTCCCCATGCTGGCCAACGCGCATTCCTTCAAGGACAAGAGCGCCAACGTGAACCAGGTGAACGCGGGCCTGTTCTACTATCCGGTGCTGATGGCGGCGGACATCCTGCTGTACGACGGCCAGGTGGTTCCCGTGGGCAAGGACCAGAAACAACACCTGGAGATCACCCGTGACATTGCCGGGGCCTTCAACCGGGCATACGGGGAGGACACGTTAGTGGTGCCGGAAGCGCGCATCGACGAGCAGCTGATGACCATTCCGGGCACCGACGGGCGGAAAATGAGCAAGAGCTACGGCAACACGATCAACATCTTCCTGCCGGAGCAGGAACTGAAGAAGCAGGTGATGGGGATAGTGACCGACAGCAAGGCCCTGGAAGAACCCAAGGACCCCGCCACGGACAATGTGTTCCAGCTCTTCCGGCTTGTGGCCCCGGCTGCGGCAGTGGCAGAAATGGAGGCCAAGTACCGCGCAGGCGGCTATGGCTATGGCCATGCGAAGAAAGAGCTGTTGGGCACCCTGCTGGAACGCTTCGCCCGGCAGCGCGCCACCTTCCAGGCGCTGATGGCGGACAAGGGCGAACTGGACCGGCAGCTGGCCGTGGGGGCGCGCAAGGCACGCACGGTGGCGCAGGCCACGCTGGCAAGGGTGCGCAGCCGCGCAGGGTACCCGGTCAGCCATCCGTGACCTCCCGCAAGCAGTCCTTGTTGATAACAATTGGCACTTCCCGTGCTTGGCGCAGCCGTGCCTGCCGCTACCTTGGCCTTGAATTGGCCGGGCCCGTCGGCCCGGAAATAAAAAACCCTACACAATGGCAGCAGCAGTGGAAGCGTATTGCGTGAAATGCAAGGCAAAGCGGAACATGAAGGATGTGACCGAGGTAACGATGGCCAATGGCCGCAAGGCCAAGAAGGGCAAATGCCCTGAATGCGGCACCGGCATGTTCAAGATCCTGGGCAAGGCGTAACGCGGCGGCGCCGCCCTTCGTTGCAGGGGCGGCGCCCGCCTTGGGCGCATCCACCAAGGCGTAACCCACCACTGCCGCATGCACACCATCGAATTCCGGTCCGGAAAGGCCACCCGTGTTCTTTTTACGGTCCTGGCCATCCTGTTGGCATTGCACTTTACGGTTGCATTTTCCCACTTGGTGCTGCACCTGCGGATGGCGGCCCTCAGCCAATTGGCGGACCTCGACCTGGAGTCGAACCTGCCCACCTTCTTCAACTGCGGCCTCTTCTTCCTGGCGGCGCCCTTGTTTTACCTGCACGGCAGATCCGCCTCCCCAAAAGACCGGAGGGGCTGGTTTGTGATGGCCGGGATCTTTGTGTTCCTGGGGATCGATGAGGGTTCGCAGATCCATGAGAAGTTGATGAACGTGACCAACCGGCTGCTGCACAACAGTGGCGCAGGCGGCCCGGCGATGGACTGGTTGTTCTTCGCGTGGGTGATCCCGTACGGCCTGGCACTGCTGGGGCTGGCGGCGGTGCTCTTCCGCTGGTTCACGCGGATGGAGCCGAAGTTGCGCCGCAACCTGGTCATCAGCGGCGTGGTGTACGTCAGCGGTGCCATTGTGATGGAGATGATCGGCAGCAAGGTGCTGATGTCCATTGCGCCCAAGGACGTATCGGCGTACCCCTGGATGCCATGCGAGGTGTATGGCGACCCCTCGGGATGCTGGGCGTTCATGGAGCCGGGCTATGTGGCACTGTACACCGTGGAGGAAACCCTGGAGATGACGGGCCTGATCCTCTGCATCCGGGCGCTGCTGCAGGCATTCGAACGCAATGGCCAGCGGCTGTCCCTGAACTTGGCCGGCGAGGCTTCGCAGCGCGCTTAGTCCAGGGTGCGGATCACCTTGCCGGAGGCGGTTCTGCGAAAGGTCCTCAACGCCGTGACGCGCCGCGGCATCTCGTGGAAGGAGAGCACCTTGGCCAGCGCCTCCAGCACGCCGCCCAGCACCTGGGGCCCGTCCTCCGTTTCCAGCACCAGCAGCACCGCCTGGCCCAGCACCTCATCGGGCTTGGCCATGAAGAAATGCGCATACGGAATGGTGCCTGCGCTCTTTGCCTCCAGTTGTTCCGGATAGATCTTCTTGCCGCCGCTCAGGATCACGTTGTCGATGCGGCCCAACCAGCGGAAGTGCCGTTCATCATGCAGGTCCACCAGGTCGCGGGTAATGTGCTGCTTTTGGGCCAGGTGCGGGGTGTGTACCACCAGGCAGCCGCGCGGGTCCTGGGCAAAGGTGACAGGGCCGATGGCGTGGTACGTGCTGCTCCGCTCCTTCCCGTTGACCTTGCGCAGGGCCACGTGCGTCACGGTTTCCGTGCTGCCGTACCCTTGGAACACCTCCGTCCGCAGCCCTTGCAGGTCTTCCTCCAATGCCGTGCTCACCGGCCCCCCTCCCAGCAAGATGGTGTGGAACTGCTCCTCCACGCGGGCACGGTCCTCTTGGATGGCGCGGTGCAGCTGCAGCGGCACCATGGCCGTAAAGCGGAACGGGTCGCGGCAGGTGCCCAGGTTGTTCAGCACGCTGCCGCGCGGATCGACCACGTGGAGGTCCAGCCCCAGGGCCATGGCGCGTACCACCATCATCTTGCCGGCGATGTAGGCGCACGGCAGGCAGAGCAGCACGCGGTCACCTTCCTTCAACCCGAAGGCATCCGCAGTGAGGCGTGCGCTGCGCACGAGGTCCTTCCGCGGTATGTTGATCAGCTTGGGCGGCCCGGTGGTGCCGCTGGTGGTGGCCGGGAGGGCCTTCCCCGCCATCATGGCCAGTTGCATGACCAAGTTGCTGAGGTCCTCCTTCCAGGTTTCCTCCTTGCGTCGCTTATCGCTCCACTTGGTGAAATGTTGATAGGCTTCGAACTGCGACAAGGTTCGCCCGTCCAGCATCAAGGACTTGAAGGCATTTTCGAAGGTCCTGGGATAGGCCCGCCGGGTGCTCATGGCTCCATGCGGCTTAAGTCCCAGGGGTTCTCAGGACGGTAGTACAAGGCCCCGGCCTGTACAGCCAACGGAGCGGGGATATTGTCGGCATACACCTGCCCCGTGCCCAGCCCCTGGGGCATGGAGACGCCCAGCGTGGCCGTCCATTGGGCAATGGCGTTGAGGCCGATGCTGCTTTCCAGTGCGGAGGTGATCCACCAGCCGATGCCCCGCGCCCGTGCCTGGTCGATCCATTCCTGCGCGGCGGCCCAACCGCCCACCAAGCTGGGCTTGATCACGATGTACTGCGGCCGCACATGGTCCAGCAGGTCCTGCTTGGCCTGGGTGATGTTGTGGCCGATCAGGTCCTCGTCCAGTGCGACCGGCACCGGGGAGTTGGCGCACACCTCGGTCATGGATTCATACAGGCCGGGTGCTATGGGCTGTTCAATGCTCTCCACGCCCAGCTTGGCCAGGCGCTCCAGCACGGGCATTACGTTGGCATGGGTGAAGGCGCCGTTGGCATCCACCCGCAAAGTGAGGTCCTGCGCGCCGAACCTGCGGCGCACGCCGGCCAGCAGGTCCAGTTCGTCCTCGATGTGGAGCGCGCCGATCTTCATCTTCACGCAGCGGTTGCCGCCGTCAATCTGCGCTTGGATCCGGTCGCGCATGGTGGCCTTGTCGCCCATCCATACCAGCCCGTTGATGGGGATGCCCTCCCGTCCGAGGGTGAATTCCGACGGGAAGAGCACCTTGCTGCCGCTGGCTTCAAGGTCGCGCAGGCATTGTTCCACGGCGAAGCGCACGCTGGGCACCTGCATCAGGTCGCCTTCCAGGCGTTGGTGCCAGTTGGTGGTGTCCGCGCACAGTTCAACGAGCTTGGTGCGCACATCGGCCGGAAATTCCCTGCTGTGGCCGGGGAAGAGCGCGGCCTCGCCGATGCCGCGCACCCCGGGGCGTTGATCATCCCAGGCGATCAGGTACCACACGGTCCGCGCCTCGATCACCCCTTTGCTCGTGCCCAAGGGGAAGCGCGGGGTGAGCGTGACCTCTTTCCAATCGGCGCAACGCATCTATGCGGGAATCAACCCCAAAGAAAAGAGCAATGCCGTTACCAGGGTGGAAAGCGCCAGCACTTTCATTTGCGGGTCCAGGTCACGGGGCACTTGCGTGCGCTGCACCGTGCGCAGGTGGCGGTCCAGCAGCACAAAGCCCAGCACGAAGGCCAGCTGCCACCAGCCGCGGAAGTGCAGCACGGTGAATGCCAGCAAACAGGCGAAGCCGCCGTAGATCAGGGCGGCGTGGTAGCGCTTGGCGTTGGCCGTGCCCATGCGCACCGCCATGGTGCGTTTGCCATTTGCCGCATCGCCCACCGCATCGCGCATGTTGTTCAGGTTGAGCATGGCGGCGGACAGCAGGCCGATGCCCAACGCGGGCAGCACGGTGGCCGGTTGGAATTCCCCGGTATGCAGGAAACAGGTGCCCATCACCCCGGCAAGGCCGAAGAAGAGCACCACGCTGATGTCGCCCAAGCCCGCGTAGCCGTACGGGTTGCTGCCGAAGGTGTACTTCACGGCGGCCCCGATGGCCAGCAAGCCGAGCAGGAAGAAGCTCAGCGTGGTTGCGGTGAGCCCCAGCGCCACCACGATCAAGCCGATGCCCGAGGCCAAGGCCAGCCCGCCACAGGCCCATAAGGCGCGCTTCATGGCAGCTGGTGCAATGGCGCCGCTCTGCACGGCACGCGCCGGCCCCACACGGCTTTCGTCATCGGTGCCGTGCTCATGGTCGCCCAGGTCGTTGGCCAGGTTGCTGAGCACTTGCAGGAGGATGGCCGTAAGCAGTGCCAGCGTGAAAACGGACCAACGGAAGCCGTGGTAGTATCCGGCCAGCGCGCTGCCTGTGATGATGCTGCTGATGGCCAAGGGCAGCGTGCGCGGGCGGAAGGCGTGGACCCAATGCTTCAGCATCACCTTGCCCGTTCCATTGCCGAAGGCATTTGCGCACCCATACCCGTTCAGTTCGATCGTTCCCCGCCCCGGGCACCCGCTTCCCGCAGCTTGGCGAAATGATCGCGCAGCACCTTGGGCGACACCTCCGCATCCGTCTTTACATGCAGCACGGCAGGCTTGTCGTGCGGGCGGTAAAGTTGTTCCAATGCCGCCTTCAGCGATGCGGCGTCATGGGCTTGGTAACAGGCCAGCCCGTAGCTCTTCACCAGTGCCGGTATGTCGCGGCGGTGCGGTGAATCGAACCAGCGCATCAGGTCCGGGTGCCGGTCTGGGCCTTCAATGAAGCGGAAGATGTTGCCTCCTCCGTTGTCGATCACCACAATGCGCAGTTCCGGTGGGAGGTGGTCGTTCCAGAACGCATTGCTGTCGTAGCAGAAGGCCACATCACCCGAGATGAGCGTGGTGGGCTTCCGCGATGCGAAGGCCGCCCCCACAGCGGTACTTGTGCAGCCATCGATCCCGCTGGTGCCGCGGTTGCCGAGGAAATGCAGGCCGCGGTGGCGGTCGAAGAGCTGCACATAGCGGGCAGCGGTGCTGTTGGCCAGGTGTACGTCGCTTCCGGCCGGGACCGCCCGCAGCAGTTCGCTGAACACTGCAAGGTCGCTGAAAGGCGCGTCCTTCAGCAAGGCTGCGTGCCGTGCCTGCATGCGCTCGGCCACCGCATGCCAGGCCTGGCCGAAAGCGCTTTCGTTGGGCTTCACTTGGCCTTCCATTTGGGCCAGGAAGATGTGCGGATCCACGGCGATGTCGTGCGTGAGCCCCTGGAAAGTGTCGTAGTGCCTTGCCTCCACGTCCACGTTCCAGTGCTGCGCGGGCCGCCACTTGCGGAGCAGGCCCTTGATGCGCTTGCTGACGATGGCGCCGCCGAAGGTGATGAGGAGATCGGGCTTGAGGTCCTTCTCATTTTCCGCATTCACACCCTCCAGGGTGCGGTCGATGCAGGTGATGAAGGCGGGGTCGTCCAGGTTGGAAGTGGCCTCGGTAAGCACTGCCACCTGCGGCAGTGCGGCAAGTTGCTTGAGCTGTGCCTTCATGCCTTCGCCCCACGCACCCTGCCCCGCCAGGACCATCACCTTCGGGCTGCCGGAAAGTTGCTGTGCGCGCCACCCCTTGTCGGGAAGCAGGAAGGAGGCCACCGGCACGGGCGCGATGATGCGTGCGGGTGTTTCATCCTCCTCGGCCGTGCCATAGAGCGGCTCCCCGAAGGGCACGTTCAGCTGCACGGGGCCGGGCACGGGCAGCAAGGAGGCATCGATGGCGGCGTTGATCAGGCGGTTGCAGTGCCAGCGGGCAAGTTCATCGTCGCCCCGGGGCAGGTCCACGCTTGTGCGCAGGTGCGGTGCGAGCACATTTTGCTGGCGGATGGTCTGCCCTTCGCCCTGGTCGGTCCATTCCGCAGGGCGGTCGGCACTGATCACCAGCAGGGGAATTCGCTGGTAGAACGCTTCGGCGATGGCCGGGCCGTAGTTGAGCACGGCCGAGCCGCTGGTGCAGATCAGGGCCACGGGCCGGTGCATCTGGCGGGCCATGCCCAGTGCAAAGAAGGCGGCACTGCGCTCATCGATCACCTGCAGGCAGCTGATCTCCTTGTGCGCCAGGAAGGCGATCACCAGCGGCGCATTGCGCGATCCGGGGCTGATCACGGCATGGTGCACGCCCTTGGCGATACAAAGACGGGCCAGCTCCGCGGCCGCGAAATGGTCCGATGTGCGCATGGGTCAGCCGGCAACGGCGTTCAAGGCCGGCGCCTGCAGCCAGGTTTGCGCCTTTCTTTCCGTTTCCACCCATTCCATGGCGGGGTCGCTGGCGGCGGTGATGCCGGCGCCGGTAAGCAGCTGGGTTTGTCCGCCGAGATGGCGCATGCAGCGGAGGTTCACATGCAGTTCGGTGGGCCCGTCGGCATTCCAGGTGCCCCAGAAACCCGCATAGAGCCCGCGCCGGTGCCGTTCGTGGGCGGCGATGAAGCGCTGCGCATCCTGCACGGGCACGCCGCACACCGCCGGCGTGGGGTGGACCGCAAGCACCAGCTCGCCCAGCATGGTGTCCGCCAGGTCGGCTTCCAGCACCGTGTGCAGGTGGGCCACGGGCCCGGCCTGCAGCACTTGGGGGCCGCGCGCGGTGATGTTGGCCAGGTCCATGCGTGCGAAGGTGGCATGCACATGGCACATCACCTGCTCCTGTTCATCAAGTTCCTTGGCGCCCCATTCGGAGATCTTGCGGGGAACGGCGCCGCCCGGGCGTGTGGCGGCCAGTGCGTCCACGCGCACATGGTCCAGGTTTTCCTGCACCAGGCATTCAGGGGAGGCGCCCATCCACAGGCCATGCTCCGGGGTGAAGGCAATGGCCACGAACGCCTGCGGGTGCTGCTGCTCCGCCCACTCGAAGAGTCCCGGCCACAGATCCACCGGGATGTCGGCATTGATGACGCGTGAAAGCACCACCTTGCGCAGCGCGCCGGAGGCACAGGCCTTGCGGGCCTCCTCCACGGCGGCGGTGAACTGCTCCAGGCCGGTATCCCCGTCGACCGCGTTTTCCACGGGCGCGCTTCCCCGGCACTCCTGCAGGCGGCTGATGTCCGGGTCGATCTCCGGGAACATCAGCTCAATGTCGGCGCGGATGAACGGGATCCGCTCGCGGTCCAGCGTGAACGGGGCCGCCAGGAAGACCTGGTTGAGGCCCAGCAGCGCCGTGGCATCCACGGTTTCGAGCCGGGGATCGCGCTGGGCCCAGAGCTGCACATGTTGGCCGGGGCTGCGGAAGGCGGCAAAGGTGAGCCGCTTGCCGATGCACTGGGCCAATGCCTGGTTCAATACGGTGGGGTTGCTCATTTTTTCAGTTCGATCACCATGTTCGTCAATCGGCAAACAGCCGTAAGCTCACCCTGTTCATTGTGGATGCGGATATCCCATACGTGCAGGGTGCGCCCCTTGTGCAGCAAGGAGCCGGTGGCGGTAACCTTGCCCCCCCGCACGCTTTTCAGGTGGTTTGCATTGAGCTCGATGCCCACCACGCCGTAGCGCTCCCTGTCCACGAGCATGGCCGACCCCATGCTGCCGAGGGTTTCGGCCAATGCGGCGGTAGCGCCGCCATGCAGCAGCCCCATGGGCTGCTTGGTGCGGCGGTCCACCGGCATGGTGGCGGCCAAGGTGCCGGGCGCACTGGGGATGAAGAGTATCCCGAGCCCTTCCACCATGGTGTCCCCTTGGACCGTATTCGCCCAGGCCAGCTGATCTTGCGTGAACATGCCGCGAAAGTAGCCTTGGGGCGATCTTTGGGCCGGGCTGCCGTACCGCTGCATGCCAATGCGTGTACGGTTTCCGGAAAAACGGGAGGACAACGCCATGGAAGAAACGACGAAGAAGCGGTTGTTGCTGGTGGAGGATGAAGAATCCTTGCGGGTGGCGCTGCGCATGAACTTTGAACTGGAGGGCTATGACGTGACCACGGCGGTGCGCGGAGGGGAGGCGCTGGAGCGGATCCGCGGGGCGCGCTTCGACGGGATCGTCCTGGACGTGATGCTGCCCGACGTGGACGGGTTCACCATTTGCGAGACGGTGCGCTTGGAGGGCGACCGCACGCCGGTGCTGTTCCTCACCGCGCGCACCAACCCGGCGGACCGTGTGCGCGGCCTGCGTGCCGGCGATGACTTCCTGGCCAAGCCGTTCGACCTGCAGGAGCTGCTGCTGCGGGTGGGGAAATTGGTAGGCCGCGGAGGGGAAGGCAGCACGGGTGCCGCAGCCAGCCGGATCGAGTTCGGCGGAAACACGGTGGATTTCGGCAGCTACGAGATCACCGGCCGCCGCGGCCTGAAAAAGAGGATCACGCAGCGCGAGATGCTGCTGCTGCGCCTGCTGAGCGAACGGGCCGGGGAGGTGGTGTCCCGGGAGGAGATCCTGCAGAAGGTTTGGGGCTACGACGTTTTCCCCACCACCCGCACCATCGATAACTTCATTGTGGCCTTCCGGAAGTATTTTGAAGACAACCCCCACGATCCCAAGCACTTCCTGTCTGTTCGCGGGGTGGGCTATACGTTCAATCCCTGATTTTTTCACCTGCGGAGGCAACCCTCCGCCCAAAGCTGCGTCTTGGTAGCAGATCAATGGTTCTTCCTTGATCTGGTTCCTAATCCTTGCAGGTTTACCGCCCAGGGGTCCATCCGGACCCCTGTTCGGTTTTTAGGCCCCTCCCTTACTCCTCACTGAGCGGCAAGGCAGAAGGTGCAGTACTTGCTGGCGGGATCATGCATGATGGGCTGTTCAGGGTCCATCATCCGCTGCACCAGCGCGGTGAAAAGTTTTTCAATCGCGGGCAGGTCTTCCCGTGCGACCACATCCCGCCCCTCCATGCGCAGGAACACCGGTTTGCTGCTGGCCACTTGCTGCAAAGGAAGCAGGCCTGCCTGCACGGCGGGTTCCACCGTGTGCTTTCCCAGGTACAGCCAGGCATACATGAGCAATTGCACGGCATATCGCTTATTTGCCCCGAGGGCATCCGGTTCCAGGTCCGTGAGCACCAGGTCGGCGGGCTTCACCTTGCCGGACTTCAGGTCCAGGATGCGGAGCATCCCATTGCAGCGGTCCACGCGGTCCAGGCGGCCCTTAATGTGTACCGGGGCCCCCACCAGGCGGGATGCCTCCCCCAGGGCGCACACCAGTTCGGCCTCCTGTTCCAGCACGGTGACCACGGCCCCCTTGCGCACGGATTCCGCCTCGCCCGCCAGGAAGCGCCGCGCGGCCTGCTCGGCCATGTGTACCTGCAGCAGGGGCTGCCCCTGCGCCAATTGGCCTGCATCCATGCCCTTCTTCAATTCATCGGCCAGCAGCTTCCCCACCTCCCCCATGCCCTGCTCCAAGGCCTGCGGCTGCAGGGGATTGCCCAGCAACGGGCCATACACGGCCTCCATGGCGTTGTGCAGCGCAGCGCCCAGCACATTGGGCGCAATGCGGGTCTCCGGGTCCTCGCTTTCCCGCAGGCCCATCACATGCTTGAAGTGGAAATCCAGCGGGCAGCGCAGCCAATCGCCAAGTGCGGAAGGGGACAATCCCCTCTCCAGCCGTTTCCGCAGGGCTTGCAGCACCGCCTCATCCTTTTCCACCACCACCCGGGCCGCCGATGTTCGGCGCATGGGCAACTGCATGTCCGCACGCTGCGGCTTCGCCGGTTGCGGCCATTCATGCTCCAGCTGCAGGATGAACCTGCTGGGGCCTGTGGGTTCCCCCCCTTCCGGCCACACCACCACGGCATCGCGGCATCGTTGCAGCATGCGCATGAAGTTGTAGGCCTGCACGGCATCGCCGTCCTCGCGCAGGGGCATGCCATGCGCCCGGCGCAGTTCGAAGGGGATGAACGTGCGGCCGCCAGCCGAGGAGGGCAGGTTGCCTTCCTGTGCGCCGAGCACGATCACCTTCCGGTGGTCCAGCGCACGCGCCTCCAGCATGCCCATCACCTGCACCCCGGCCAAGGGTTCGCCGAAAAAGCCGATGCCCGCCGCCCCGATCAGGCGCTTTACCAGCAACGCGTAGGAGCGTGCATCCATCACATGGTGGTACCGCTGCATCAACTGGTGGATGCGGCGCAGCACCAGCGCAGCCTGGTATACCTGCTCGGTGGCAAAGGCATCGGCGGCCATGGCATGCCGCGCCCAGGCCAGGGCATTGTCGGCCACCGCAGGCATTTCCGCGCGCACATCCTCCACCTCGGTGAAGACCGCCGCAGCTTCCGGCGGCAACCCGTTGGCCGCTGCGGCCTGCCGCATAAAGTCGGCGGAGCACCAGGCACGGCCGCGCACCGCGGCCAGCAATCCCTGCATGGGCGCAGCCATGGACGGCGCGTTCAGGAAGGGATGGCCGAGGAAACGATCAAGGTCCGCATGGAAAAAGCCGGCGTCCGGCCTTCTGCCGGCATGCAGGCTGTTCAGCGCCTGCATGAACGCGCCCACCGGCAATTTTGCCAGCGGCAGGCCCATGGTGATGTTCAAGGGGCCGATGTCCGGGGGAAGGGCTTCCAGCAAGGGTTGCAACAGACCTTCGTCGGCAAGCACGATTGCCGTGTCCGCCCGCCCGGCGGGATCCTGCTTGGCCAATTCCTGCGCGGCGCACCAGGCCTGGACCGCCTCGCTGGGGGCGCGCACGGCCCGCACGCTGCATCCGCCGGCGGCAAGGCGTTCACCCGGCGGCACCACCCCCTTGCCGAAGCGGGCGATGGCCTTGCGCACATACAGTCCGGCCTCCTGGTCGGGATTGTCCAGGAAATACCGGTCGGCATCCCATGCAAAGCGGGCGGTGCCCTGTTGGTGGAAATGCCGCAATACGGCGTCCTGCGCGGGCGTGAGCGCATTCAGGCCGGCGAACCAGACCGCCTGCCAGGTGCCCGGGCGGTCGCCCAAGCGGGCCACGGCAGTGCGCTCGATCAATCCCGTGGTACCGGCGCCCATGGCCTGCAGGCGTTCATTCAGCGCCGCATGCAGCTTGCCCGCCATGGCCCAGAAGCGCACCATGCGCTGCTGGCCTTCGCTCAGCGGTTTCGTATTGAAGGTCCACTCGATCTCCTCCCAATTTCGCAGGTCGCGGTAATAGCTCTCCAACGGCACCAGGTGGGCATCCGCCTCGCTGATGTCGGCCAATGTGGCGCCGGCCCATTGCAGGAAATCGCCAAAGGCCTGGGCCTGTTGGCCTGCGGCCTGCCGGTAGGCCTCATACCCCTCGAACAAGAGCTCCTCCGTGGCCAAGGGGCGCAGGCCGGAAAGCTCCTCCATGAAGCTGGCCAGGGTGAACACCTGCGGGCTCCACAGGGGCTTGCCGGCCTCGGCGGCGATCCACTTGCGCAGATAAAGGCCCGCACGCTGGCTGGGCAGCACCACCGCCACCTGGCCCAGCCCGGTGCCATGGGCCGCCAGCAGCGCCCTGGCCACCTGTTGCAAGAAGGGAAGCGTGGCCGAAGTGGTCTCCATGGGAAGCAGCGGTGGCGATCTTTGCGCAAAGTAGCCCGCGATGCAGAAATACCGCTTTCCGCTTTACCGCCGTTCCTCCAACGGACTGAACTGGTACCGGATCGACTCGGAAAGCGAGCTCACCGAGGTGCAGGCCCTGGGCCGCAGGCATGTGGTACACCACCTGCGGGCCCATGCCTATCCGGAGCGGTTGCGCATCCACGGGTTGATCACCCTGGAGGATGGGCACGTGGAGGAATGCGGCGCGGCGGAAGTGGAGGAGCTGCTGGCCAAGTATGGAGGGGGCGGTGGCCGGTGAAAAGAACGGCATGGCTGCGCTTCCTCCACTCCAGGCAACCATTCGCCCTATCTTGGGGTCGTTATTCCGCATGCGCTTCACCCTGCTCACCTTCTTCCTGGCCTGCACGGTACACGGCTTTGCCACGCACATCCTGGGCGGGGAGATGTCGTACACCTACCTGGGCAACGACAACTACCAGGTGCGGCTGCGGCTTTACCGGGACTGCGGCCCGGACAACACGAACAACACGGCGCTGGATGCCACCGCGATCATCGGCATTTTCAACAGCACCGGGGGCCTTGTAAGCACCACCACCTTCACGTTGCCGGGCGAAACCACCATGCCGGTGGTGGTGAGCAGCCCTTGCCTTACGGCACCGCCCAGCATCTGCACCAGGCAGGGCGTATACACCGGGGTGATCCACCTGCCCTCGGGCACCGGCGGCTACACCCTGGCCTACCAACGCTGCTGCCGCAGTCCGGCCGTGGTGAACCTGCTGAACCCCGGCTCGCAGGGCATGACCTGCACGGTGCATGTGCCCGACCCGGTGATCACCGGCGCCAACAGCTCACCGGTTTTTGATGACGACCCGCCCATGGTGCTGTGCCAAGGCCAAACCACGGCCCTGGAGCAACTTGCCGTGGACCCCGACGGCGATTCGCTGGCCTATGCGCTTTGCGCGCCGCTGCAAGGCGGCGACAACCTGCTGAACGTGATCCCCAACCCGCCTTCCGGCCCGCCCTACACGCCCGTGGTATGGGGCCCGGGCTACTCCACCCTGAACCAGCTGAACTCCTCCCCGCCGATGACCTTCGGCAGCGAGAACGGCGTGCTTACGCTCCATCCCACCTTCATCGGCAATTTCGCCGTGAGCATCAGCGTGAAGGAATACCGCAACGGGGTGCTGCTGAACACGGTGATCCGCGACTTCCGCTTCCTGGTGGTGGCGTGCGCACAGGCCATCACCTCCGCCTTCGCCGACCAGGCCGACCCGTGCAATGGCCTGGACGTGCAGATGCACAACCAAAGCACCGGCGCCAATGCCTACCACTGGGATTTCGGCGTGCCCGGCAGCACTGCGGACACCTCCAATGCCGCCAATCCCTCCTTCAGCTATCCGGCGGCAGGCAGCTACACCATCAGCCTGGTGGCCAACCCGGGCTGGCCTTGCGCCGACACGGCCTTCCACACCTATACCGTGCATGACCCGCTGCACGTGTCCTACACGGCGCCGCCCGTGCTTTGCACCGACCAATTGCCCGCCACATTGACGGCCAGCGGCAATTTCCCGGCATCGGCCACCTTGCTCTGGAACATCGGCGACGGCGTCTCCCCGGACCTTGGGAGCGCATCGGTTTCCGCAGGCTGGTCACAACCCGGCGCCCATGCGGTCTCCATTTCGGTGGAGGACGGCGGCTGCACGGCAAGCTACACGGATACCGTGCGCATATTCCCCCTGCCCATGCCGCTGTTCAGCATGGACACCAGCGGCTGCCGTCCCTTGGCGGCCCTGTTCAACAACACCTCATCGGCATGGACGCCGATGCAGTTCCTCTGGCAGTTCGGCGACGGCGCCACCAGCACGGACAGCGTGCCCCAGCACACCTATGCCTCCGCCGGCATGTTCGATGTCTCGCTCACCGCTTCCACCGGTTCGGGGTGCATCGCCAGCCGCACCCTCACCTTGCCGGGCGCCGTAACGGTATGGCCCCAACCTACGGCCATGGCCACCGCCCTGCCCACGGTCACCACGGTTTTGCAGCCCGAAGTGGTGTTCACCGACCATTCCGTGGATGCGGAGACGGTGGATTTCCTGGTGGAAGGCATCCACTATGACACCACGGCCTTTACACACACCTTCAGTGATGCAGGCTGGTACACGGCCTTGCTTACCGCCACCAGCGGCGTGGGCTGCTCCGACACCATGCGCATGCGCATCTTCATCGGCGACCACCTGTTCTTCGCACCCACCGCCTTCACCCCCAATGGCGATGGCCACAACGAGGTATGGAAGCCGAGCGTGAAGGGGGCACGGCTGTACCACCTGGACATCTTCAACCGCTGGGGCCAGGTGGTCTTCAGCACCACCGACCCCAATGCCGGCTGGGACGGAAAGGGCGCGGTGCCCGGCGTTTATGCCTACAAGGCATGGCTCACGGAATACGGCCCGATGGAGCAGGAATACAACGGCAGCTTCGTGCTGATCAAGTGAGCGACCACGCAAAACCGGGGACCTTTCCCTATACGCAACCCCATGACCAAGCACGTCACCGGCATCGGCGGCTTCTTCTTCCGTGCCAACGAACCCAAGGCCCTGGCCAAGTGGTACTACGAGCACTTAGGCATCAACGACGAGGCGCACGGCTTTACCTGGCAGCAGGACGCCGGCCCCACGGTGTTCTCGCCGTTCAAGCGCGACAGCGACTACTTCGACGCGAAGCAACCCTTCATGCTGAACCTGCGTGTGCAGGACTTGGACGGACTACTGAAGAAGCTGGAGGCCGCCGGCGTGCGCATCGACCCCAAGCGGCAGGACGAGGACTATGGCCGCTTCGCATGGGTGTATGATCCGGAGGGGAACAAGGTGGAGCTGTGGGAGCCGAAGTAGGGGACCGTGTCCATCCGCTTCCCGCTGGCCTTGCCATTGTCTGCCTAACTTAGCCCTGCGATGAGAGTGCTGTACGTGAGCATTACCGACCCGAGCAAGGAGAAGCTGGTTACGGACATTCTGCACGAAATAGAGGGTGTGGAGGTTCGACGCGGCCCCGAAAAAACAAAGCACCCGGTAACCCGCAAGGCCAAGTCCGTTGCCACCCGCCGTGCCAAGGCCATTAAGCCGATGACACCGAACGAGAAGAAGTTCGTGAAGGGGCTCACCCAGGCGTTCAAGGAGATGGATGAACATATTACTGGCAAGCGGAAGCTCAAGACGCTGAAAGAGGTGCTCGATGAGCTTTGAGGTCGTGCCGATCCCTGAGTTCGTGAAGGATCTCAAGTGGCTCGTGAAGAAGTATCGTTCGCTGAAGGCGGAGATGGATGCGCTGGGCGACGAGCTTGCGGAGCACCCGCACATGGGCACTCCCATTGGTAGCGATTGCTACAAGATCCGCCTGGCCATCAAGTCGAAGGGTGCAGGAAAGTCGGGCGGAGCGCGCGTGATAACCTGCGTGGTGGCCGTACGCGAGGAAGTGTACCTGTTGTCCATCTACGACAAGAGCGAACAAGCCACGTTGACCGACAAGCGGTTGAAGGAATTGCTGAAGCAGATCCCGCGATGAACCGAAACAAGTATCCGCACCTCGACGATCAGGACTATGGCCGCTTCGCGTGGGTGCATGATCCGGAGGGGAACAAGGTGGAGCTGTGGGAGCCGAAGTAGGGTGAAAGACCCGTTAGCGACTTCCAAAGGCCAAATGGATCGGGACTAGAGGAAGCAGGCGACAACAAGTAGGATGGCCGTAGGCTAGGTAGAGGAGGCACTCGGCGCAGATGGGCGACGGGAAGGGAATACTGGCGTGACCGGGGGCATGGTCCCCTGTTTACCTTTGGTCTTCAAGCTCGATACGCCATGAGTGCCATAGACCTCCGCACCGAGATCGTTCAATTGTTGCAAAGTGAACGAAATGAAAGCGTCCTTGCCACCATCCGTTCTTTGCTGAAGCGTGATAGCCAGGGACAGGACTTCGACATTACCGACGACGAGCTTGCAGAGTTGGAAGAGATCGACCGCAGACGCAAAGCCGGGTTGGACACGTATGTCAGCTTGGACGACGCCATGCGCATGATCCGCGAAGGGCGGCGGGCATGAACTACGAGTTGGTGATCCGCCTGGCGGCACAAGCCGAGGCAGCCCGGATACACAACTGGTACGAAGCGCGCAGCAAGGGTTTGGGTTCCCGTTTCGCGGATGCCTTGGAAGAATGCTTGCTGGGCATCCAACGCAACCCAACGGGGTTGCAGATCCGAAAAGGGAAGTTCAGGCATGCCCTAGTGGCTCGTTTCCCGTACCGGGTGGTCTTCACGGTTGACGGCGATACTGTATTCGTTTATCAGGTACGGCACACCAGTCGCAGGCCGAGCAAACGCTTCGGGCCTTGATATTTCATGTGCATCGCGACATGCCTATTGATGAATGCGGATGTGTGCTTTTTAGTGGCTCATCGGCATGAACGCGAACGCTCATGCCGATGTTAGGGATACCACTCCGCATCATCGCAGGCAACTGATCAACGATGCGGCCGGAGGCTGGGTAGAGGGGGCACTCGGCGCAGCCGGACACCGGGAATGGGGGCATGGAAGAGGGGATTAGCGAAGTCGGCCCCACTATTTCGGGTCGCGCTTGTTATGGAAGACGCTGAAGATGATGACCGTGCTCTTCACCACGCGGAAAACGATCAGATAGGGGAAGCGCTCCAGGTTGATTTTCTTATACGGTCCACGCCATTTCGCAAAACCGTCCGGGCGTTGCCGCAGGAATTCGAAGTGCTCCTGAACCTCGTCGTGGAATGCCTCGCCGAGCCCGTCGCGTTGCTGCTCATACCAGAGGTAACCCTCGATGAACTCCACACTGGCACGGTCCCGAACCTCCAGCAGGAAGCTCATGCCTTCTTCGCCTTGCGCGCCATCTCACGCACCTCTTCCCACGTATAGCTCTTGCCCTCGCCGCGCTTGTATTCCGCATAGCGC
>JAFEAI010000090.1 GCA_018266475.1 Bacteroidota bacterium
GTCCGGAGACCGCCATAGGCTTCAGTGCCTTGAACAAGCCTTGCAACACGCCCACCAGTCGCCCGGCCTATCCTTTCCCTGAGCTCACTTTACGGTTGGGCCGGAAGACTGGCGGGAGTGCGGGGAAACTTGTAGTTGCGGCTCATGGTGCTTCGAAGGTAGACTTGTGCGGCGGTCCGGAGACCGCCATAGGCTTCAGTGTCTTGAACTAGCCTTGCAACACGCCCACCAGTCGCCGGGCCTAGTTCTTCTATGAACTCACTTTACAGTTGGGCCGGAAGACTGGCGGGAGTGCGGGGAGGTGTACTGGTTGCAAGCGGACCTGCCATCCGGGCATTATGGCCTGCGCCTGTTGAAAGTGGACTGACCGGGAAGCCGGGCCATTGGCCTTTCAGCCGTTGAAAACTACCGTGGGGCCGCCATCGGCCCGCTGGAAGTGCATTCCAACTTGCGCCGCATTCCTGCGCCCATGAGCCCCACCCTCCTCCTCACCATCGTCTTCGGCTACTTCCTGGTGCTGTTGGCCATTGCGTGGTACACCTCGCGCGGGGCGGGCGAACACAGCTTCTACAGCGGCGACAGGAAAAGCCTGTGGTACGTGGTGGCCTTCGGCATGATCGGCACCTCGCTCAGCGGGGTCACCTTCATCAGCGTGCCGGGCTATGTGGACGCCAAGGCTTGGACCTACTTCCAGCTGGTGTTCGGCTTCGCCATCGGCTACTGGATCGTGGCGGGCGTGCTGTTGCCGCTGTACTACCGCATGCACCTCACCAGCATCTACGGCTACCTGCGCGAGCGCTTCGGCCTGCACAGCTATCGCACCGGTGCATCGTTCTTCATCCTCAGCCGCCTGGCCGGGGCCACCATCCGCATCTTCGTGGTGCTGAACGTGATCCAGCTGTTCGTGCTCGATGCCATGGGCGTGTCCTTTGAGGTGACAGCCTTCGCCGTGATGCTCATGATCGTGCTATACACGCTGAAAGGCGGCGTGAAGACCATCGTATGGACGGACACCCTGCAGACCTTGTTCATGCTGGGTGCGCTGGCGGGCACCATCGTGTACATCACCGGCCAGCCCGGCATGCAGGATTGGCTGCCCGCCATAAAGGCCGCCGGCCACACGCGCATCCTCGACATGGACTGGCGCAGCGACAGCTTCTTCCTGAAGCAGGTATTGGCGGGCATCTTCATCACCATCGCCATGACCGGGCTGGACCAGGAGATGATGCAGAAGAACCTGAGCGTGGCCACCGTGGAGGGCAGCAAAAAGAACATGCGCACCTTCAGCGTGATCCTGCTGGGCGCCAACCTGCTGTTCCTGCTGCTGGGCGCGTTGCTGTACCTGTACCTGCAGCGCAGCGGCCTGGCGGTGCCCGCCCACAGCGACGACGTGTTCCCCACACTGGCCCTGCAGCACTTTCCGCCGTGGCTGGGGTTGCTGTTCATCATCGGCCTCATCAGCGCCCTGTTCCCCAGTGCCGACGGCGCCCTTACCGCGCTCACCGCCAGCACCTGCATCGACCTCATCGGCATCCGCGACCGCGGCTGGGACGAAGCCAAGCAGAAGCAGGTCCGCCAGCGCGTCCACTTGGGCATGGCGGGGCTTTTCCTGCTCTTCATCCTCTACTTCCACTGGTTGGCCACGCCCACGGTGATCAAGACCTTGTTCGACATTGCCGGCTTCACATACGGCCCGTTGCTGGGCCTCTTCGCCTTCGGCATCTTTTTCAAGGGCAGGCCGCAGGAACGCCGGGTACCCTGGATCTGCATCGCTGCACCCGCCATCACGTACTTCCTGCGGCTCTACTCCGAGCGGCTGTTCTTCGGCTACAAAATGGGCTTCGAAGTGCTGCTGGTGGTGGCGGGCCTTACCATGCTGGGGCTATGGGCCGCCTCCCCCAAGGCCGCCGCTCCCGCCTCCAGTAAGTGATGCCACTGTAGCCTTCCGGCAGCGCCGGAAGGCTACAGTGGCACATACCGCTGCCGGTGTGATGTCAGTGTGTCTTCCGGCAGCGCCGGAAGGCTACAGTGGCACATACCGCTGCCGGTGTGATGTCAGTGTGACTTTCCCGATGACCGAATGGGCATCCGGAAAGGTTACAGTGGGACGTGCCGCTCAAGCATGCAAATGGCCGGAACGGTGCGAAGCCGAAATCGGACCAAATTGCTTGTCACAACGGTATGATGCCCGGGCAACCTGCCCAACCCCCTCGCGCGTCTTCACATCGCTACCTGCGGCTGCGCCGTACATTCGCTTTTGAGAACATGGCCCCAAGGAAGTTTGTCCTGCTCACACTGGGCGCCATGGTGGCGGGCATCGCCGCCTGCCGCAAGGACCAGGCCCTTTCGCCGGATACCCTGCCCGGGGCGGGTTCGGGTTCGCCGGTAGTGCTCAACCTGGATTCGGTGCCCTACGCCAAATTGAGCGACTACCATTTCTTCGAGGGTTCCATGGCGGACATGCGGCCCGTGCAAGGCGTGCTCCCGTACACCGTGATCACCCCCTCCTTCGGCGACTATGCAAGCAAATTCCGCTTCGTATGGATGCCTGCCGGGCGCCAGGCGCGCTACGTGGCCGACCACAAGGCGCTGGACTTCCCCGACGGCACCGTGCTGATGAAAAGCCCCTACTACCCGCACGTGCTTCCTGAAAACCGCCGCCGCCTGCTGGACACCCGCCTGATGATCAAAAAGGACGGTGCCTGGATCTTCGCCGAATACGTGTGGAACGCTGAACAGACCGAAGCCTTCCTGAACATGAACGGCGTGAACGTGCCGCTGACCTGGGCGGATGATGCCGGGCAGGCGCATGAGGAGGTGTTCCACATCCCCAGCTTGGGCGAATGCCAAGCCTGCCACATGGACCACGACCAGCGCACGCCCATCGGGGCCAAGCCCCAAAACCTGAACACCACCGCCAACTATGCCGAAGGCCCCATGGACCAATTGGCCAAATGGGTGGCCCAAGGCTACTTGGAAAGCGGCTATCCCGCCCACATTGAAACCGTGGCCAAGTGGGACGATCCCGCGGAACCTGCGGACCGGCGGGTGCGCGCCTACTTGGACATGAACTGCGCCCACTGCCACTACGATGGCGGGTTCTGCAGCTACCGCCCCATGCGCTTCGCCTGGCACGAAACCACCAACCCGGTCAACCTCGGCATCTGCGTCCCCCCGCAGGACCCCTTCACCCCGGGGGTGAACTACATCGTGCATGCGGGCAATGCAAACCGTTCCATGCTCTACTATCGTCTCAGCTCCACCGATGAGGCCGTGCGCATGCCACTGCTGGAGCGCACCGTGCGCCACGAAGAAGCCATCGCCCTGGTCCGCGACTGGATCAATGCCATGCCCGACACCTGCCAATAACCGCCAACCCGAACTCCTCCCACATGAACCGACTGCTCCTCCTTCCCTTGATCGGCGCTGCCGCCATGCACGCCCACGCACAAGGCACCTGTGCCACGGCCATCCCCGTGTCCATCGCCACCTACTACGCCGACCAGATCGACGGACCCGAGGCGCCCAGCCCCATCTGCTCAGGCGGAACACCAGCCACCATGGGCCGCTGGTACAAGTTCACCGCCACCGCCGACACCTCCATCACCATAACCACCGACCTGCCGCAGAACGGCGGCACCGACACCCGCGTGCAGGTATACACCGGCACCTGCGGCAACCTGGCCTGCTACGCCGGTGATGACGATTCCGGCAGTGGCTACACCTCGGTCACCAGCTTCCAGGTGCATGCGGGCACCGCCTACTACATCGCCTTTGACAACCGCTGGACGGCCAACGGCTTCACCTTCCAGGTAAAATACTCCGGGCCGGGCCCCGTGGTGGACGGCTACTCCACGCAGTATGTACCCACCAACGGCGTGGCCTATTGCGTGGTGGACATGAACAACGACGGGCTGGACGATGCTGTTTCCGTGACATCCAACACCATTACGATCAACTACCAGAACCCCGGCGGCGGCTTCACCACCACCACCCTCAACACGCCCACCGCCACCAATACGCCCTCCTGGAGCATCTGCGCGGGTGACCTGGACCACAACGGCTACAACGACCTGGTGTACGCCGGCAGCGGCGTATCCTTCATGCTGGCCAACAGCACCGGCACCGGCTACTTCGCCATCAACCAGCCCGAATACATCTTCTGCCAGCGCTCCAACATGGTGGACATCAACAACGACGGAAAGCTGGACCTCTTCGTGTGCCACGACGTGCAGCCCAACGTGTACTACCTCAACAACAACAACACCTCCTGGGCCTGGCACCAGGGCGGATTGGGCGACACCCCCGACGGCGGCAACTACGGCAGCATTTGGATCGACTACAACAACGACGGGCACATCGACCTCTTCATCGCCAAATGCCGCGGCGCGGGATCGCCCGCCAGCATCGACCAGCTCTGGCGCAACAACGGCGACGGCACCTTTACCGACATGGCCCCCCAAATGGCCGACATGGCCGATTACCAACAAAGCTGGTCCAGCGCCTGGGCCGACTTTGACAACGACGGAGACCTGGACGTGATGGTGGGCGCCAGCTCCTTCACCGGCGGCGGGCACAAACTGTACCGCAATGATGGCAACACCTTCACCAACATCACCCCCGGCTCGGGGTTCGACCTCTACAACGGCACCAACATTGAATTTATCGCCCGCGACTTCGACAACGACGGCTATGTGGACGTGCTCGGCGGCGGCATGCTCATGAAGAACAACGGCAACATGACCTTCAGCCCCGTGCCGGTGCCCTTCTCCAACGGCCCCACCGGCGACCTCAACAACGACGGCTTCATCGACGTGCAGAACGGCAACACCCTCTACCTCAACGGCGGCAACGGCAACCACTGGCTGAAGGTGATCACCAAGGGCGTGCAGAGCAACGCCAACGGCATCGGCGCCAGGGTGCAGGTCACCACCCCTTCCGGCATTCAGGTGCGCGACATCGTCAGCGGCGACGGCTTCCGCTACATGAGCAGCCTTACCGCGCACTTCGGCTTGGGCAGCAACACCCAGGTGAACCAGGTGGTGGTGCGCTGGCCTTCCGGCATTGTGGACACCATTGCCAACCCGCCCGTGAACACCACGCTCACCGTGGTAGAGGGCCAATCCGGCATTACCACGGGCATTGCCGCCACCGAAGTGGAGCCGCTCAGCCTGTTCCCCTCACCGGCACACAACACATTGAACGTGATCGCCCGCAAGGACCTTGCCGACAGCAAGATCACCGTAACCGACCCTGCCGGCAAGGTAGTGGCCATGCCCGGACTGGTACGCGGCACCATAGATGTGGCCCACCTCGCCAGCGGCCTGTACCTCCTGAGGATCGAAGGACCTTCAGGCGTGCTTTCCGGGAAGTTTGTGAAGGAGTAAAGCGGCGGAGCAAGGCCCGACCGATAGACGGTCTTGAATGGCCCATTCGTACGAATGGGCCATTCAAGACCATGCCTGCCCATGCCAGAGGCCATGGGCAGGTGTGGTGTACTGTGCAGTGCCTGCAGGGTGCCCGCAGCTTGCGCACCAGCAGGGCTATCGGGCCTTATCCATGCGCCTGGCGGCGCATTCACACAGTGCCTTGAACCACGGATCCACACGGATGAACACGGACAGGGAATGTTGTTTTGCTTGGTAGGTGGGTCCGGGATCCGTGTTCATCTGTGTCCATCCGTGGTTTGAATTCCATTGGAAGCCGCGCCCTCAGGGCGCGTTAGACCCGATGGCCCTGTGCGCACCAGGGTGTTCCAATTTGAGATGTATACATTAGCCATCCCGATCCGAAATATCATGGCCTGTTCATTCCACTTGTTGCGCTCGTTCTTTTTCACCCTTGCACTGGCCCCCATGGCATGGCTGCCCGCCACGGCAATGGCTGCGGGTGGCGGTGATTGCGCCGCCCAGGCCGGAAGCACCTACATGGACTACGGCCCCATCTGCCTCACCAACGGTCAAGCCTACATCAACGGGGTGCCCCAAGGAGATGCCGTGGTGCCCCCGGGCTACCAGACCGCCTACCTGCTCTCGCGCACCAACGGCTTGGTGCTGGAGCAGGTGGGCCCCTCCCCGCACTTTTTGGTGACTACGGCCGATGTGTGGCGCATCCACACCCTGGTGTTCCACCCGGCCACGTTCGATATCAACAGCATCCAGTTCGGCAGCACCACGGCCTATGACCTGGCCCAGCAGATGGTGCAGGGCGGGGGCGGCATCTGCGCCAGCATCAGCTTCACCGTGGGCGGCTCCAAGACCATGGCCTGTGAAGCACCCTGCACGGCCTTCGCCCCGCAAATGTCCATGGATTCCACCACCGTATGCTTGGTGGACGGCCATGCCACGCTGACGGCGGTTTCCGACGGCAACCAGGTCATTCCGCCGGGCTTTCAGTTGGCCTTCCTGCTCAGCCGCACCAACGCCCTGGTCATCGACCAGGTGGCCACCACCCCGTCCTTCACGGTGGCCGGCGTGGATGTATGGCGCATCCATTCCTTCGTGTATGATCCGGCAACGTTCAGCCTGGCCACGATCCACCCTGGCAGCACCAGCATTTATGACCTCTACGCGCAGTTGCTGCAAGGTGGCGGCCCGGTCTGTGCCAGCCTCACGGTGAACGGGGCCTTTGTGAAGACGGGAGCATGCACGGCCACGTGCCTGGCGGCGGCGGGATCGCTCTTCACAAACCATCCAGACCTGTGCCTGGCCGAAGGGATGGCCGCGCTGCATGCCCAGCCGAACGGCGATGCGGTGATCCCCGCCGGCTTCAGCATGGCCTTCCTGCTCACCTTTGGCAGCAACCAGGTGATCATGGCACAGGGTGCGGCCCCGGACTTTACCGTAACCGGCTCCGGGCATTACGGCATCCACGCCTTTGTGTACAACCCCGCCACCTTCAGCCCGGCCTCCCTGCTGCCCGGCGCTACCACGCTCGCCGCGCTGCAGGCACAGCTAATGGCAGGCATTGACGGCGGAGGCCCCATTTGTGCCAGCTTGGACCTGCCGGGGACCGGCTTCCAAGTGGCGGATTGCACCCCGCTGTGCGATGCAGATGCCGGCAGTATGGCTGGTGATGGCCAGTTCCTTTGCCTGGAACAAGGCAGCGTGCTGCTGGAGGCCGTATCTGCGGGCGACACGGTGGTACCGCCGGGTTTTGTGTTGCACTACCTGCTGTCCCATGGGCCGCAGCACGTGCTGGAAGCCATGGCGGACCAGCCGGCATTCACCGTGAACTCGCCTGGCGACTACCACATCCATGCCTTCGTAGTTGATCCGGCCACCTGGGATGCCAGCACCGTGGAATGGGGGTCAACAACGTCCATTGACCTGAACCTGCTGCTGGTGCAAGGCGGCGGAACCATTTGCGCCGGATTTGACGTGCTGGGCGCCTCCTTCACCGTGGCGGAATGCCCACCACCCTGTGATGCCGGCACGGACAACACCATCCATGTGTGCATGGGCGATCCCCCCTTCGCCATGATCGACTCCTTGGGCGGCCATCCTTGTCCCTTCGGCACCTGGGCCAACCCGGCCAACCCCGATGTGAGCGGCATCTTCAACCCTGCCAGCGATGCGGCCGGCACATACACCTATACGGTGGCCACCACCGGGGGCCAGTACGTCTCTGTTTTAACCATCTTCGTTTTGGAATGCCCCTCCGTGGGCGACCTTGCACAATTGCATCAAGACCGCGACGGGACCGGGCCGCAAAGTGCCTCCGCCTGTTTCCCCGACCTCGGACGGCCCGGTTCCGTGCTTGTTTGGCCGAACCCTTCCAGCTCCGAGCTGCATGTGGCCCTGCCGTGCCAGCCGGAGGGAAATACCTTGGCAACACTGCATGATGCCACGGGGCGCATCGTTCGCACGGCCATGTCCACCGGGGCCAATGGCGATCTGGTGCTGGACGTGCGCCACCTGCCCGCAGGCTTGTGGACCTTGCGTGCCATCCTCGGCGGCCACGCCTACACGGCGCAGTTCATCCACTTGGCGCAATAAAGGCCGTGAAAAGGCACCGCCACGCCCCATCGCGAACCCTGCAGGACGGCACGTGCCGACCAATGCGGCACACCCCCAGCAAGCCTTGACCCATGGCGGACCTGCACCTGGGCCTGTTCGTGTTGCTGGGCTTCGGCATCGGTGCCTTGGGCACGCTGATCGGGGCCGGTGGCGGCTTCATTCTGCTGCCGGTCCTGCTGTTGCTCTACCCGGATGCGCCGCCCGAGCACCTCACCGCCATCTCCTTGGCCGTGGTGTTCTTCAACGCCTCCTCCGGCTCCATTGCATACGCACGGCTCAAGCGCATCGACTACCGGTCCGGCCTTCCCTTCGCCTTGGCCACCCTGCCGGGGGCCGTGCTCGGCGCGTATGCCACGCGGTACATCCCGCGGCACGTCTTCGATGCCGTGCTTGGCACGCTGCTGCTGGCGCTGGCCCTGTTCCTGCTGCTGAAGCCCAAGTACCGGTTCACGGCCATGATCACCCGCCAATATCGCACCTACCGCATCGTGACCGACCGGGACGGCACCGTGTACAAATACTCCTTCAACATGGTCACCGGCATCCTGATCAGTGTGGTGGTGGGCTTCCTTTCCAGCATCCTGGGGATCGGCGGGGGCATCATCCATGTGCCCGTATTGTCGCTGGTGCTGCATTTTCCCGTGGCGCTGGCCACGGCCACCTCGCACTTCATCCTGGCCATCATGTCCTTTGCGGGCACCTGTGCCCATGCCGTGCAGGGCAACCTCAGCAACAGCGTGCCGGTCACGCTGGCCATCGGCATGGGCAGCGTGGCCGGGGCGCAGCTGGGTGCGTGGCTCTCCCACCGCACGCAACCGGTTTGGATCATACGCGCGTTGGCGGCAGCCCTGCTGCTGGTGGCCATCCGGTTGCTGCCGATCTGGTAACTCCGCTTATCTTTGTGCGGGGCAAGTCTTGTACGTCCAGCTCCTGCTGAACCCCCCAGGGCCGGAAGGCAGCAAGGGTAGGCGGTTGTAGCGGAGCGATATGAGGAGCTTGCCCCACTTTTTTTCCCCTTGCTGATGTCCGCCCCGCACAAGGTAGTCCTGGTCACCGGAGGATCCAGCGGCATCGGGCGGGCCGTATGCACCGTGCTGGCCGAAGCAGGCCATACCGTGTTCGGCACCGGCCGCAATCCGGCGGAGCAACCTGCCGGGCACCGCTTGATCGCCATGGACCTGGGCAGGGAGACCTCCGTGCAGCAGGCGGTGGCGGAAGTGATCCGCGAAGCGGGCCGGTTGGACGTGGTGGTGAACAATGCCGGCGTAGGCATCCAAGGGGCCACGGAAGACCTGACCGCCGAGCAGGCAGCGACACTGCTCGACACCAACGTGATCGGGGCCCACCGCGTAGTGCGTGCCGTGCTGCCGCAGATGCGCGCGCAGGGCAGCGGCCTCATCATCAACATCACCAGCCTGGCCGCCAACTTCGGCCTGCCCTACCGCGGCTTCTACAGTGCCAGCAAGGCGGCCCTGGAGCGCTACACCGAAACGCTCAACATGGAAGTGGAA
>JAFEAI010000091.1 GCA_018266475.1 Bacteroidota bacterium
CCAGGACGGTGCTTGTAGCTGCTCAAGGGAATTCAGTTTCAAGGATACGCCTGAGCAGATCATCCAAGGGCCCCAGGTCTTGCTGTATGTTGGCCCAGATGGAAGGCAGGCGGATGCCGAAGTAGGGTCTACTGAAAAAGTCGCGCACCCCGATTAGGCGGTAAACAGATTCCTCCAAGTTGCATTCGGGACGAGGTTGCATGATAGCGGTGGTGGGCATCGCATGTTGCGACCAATGGGAAGGAATCGACAATGCCCCGCAGTACGCCAAGCACGATGCGCAGCAAGAAGGCGGCAAAAAGGCCGGCCTGCTCGTGCAGCTTGTCCAGCAGGGCGTTGATGTTCATCACCATGAAGATCGCGTGGATCCAGGATACACTGGTATCACTGCGCTTGGCGGCTATGGAGTTCAGCCCGTAGGCGTTCTTGCCTTGCCCGAACTTGCCCTCGATCTGGTTGCGCTTGCCCATTTCCTTGCGTTTGGCGTGCTTGGCCTTTGCGGTGAGGCTTTCCGCAGTGGGCCGCCCCAGCGGCTTTCCGATGATGCGGATGCCCAGCGGCTTGAGGGCGGCCCGGTTTGCACGCGTGCAGTAGATGCCGTCCACGTTCACCGCTTCAGGATAGTGGCCGTAGTGCTTCTTGTAGCGTTCCACGTGGTGCAGCAGCCATTCGCCCTCGTTGTGCGCCTCCCAGCTCAGGTGGTCCAGCCACGCCATGCCATCGTGCAGCGCAACATTGAGCTTGGCGCCGAACTCCACATTGGCATTGGCCTTGCCGCGCACAATGGGCCTCACGTGGGGCTGGCCCAGGCTCACGATCCGGTTGTCCACCCGATGGACACGTTCGTCGTACATGTGCTTCTGCTGGCGGTAGAGCTCCTGCACCACCCAGAAGCGGTGCAGTGCGCGAAAGCCCAGCGGCCAAGGCGTGCCCTGGCCGCCCCAAAGCCGGTGGATGGTGCGCAGGTTGCGGCGCAGGTAGCGCAACTGTTGTCCGATGGCCTTGCGGATCTCCCGGCGTGTGCGCTTCTTCTTGCGGATCACCGCCAGGTATGCCTTGCGCGCCAGCTTGCGGTAGGTGCGGGGTTTCTTCTTCAAGCCTCGTTCCTTGCACAAGGCATCGATCATCGCCTCGGTGTTCTCTCGTGCTTCGTTCAGCAGGTTCAGGTCCGTGGGCCAGGCGATCTTCTGCGGGGCCACGGTGGCATCGATCTTCAATTCGCCTTTATTGGCGGGGGGCGGCGGGTCTTGGACCTCACCCATGTCCGGGTCAGGGGGCGCAGGTTTCCCCTTGGTCCGTGCGCGGCCTTCGGCCAGGTCCAGGATCGCTTGGTTCATGGCTTCGAAGCCTTCGGCGCCCAAGCGCTTGCGCAAGGTGACAAACAGGCTGGGGTCGAATATCTTCTCGGTGGTGAAGGCGCTTAGCCCGCAGAACCATTGCTGGAAAGGGTTCTCGGAGATCATCTCCACGGTGCCTTCATCGGTCAACTTCAGCTTGTGCTTGATGATCACCGCCCCGATCACCTTCCGCGCATCCACGGCCGGGCGGCCCATGCCGGCGCTCAACGCGCGGTGGTACACAGAGGCCATGTCATCCCAAGGCAAGCTGCGTCCCAGCTTCACCCAGCGGTTGCTCTCATCGAGCTTCTCGCAGAACGGTGCGAAGCCTTCCAAACTGAGCTGGGCCGAACTTGTGTAGCGGATCATGTGCAAGCTTTTCGGCCGCAATGGATCGATTTTCTTGCACTTCTCCAAATCGATTTATCACCAATCCATTGTGATCAGTGGGAAAACGACTTTTTCAGTAGACCC
>JAFEAI010000092.1 GCA_018266475.1 Bacteroidota bacterium
CCCAGGGTAGATGGGCGCAGCATCGACTACGCCATGTTAGTGGAGCAGCCCGGTGATGACAAACCGGCCAAATTCAGCTTCGCGGACCGCACACGACCCGCCCAAAAGCAGCTTAGCTGCTGGATAACCAACACCACGCCCGAGGTGCATGACATCCTGCGCACGGGGTTTGACAGAAGCCCCATGTTCAATGGCCGCATCCAAGGCACCGGACCGCGCTATTGCCCCAGCATTGAAGACAAGATCAATCGATTCGCCGACAAGGACAGCCACCAGATCTTCGTAGAACCCGAAGGGTGGAACACGGTGGAAACCTACATCAACGGATTTAGCACAAGCCTGCCCGAGGATGTTCAAACGGCGGCCCTCCGCAAACTTCCGGGCTTTGCAAAAGCGCGCATATTCAGACCCGGATATGCGGTGGAATACGACTACTTCCCGCCGATGCAAGTTCAGCACACACTGGAAACAAAGCTGGTAGCCGGCCTGTACTTCGCTGGGCAGATCAATGGTACCACGGGTTATGAAGAAGCCGCCTGCCAAGGACTAATGGCGGGGATCAACGCACACCTGAAGACAAAGGAAAAAGCACCGCTTGTCCTACGCCGCGACCAAGCCTATATCGGCGTGCTGATCGACGACCTGATCACCAAGGGCACCGAAGAACCCTACCGGATGTTCACCAGCCGCGCGGAGTACCGGATCCTGCTTCGGCAAGACAATGCAGACATCAGGCTAACGCCCCTTTCGCATGCCATCGGGTTGGCCGATGACCAGCGCATGCAGCGCGTTGAACAAAAAGCGGCATTCACCGACCAGATCGTGAAGTCACTTCAACAAGAAAGCACAGACCCGGAATCAGCAAATCCGGTGATCGTTCCACGTGGAACAGAACCCCTAAAACAGCGCGTGAAGGTGTACAGTCTTTTGCTGCGCCCCCAGCTTAGCTATGCCGACATTGAACCACTTGCACCTCACACACAGGCCATTTCCGATACATACGGTGCGCTGAAAGAGGAGGTAGTGGAACAAGCCGAGATCCGATTAAAATACGAAGGATATATTGAGAAGGAACGCCACCTTGCGAACCGGATCACCCACCTGGAGGATGTCCCCCTCGCATTGGACATGCCCTATGCCAAACTTGAATCGCTTTCCATGGAAGCCCGCCAGAAACTGGAGCGCATAAAGCCCTCCACACTTGGACAAGCATCCCGCATCAGCGGCATCACCCCATCCGATATCAGTGTACTGATGATCTATCTTGGACGCTAAAAACGCCGATCGTTCCACGTGGAACACCCCATGGAAAACGTGCCCAACTGCCCAGTCTGCGGCTCCGGTAGCCACGCTATCGCGCTACAAGCTACCGACCACACCGTTAGCAAAGAATCCTTCACCATCTGCGCTTGTGCGGCATGCGGATTTCACTTCACCTCCCCCAGGCCGGAACAATCAACCATTGGGCGATACTACCTGTCCGACCAGTACATCTCACATGCGGCCAAGGCATCCGGAATCCGAGACCACATCTACCGCGCCGTGAGGCAACGCACCCTAAGAGCCAAACATGCACTGATCGCCAAGTACCATGCTTCGGGCAAGGTATTGGATGTGGGATGCGGAACCGGTGACTTCCTGGCGTACCTCCATGCGCAGGGCTATTCGACACAAGGCGTGGAAGTAAGCCCCGATGCCCGCGCTATCGCCCAAACGAAAACCACCGCCATTGCACCGGACCTGGATTCGGTACCCTCCCATAACCAGTTCAACGTGGTAACACTTTGGCATGTGCTGGAACATGTGGCCGATCCCGCCACCACGCTTCGGCACCTGCACGCCCTGTGTTCGCCCGGGGCCTTGCTCGTAATCGCGGTGCCAGACCGGGAAAGCTGGGACTGCAACCATTATGGCCCCCAATGGGCGGCATGGGATGTACCCCGCCACCTATCCCACTTCCGCAGGCAGGACATACGCACCCTCCTCCAACAGGCTGAATTTGACCTGGTGGAAATCCGCAGAATGTGGTGGGATGCACCTTATGTGGCCATGCTAAGTGAACAATACAACGGAGCCAACCCGTTCATGGTCCTACTAAAGGGTGCCACCGTAGGGATGTGGTCCAACCTCATGGCATTTGCATCCGGTCTACCAACTTCAAGTTCGCTCTACATTGCCCAAAAGCAATAATCTCCGAGAAGGTCAATTACAAGCCATCTCCTGCACTTACCACTCATTTTGAACCCCGCACTCCACCTCGTGACAGATAGTCGATTATACGCGATTTACAACCGCCTCTCTAACTCACTGATACTCCGTGTATTGCGAGTTCACCCTCACATCTAGCCCGTCCGTCCTCTCCCAGTGACATTTTCTCATGACCGCTTCCCGACAAGATGGCCGGGATTCAATTGTTTGTTGCCACGCGAACAATAACGCCGCGCTGCTCCTTACTAACGCACCATTGTACCTTTGCAGCCCAATTCCAGGCACCCTTCAAATGAACACACTTACCTCCCCTTCACGCATCGCCGACCTATTGAAGCAATGGAACATCACCGGCGAGCATTCCGGCGTGTCCACCGGCAGCAAATGGCTGAAGGGAAACGGTAAGCTTACGGTTTCACATTCCCCCGTGGACGGTGCTGAAATTGGAGCCGTACGCGGTGCAGACCGCACGGAATACGACCAGGCCGTGAAAGCCGCGCAGCATGCCTTCTTAGAGTGGCGCAACTGGCCCGCGCCCAAGCGGGGAGAGGTGGTCCGCCAGTTTGCCGAGGAATTGCGCAAACACAAGCCGGACCTTGGCAAGCTGGTAAGCTACGAGATGGGCAAAAGCCTGCAGGAGGGCATGGGCGAAGTGCAGGAGATGATCGACATCTGCGATTTCGCCGTGGGCCTTTCCCGCCAGTTGTACGGCCTGTCCATGCACAGCGAGCGGCCCGAGCACCGCATGTACGAGCAGTGGCACCCCATCGGCCCGGTGGCCATTATCACCTCCTTCAACTTCCCCGTTGCCGTTTGGAGCTGGAATACCGCCATCGCTTGGGTTTGCGGCGACACCACCGTATGGAAACCCAGCAGCAAAACCCCTCTGTGCAGCTTAGTGTGCCAATCCATCGCCGCCGAGGTGTTCGCCCGCAACAACGTGCCCGAAGGCGTAAGCGTGCTGGTGAACGGAAACCGCGACCTGGGCGAATGGATCACCCATGACGAGCGCATCCCCTTGGTAAGCGCCACGGGCAGCACGAACATGGGGCGCATAGTGGGCGCCGCCGTGGCCCAGCGTTTTGGCCGCTCCCTGCTTGAACTGGGCGGCAACAACGCCATCATCATCAGCGACAAGGCGGACCTGGACATCGCCATGCACTCCGCCCTCTTCGGCGCCGTGGGCACCGCCGGGCAGCGCTGCACCAGCACCCGCCGCCTGATCATCCATGATTCCATCTTTGCGGATTTCACCAAGAAGCTCTCAAGCGCCTACGGCCAACTGCGCATCGGTGATCCATTGGATGAAATGAACCATGTGGGCCCCTTGATCGACAAGGCTGCCGTGGACACCTATTCCAAGGCCCTCGCCACCATCAAGGCGCAAGGCGGAAAATTCCTGGTGGAAGGCGGCGTTCTTTCAGGCCCCCGCTACGAAAGCGGGTGCTACGTAAAGCCTGCGATCGCGGAGGTAACGCCGGACATGCCCATCGTACAGGAAGAAACCTTCGCACCCATCCTGTACGTGATGCGCTACAAGGGCGGCATCATGGAGGCGATCGCCATGCAGAACAATGTGAAGCAGGGCCTCTCCTCGGCGCTGATGACCATGGACCTGCGCGAAATGGAACGCTTCCTCAGCGCCGCCGGCAGCGACTGCGGCATTGCCAATGTGAACATCGGCACCAGCGGTGCGGAGATCGGGGGTGCCTTTGGCGGGGAAAAGGAAACCGGGGGCGGACGCGAAAGCGGTTCCGATTCCTGGAAAGTGTACATGCGCCGGCAAACGAACACCATCAATTTCGGCAGCACCGTACCCTTGGCCCAGGGCATCAAATTCGACCTGGATTCCGCCCGCCCGCTTTGATCTCTTTGCGCACCGCGGGCACCCAATAGTGGGCTGAAGTTCTCCGGCCCCGTATGCTCCCCCGTTCTATTTTTCGGCGGATGCGCTGTTCCCCGGCCCGTATGGTGGCGTTCGCCCTGCCTGCATGCCTGCTCCTTGCCGCCTGCAGCGGCAAGGGCGACGGCGGTCGCGCTGCGCTCCCCTTGGCCACCGGCCCGTGGCGCATGGCACTGAACCTGGACACCACAGGGGGTTCCCTGGAATTGCCGGTTCAGTTCACCCTTTCCCATGGCCCAGCCGGCTGGGCCATGGTGGTGATCAACCAGGACGAATCCATCCAGGTGGATTCGGTGACCGTGGAGGGCGATAGCATCCGCATCCGCATGCCGTTCTTCGATTCCGAGTTCAAGGGCGCAATGGACGGCGATTCGCTCTTCAGCGGTGTATGGACCAACTACTACAAGGGCCCGCATTCCGCCATTCCGTTCACCGCCAAGGCCGGTGTGCAACCGCGGTTCACGGTCGGCAACGGAAAAGCCCGCCATGACCTGTCCGGGGATTGGGAAGTACACTTCTCCAGCCCCGGTGACGCGGATGAGCCGGCCATCGGCATCTTCAGCATGGAAGGAAACCGCGTGAAGGGCTCGTTCGCAACCGAAACCGGTGACCTGCGCTTCCTGGAGGGCGTGGCCACCGGCGATTCCCTCTTTCTTTCCTCCTTCAATGGATCGCAGGCCTACCTGTTCCGTGCCGCCGTGAAAGGCGACAGCATACTGGGGGAGTTCCGCAGCGGAAAGAGCCATGTGCAACACTGGCGCGCCGTACGGAATCCGCAGTTCACCCTGGCCAACGACGAAACCCTTACGGAACTTGACCCCGCGCACCCGGTGGATTTTTCATACCCCGGCCTGGATGGCGCCATGCATGCCTTGGCGGACCCGCAATTCCGGGGCAAAGTGGTGGTGCTGGACATCATGGGCACGTGGTGCCCAAACTGCATAGATGAAGCGCGCATGCTAAGGGAATTCCACGGCAGGTACGGCGCAAAGGGCCTGGAGGTGGTGGCCTTGTCCTTTGAGCGCAACGCCGATACGGCCGTGGCCATGGCGGCCTTGCGGCGATTCCGAAAAGCCCTGGACATTCCCTATTCACTGCTGCTTGCGGGCACCACCAACCGGGACACCGTGGCCGTGCGGTTGCCCTACATCAAGCAATTGAAGGCATACCCCACCACCATTCTGGTAGGGCGGGACGGGCAGGTGCGGCACATATACACCGGCATCTACGGGCCTGGAACCGGCGCACGCTACATCCGCTTCAAGGAGCGCATGGAAAAAGCGCTTGTGGACCTGCTTCGTGAACAGCCCCGAAAGGGCGCTTAATTGCCCTTTCCCGCATCCAACGCGGGCCGCTGGTCCCTGTTGGCTATGGCCCAGGCCGTGTAGTACACCAGCAGGGTGCGCTGCAGCAGCAGGTCGAAGCGGATCTTGTCCACCTCATCATGCGGGCCGTGGTAGTCCGCATGCACCCCGTTGAAGAAAAAGGCCACGGGTATGCCGTGCTTGGCAAAGTTGTAGTGGTCGCTGCGGTAGTAGAACCTGTTGGGGTCATCGTCCGAATCAAACCTGTAATCCAGGCCAAGGTGGACATGGGCGGCGTTCTGCTCTTCCACCACCGCGCCCAGTTCGCTGCTCAGCCGCTTGCTGCCGATCACGTACACATAGCGCGAGCTGTCCCCGTACACCGTGTCGGTGCGGCCGATCATGTCTATGTTGAGGTCCGCCACCGTGCTGTCCAACGGAAACACCGGATGGTCCGTGTACCAACGTGAACCGAAGAGGCCCTTTTCCTCGCCGCTCACCGTGAGGAAAAGCATGCTGCGCCTTGGCCCGTTGCCCTCTGACCTGGCCTTTGCAAATGCCCCGGCCATGGCCAGCACCGCACTTGTGCCCGAGCCGTCATCATCGGCACCGTTGTACACCTCACCGTCAATTTTCCCCACGTGGTCATAGTGGGCGCTTACCACCACCAGTTCGTTGCGCAGGTCGGTGCCTTGTACATACCCCAGCACATTCTCGCCGGTGAGCCGTTCGCTCCTATTGGTATATGCAAACTCCACGGGCACGCGCACCATCACCCGCTTGCGGGCGGATTCCTTCAGCGCCCGCTTCTCCTTCATCCCTGCGGCTTGCAGCATGTAGCGCGCCACCTCAGGGGAAACGACCACCAATTGCATGTCCTTTCCTTCCCGCTGCCCTCCGCCTTCCGCAAGCTGCATGCGGCCCCGCAGCAGGCTTTCCCCGAAGCGGGCCATGAACGCACCGGCACTGTCGTTCACCACCAGCAGCACTTCGGTGCCTGTTCCGGAGAGGGCGGCCAGCAGGTCTTTTCCCTCCATCAACCCGGTATTCCCCGCAGCCCAGTACATCACCACCTTGCTGCCTCCGCCCAAGCGCGTACCACCGGCGGTCACCGGCCCCAGCAGCATCACTTCGGGCACCTTCAGGGCATGGGTAAGTGCTTCCTGGAAATACAGCAGGTCCTTCCCGAAGGTGAATTCCTTCCCCGCCACGCGCATGGAAAGGCCGCCCATCCTTACGCGCTCCACGGGAAATTGCTGCCGGTAGCCGTCCGCCAGCAATCCGCGCTCCTGCGCACGGCTGATGGGGCCTATGCCAAAACCGCGGAACTGTTCAACGATGTAGGCTGCGGCCTTCTTCTCCCCGGGCGTCCCCAGCTCACGCCCCTCAAAGGCATCGCTGGCCAACACTTCCAGGTGGCTGCGCAGCCCGGCTTCGGTAATGGTTGCCGCATAGCGGGCGGCGGCCTGGTCCATTTGGCCACGCATGGGCAGTGCCCATGCCCCGCACCAGAACCCCGCAAGGGCAGCCCTTCGCAGCAGGGGTGGGGTGCCCTTCAACATTCTATGGCCGCTACGCGCCGCTGGTGCCTTCCGCCTTCAAAAGCCGTGTGCAGGAACGCATCGGCAATGGCCTCGGCCTCTTCCTGGCTGATGAAGCGGGCCGGAAGCGCCAACACATTGGCATCATTGTGCTGGCGCGCCAACCGGGCCACTTCCACCGTCCACGCCAAGGCGGAGCGGATGCCGGCGTGCTTGTTGGCCGTGATGTTCACCCCGTTGCCGCTGCCGCAGATCACAATGCCCAGCTCATCGATGCCTGCAGCCACGGCTTCCGCCACGGCATGGGCATAGGCCGGATAGTCCGTGCTTTCCTCGCTCCACGTGCCTTTGTCGTCCACGGTGTGGCCAGCTTTTTGCAACCGGTCCAATAAGTGCTGCTTCAGCCTGAAGCCCGCATGATCACTGCCTAGTGCGATACGCATGCCCCCAAAGATAGACGTGCGCCCAGGGATCCAACACCCCACCTGTTGATAAGCAAGTTATCCCGTGTACAACTATCCATGGAAAAATTTGGCCGGTTGCCTGGCTCCCCTGCATATACGCCCCGGCCGAAAAAGCAAGCACCGTTCATCAGATGTTGCACACAATGATCCAACCAAGGGCAGGGTACGCGGAGGGTGGTAAACCGTCAACGATCCCTCCCTGTACATGTTTTCCATGATCGTTGATTTCCGGTCGTCTTCCATGCCTTACCTTCACGCTTCCAAGGCCATGCAGTCACCAGCAACCTGTTGATGGCCCGTTGATGAACTACCCGTACGTGTGGATGGCCATTGGAACAGGAACAGATCGTCAACACGATCAACACCCCTTATCATATCATCATTCCTTTTTAAAGAAAGGATTAATACTACTGATGTGTGCATGGTGTGCAGGTGCCATGGCGCAGGGCGACACCGGGTTCAAGCAGTACCTTTATCCGGACGGAAAGGTGAGCAGTGAGGGAAACCTGGTGGACGGCAAACCCGAGGGCCGATGGAAGACCTACTACGAAAACGGCAAGTTGAAAAGCGAAGGGGACCGGCTGGACCTCCAGTTGAACGGTACGTGGCGTTTTTATGGGCCGGACGGGGCATTGACAGGCACCATTGACTACCTGGACGGCAAGAAGAACGGACCCTCCCGCAAGTACACCGGGGACAGCACCTTGGTGGGCGAGGACCTGTACGCCAATGATGTGAGGCAGGGATTGAGCCGTACGTTTTTTCCTGACGGAAGCACGGAAAGTTCAGTGCCCTACAAGGACGGCAAGGAGGAGGGGAGGGCGTATGTATACGCCGAGGACGGAAGGCCCATCTCCATCACCGATTGGCGGGCAGGGATACTGCAGCGCAGGCAGGCCATCAACCGCTATGACGACCAGCACCTCAAGCAAGGGCCATGGCAAGGATACTGGCCCAACGGCAACCTGAAATGGGAAGGCCGGTATGTGGATGATCGCCGGCAGGGGCTGTTCAAGGATTACGATAAACAGGGCAACTTGCTGGACCTTGCCAAATACGACCAGGACCAATTGCTTCCGGAAGCGGAGGAAACCACCTTGCTCAACATCAGGAACACCTACCATGGGAATGGAAAGGTGGCTACCATAGGCAGCTATGCCAAGGATGGCCGAAAAGAAGGGCTGTTCCGCGATTTCAACGAACAAGGGGCTCCCGTGGACGCCAAGATCTTCCGGAACGATGTGCTGCTCGGTTCGGGACAGGTAAGCGAGGCAGGTGCCATGAACGGACCTTGGACGGAATACTTCGCCACCGGTGAAAAACGCGCGGAGGGTGCTTATGCCAACGGGAAAAAAGACGGTACCTGGACCTTTTTCCACCGGGAAGGCCAGGTGGAGCAGCGGGGAACCTATCGCGACGGCCTGCCGCAAGGGGAATGGAAATGGTACTACCAGACCGGCGAGCTGCACCGGGAGGAATACTACCGCAAAGGGAAGGAGGACGGCACTTCCGCCGAGTATGAAAAGGACGGCTCCGTGATCGTGAAGGGGAATTACATCGACGGGCTAAAAGACGGGGAGTGGACCTATGCGGTGGGCGGCCACACCGACAAGGGCGCGTACAAGGACGGCCTGCGCGACGGCCCATGGGCCAGCACCTATCCCAACGGAAGAAAGTACTTCACCGGCAGTTTTGTGGCCGGTGAACGCAATGGCAAGCAGAAATGGTATTGGCCAAACGGCCAACTGAAGTTGGAAGGCAAGTTCACCGCAGGCCTTGAACAAGGCGATTTCAACTATTTCAACGAAGACGGTACGCCGCAGCTCACCATCCGGTACAAGGACGGGGCTGAAATGAAATTCAACGAAGCAAAGGTGCCCCCCCCGTACGAGCCCACCGGATTTGCTCCATAACCTTCAACCATAGCCATTCGGATCCCAAATTATGGCCAAGAAAAGGGATACCCCGCCCAACCCGAACGAACCCCGTGCGTCTTCCAATGGGATGCACCATTATGACGATATCCTCGGAAGCGAACTGGTGGGCCTGTTCCGCACCAGCGTTACAGGCCGCATACTGGATTGCAATCACGCCCTGGCCCAATTGCTGGGGTATGAAAACCGCGAAGCCCTGATGGCGGTAGCTGCTGCGGAACTGTACATCCATGCGGATGAACGGCAGCAGTACCTGGAGGACCTCTTTGCGAAAAAACGCCTGAACGACTACGAGGTATTGCTGAAGCACAGGACCGGGCGGCCCGTGCATGTACTGGAAAAGGTGGTGCTGCGCGAGGAACCGGGCAGGGCCTCGGTGATCGAGGGCATGGTGGTGGACATCACATCCCTGCGGCAATCGGAGCTGGAGCAGCGCCTGTTGGCCAACAACTTCAGGCAGCTCACCGAACGGATCAGGGACGGGATAGTGGTGCTGCAGGAAGGAAAGGTAGTGTACGCCAACCCTGCTGCAGAGGCCCTGGTCGGCCTTGAACGGCTGGCCGGAGCAGCGGTGGGGTCGCTGTTGGGTGAAGGTGATGGGCACGCCGTGGAAGCAATGTTTGCAGCATTGGCGCGGGGCGAGGCACCTTCCGCCATCCATGCCGCCCTCGGCCCCGGTGCCGGAAGGCCCCTGTTGGTCCACGGCCTGGCCACTTGGCACATGAACAGGCCCGCCATACAGCTCACCCTGCAGGATGTGGAGGCCGATCGTACCCTGATACAGGAGCGGCTGCGGGCGGCCATGGCCGAGGAAGTGAACACCTCCCTGCGCGCCGAAATTGAGCAGCACCGGCACACACAGAAGGAATTGAAACAAAGCCGCCGCTTGGCCAAGAGCTTGGTGGACAGCTCCCTGGACATGATCGTGGCGGTGGACCAAAAGGGCATCATCACGGAGTTCAACCCCGCCGCCAGCATCAAGTTTGAATACGAACCCCAGGAAGTGGTGGGAAAGCCTTCCAGGATGCTGTACGCGGATGAGCAGGAATACAACCGCGTGCAACAGGAAATGGACCGCTTCGGGGCCTATGCGGGAGAAGTACACAACATCAACAGGGAGGGCGCGGTGTTCGTCAGCTTCCTGGCCGCATCAAGGGTGCGTGACGAGGATGGCAAGGTGCTGGGCAGCATGGGCGTAAGCCGGGATGTGACCCAGGCCAAGAAGGACCGCGATTCGCTGCGGGAAAGCGAGGAACGCTACCGCGACCTGGTGGACAATGCCACCGACCTGATCCAAAGCGTGGACGGACAAGGACGCTTCCTCTTCACCAACAGGGCCTGGCGGAGCACCTTGGGCTATACCGTGGAGGACCTGCGCAGCATCACCATCTATGACCTCATGGTGGATGGCCAGGCACTGGACAGATCGCACAAGTGGATGGCCGGGGAGCATAAGGTGCGTACCGGTGAAACTTGGCAGGCGCACTTCCGGGCAAAGGACGGGCGATTGCTCCTGATGGAGGGCACCTCCAACGTAAGGGATGAAAAGGGATCGCCCTTCATCGCCCGCAGCATCATCAGGGACATTACCGAAAGCCACGCCGCGCAGGAAAAATTGGTGAAGCACGCCGCCAAGGAAAAAGCCCTGTTCGAGAGCAGCGCACACCTGTTCTGGACCGTGGACCGCCGCATCGCCCTCACCAGTTTCAACAAAGGATACCGCGACATGATCGTGCGCCTGCACGGAAAGGCGCCGCAGCTCAACACCGACCGGAAGAAGCCCCGCGAACTGTTTGCGCCGGAGGAATACCACGACTTCTGGAAAACGAAATACGAGGAGGCCTTCAAGGGCCAGGTGGTCCGCTTTGAAACCGACCTGCTGGACCAGCAGGGGAAGCGCGTGTGCAATGAGATCTACCTCAGCCCCGTACGCAATGCCAAAGGAGAGGTGGAGGAGGTGTTCGGCATCGGCCATGAAGTGACGGCGGAACGCTTGGCCGAGGCCAGGGCCCGCGAGCAGGCCGCCAAGCTGAATGCCATCTTTGAAAACAGTGCTGACGTGATGATCTGGAGCGTGGACCGCGACCTGCGGATCACCGCCTTCAACAAGCACTTTGGCACGGTGACCACCCAGGCCACCGGAAATACCATGAAGGTCGGCGACAGTATCCGAAAGACTTTCAGCGGGATCGTGGGGTCCGAAGAGGACAAGGAATGGCTGGCCATTTACAAGGCCGGCTTTGCCGGCAAGCACCAGCACCACGAATCGCGAATTACCGGACCTGGCGGGGAAGCATTCTGGATAGAGGCCTTCATCAGCCCGGTCCGCGATGACCGGGGCGAGGTGGTGGAGCTGAGCGGCCTGGCATATGACATCACGGGCAAGAAGAAAGCCGAGCAGGAAATGCTGGAGAACCTGCGCGAGAAAGAGGTGCTGCTGCGCGAGGTGCATCACCGCGTAAAGAACAACCTGCAGATCATCAGCAGCATCTTCAATCTGCAGCGGGCGCACGTAGGGGACGATCCGCGGTGCCTGGACCTGGTGCGCGACGGCCAGGGCCGCATCCAAAGCATGGCCTTCATCCATGAAAGCCTGTACCAGAGCAAGAACTTCGCGGAGGTGGACCTGGCCAATTACCTGGAACGCCTGTGTACCAATTTGGTGATGAGCTATTCGCTGCAAGGCCGCGTAAACCTGCACACCGACCTGCAGCCCCTGATGCTGGACCTGGACAAGGCCATCCCCTGCGGCTTGATCCTGAACGAACTGGTGAGCAATGCCCTAAAACACGCCTTCCCCGGCGGAAGGGCCGGAAGGGTGGAGGTTTCCTCCGCGCTGGACGGATCCAAGGTGCGGATCGCCTTGGCCGATGACGGCGTGGGCTTTTCATCCGCACATCACCAGGGAAGCGATTCCGGGCTGGGCATGGAACTGGTGCAGGTGCTCATCGGGCAACTTGATGGCAGCTTGGAACGTACAACCCCGCCAGGATCGACCGGAACAACCTATTTGATTAACTTTGAACGTTCCTGAGGGCACAAAGACCATGGCACAGACCAATGTACTGGTGGTGGAGGACGAGAGCATCGTCAGCAAGGACATCCAGCAAAGCCTGAAAAAGCTCGGCTACAATGTGGTGGGTGCAGCCGCCACCGGCGAAAATGCCGTGGCCATGGCCCTGGAGCATAAGCCGGACATCATCCTCATGGACATCATGCTCAAGGGCGAGATGAACGGAATTGAGGCTGCCACGCGCATCCGTGCCGAGGCCAACATCCCGGTGATCTTCCTTACCGCCTATGCCGATGAGAGCACCCTGAACAAGGCCAAGGTCACACAACCCTACGGCTACATCATCAAGCCGTTCAAGGAGATCGACATCCACACCACCATAGAGATGGCCCTCTACAAGCACAAGAAGGAGGCCGAGGTGCTCAAGGAGCGGGACCTCCTCTTCAACTTGGTGGAAGGGCAGGCCGGAAACAAGGATATTCTTTTCGTAAAGAGCAACAGCCGCATGGTGAAGCTGCGCACCAGCGACATCTATTTCGTGGAGGCGCTGAAGGATTACGTGGTGATCAACACCCTGAACACCCGCTACACCATCCACAGCACCATGAAGGACATCGAGGCAAAGCTGCCCGAAAGCGATTTTATGCGCGTACACCGCTCCTTCATCGTGCGCATTGACAAGATCACCGCCATCGAACAGCCCAACCTGGTGCTGGAGAACGACAAGAAGGTGATCCCCATCGGCGGCAGCTACAAGGACGAACTGGCCAAGCGGCTGAATTTGGTGTGAATCCGCCGCCTGTATGCCCCCCTGATCGGGGCGCAGGTTGCTAAAGGTCGGCAATTGTTGTCACGGATCGCAGATCCGTGACATGGATACCCCAGGCCCGGCGCTCGGCTTAACCAGTAATTCCAATAATCTGCCGAGTGCCCTACACTGCATCCGCGTGCGATGGGCTCCCCCTACCTTCACACTTCGCCGAATATTGAGATCCTTGTTACCTTGCCGGAGCATTGCGCCCACAGCAGTGCCCATGCGGAGGGCCGGTTGAAGATGTTTTACGATGAGCGATGAAGCGACCGGAGGCCAAGGTGAAAGAGGGCATCCCGCAGCAGGCGGGACGCCGGGAGGGGTGAGCATGTTCTAACTTTACGCGACCAATCGAGAACCCATGAGCACCATCGACCTACAGACCGAGATCATGCAATTGCTGCGCGAGGAACGCAACACCAGCATCTTGGAAGCGATTCGTATGCTCCTGCGCCGGGAAGAGGCGGACACCGACGAGGACTTCACGGCGGAAGAACTGGCCGAGTTGGATGCGCAACGTGCGGACCACCTGAGCGGCAAGAGCAGATCCTACACGGAGGAGGAGTCCATCCGCATGATCCGCGAAGGCTTCAAGGGATGAGCTTCGACCTGGAGTTGAAGGCGGTGGCCATCGCCCAAGCCGCGAAGGAATACGCCTACTACGAACGCAAGAGCTCCGGACTGGGGGAACGGTTCATCGCCGCGCTGGTGGAGGGCTACGGGACATTGAAGCAGAACCCGTTCTTCCAAGTGCGCAAAGCTCCGTACCGTTACCTCAAGCTGCGCAAGTTCCCGCATCGTCTGATCTATGAGGTGCAGGGTCAAAGCGTGATCGTGTACCAGCTAAGACACACCAAACGGAAGTCCCATCGAAAGTACGGGCCGTAGCCCTGAAGGAATGCGTTCTGTTGCGCGGCCCGAAGCAGGCCGCGCGTGTTTGCCCCCAACCCGCCGCTCGGGTGTAACCGTGCGGCCCTAACGTGAATCCCGGCGTCCCGCTCCTGAGCGGGATGCCCAGCACTTAATCCGCCTCAGACCGGCACCTCGCTGACGCGAACTTGTAGCTCGTGCCCCCAACTAACGCGAGCAAGTAAGTTCACCTGAATTGCTGGCGCGGATCCGTGGTTCAAGACCCGATAACCCTCCCGCTAAGGCAGGACAGGTAATGCGATCCGTGCCGTTGTGCCTTTTGCCTGCCCACCTATCTTTGAACGACAGATCACCATCACCGGGATGACCACACTTGACCTGCGAATTGAAATCGGCAAGCTCTTGGAAAGGGAGCAGGATGCCAGTATCCTTGAGGCGATCCGCAATCTCTTGCGCAAGACCTCGCTCGATCCCGTGCTAAAGGAAAAGCTCACCGGACGGGCCCTGCAGGCTGAGAAGGAGATCGAGGCCGGCCTCGGCCACACACGGGAAGAACTGGAACGGGACACCGATCATTTGGCGCAGCAGTGAAACTGGTCTACCTGCCCAGTGCGCGCAAGCACCTCCGTGAAGCCATGGAATATCTCCATCGTGAGGCAGGCCCGCAAGTAGTGGCCAGGGTCCGTTCGGGGATCCTTGATGAGGCCGAACGCTTGAAAGAGTTTCCCCGGGGCGGGCAGGAAGAGGAATACCTGTCCCACTTGGGAAAGGGACACCGGCGGATCGTGCAGGGCAACTACAAGGTCATCTACCGCATCGAGGGGGAAACCATATATGTGACGGACATCTTTGACACACGTCGGAATCCCGCAAAAATGAGCGGATAATCCCATGCGCCATGGTCCACCACTATACCTCGGCGGGGCAGTACCCGGCATTTTTCGGGAAGTGGATATAGCGTGTTGCTTCAACGAAATGGGCACGTATCGCTACGACATCCACGGCAACGTAAAAGAGCTTATCCAGGACATCCCCCAATTAGGCACCGACGGCGGCAGCAATGGCAACCCAACCTACGTGAACCACCGCTATAAAAAACTCCGCTACACCTACGACCTGATCAGCGGCAACGTGCTGCGGGTGGACTACGGAACGGGCGACGACCAGATGCACCACCGCTACACCTACGATGCCGACAACCGCATC
>JAFEAI010000093.1 GCA_018266475.1 Bacteroidota bacterium
GTTGTGATCTGCTTTCAATTCTTTCCTTTGTGGGTAGCTGATCCAACTCGATGCTCGGAAAGGCTACGGGGACAAGGGAACCGGACGATTCAGGCCCGGAAAAATTCTGAAGGAGTGGAGGTCGGGGCCAAGGGCCCCGCCTTCATTTTTCAGAACAGCTCCAATTGTTGGGGTGTGTCGATCTCGTCCACCTGTTTGGTGTTCAGGTAGATCTCCATGCTGCCGAACTGCTTGTCCGTAACGGCCAGTATGTTCACCATGCCATGGGGCGGCAACAGCGCCAGTACGCGCTTACGGTGGGCCTCCCCGTTCTCCTTGCTGGCGCAATGCCGCAGGTAGATGGAGAACTGCATCATGGTGAAGCCGTGCTCCAGCAGCCGCTTCCGGAACTGCGCAGCGTTCTGGCGGTCTCTTTTGGTCTCCGTGGGCAGGTCGAACATCACGAACAGCCACATCACGCGGTAGGCACTGTAACGATCATGGCTCATGCCGGCTTGGGCAAAGCCAAGGCCGTGCCAGAACCCAGGAAGGCCCGTGCCAGCGAGGCGGTGGTCTCGCTCACGGCCACCATCAGCGGTCGCTTCTTGCCGCCCATGTCCACATCCAGCGTGGGGGTGCGCAGCAGGGTGATCTTGTCCTCCTGGTCCAGTTCGCTGCGGTCCAAGGGCCGATCCTGCACGATGCCTGCCACCACGTGGTCCACCAGGGGACGATAGGGTTCCATCATATCATCGGCTAAGCAGTAGGCGTTGTACCGGTTGCGGTGGAAAAGGCCCAGGGTGGGGTGCAGGCCGCTGCCCGCCAAGGCACGCGCCATGGTGGCCCGCAGGATGGCATAGCCGTAGTTCAGCAAGTTGTTGGGGTAAGGGCCGGCCGGGTCGCGCAGGAAATCCGGTATGCGTTTGAACGCGCGCGGCCAGTAGTACACGGCGGCGGCGCCTTCGCGGTTATCGGAATCGCCGCTACGCACCTCTTGTGCCAGTTTCTGCAGCCTTCCCCCATCCTGGCCCATGGCGTCCAGCACGGCCGCCTGGTTGCCGATCTTAGCTTTGACCACCTGCTGCCAAAGCTGCTTCTTCAAGGGTTTGGGCGCCTCGGCCTGCGCAATGAAGGTCTCCGTTTGGGTGCTGTGCCCCACGAAATTCAGCAACATGCCCGCCGGATGGTGCTTCTCATCGCAATTCACCACGGCCACGTTGTGCTCCAGCAGTTTGGCCAACAGGCCCTGCGTCACCGTTACCTGCTCGTGCTCCATCAGCAGCAGGCCCATGTCCTCGATCGGTACTGTCTTGCCCGCATCGCCTTCGATCAATTTGCTGCGCACCAGCATCTGCCCCAGCTTCAGCGAAAGGTGGCAGGGCGTGGTGATGGCGATGGTGCGCTTGATCATGGCTCAGTATTCGCCAACGTGGACGATGCGGCCCAAGTGGTCCATACGGACCTTCTGAATGCCCTTCAGGTCCTTTAGCCCTTTGATCTTGTAAAACGTGGTGTTTTGGAGTTCCTTGGCGTTGTTCAGCTGGGATTCAAAATGGTGCCGGAACTGGTAGTCCCGGATGACAATATTGCCATATTCGCTGCGTGCTAGGGACTGTACGCGGAAGAGGTTGGGTGCTAGCTGTCTTGAATTGGCGGGATCCATCAGATCCACGGCTTTTGGATCAAACCTCTTCTCCTTGTTCGGGAACACGAACATTTCGTTTTGCTTCATGGTGAAGAGGAAGGTCCAGCCCTGGTCGGCGTTCAGGTGGCGGTCGATCACGGGTAGCCCGTGCAACCTGCGGGTAACGGCCTCGAAGAAGGAGACCACCTGCTCCTGCAAGTTGCCCTCGGCATCGCGGTAGATGGCCACGTGGTGGTTGTTGCCGGTCTGCACGTAGTTGGTGGGGATCTCTTGGCCATCAGCATCCAGGATCGGCTTGCCGTGGTGGTCGCGTTTGGTATGGAGCGCCTCGGCATTGCTTACCCCGGTGATGGTAACGCGCTTCAATTGGGCGCCATTCTTGCCGTTCAGCCAGATCGGGTCTTCCTCTAGGTTGGAGAAGGCCTTTTTGGCATCCCCGCCGAACCTTCGCAATCGTTCTTCCAGCAGTCGTTTGGCCCGGCCGTCGATCACCTTGTCCAACCGCAGGTCCGGGGTGATGTCCTTGCGGATGGTGAACTGCTCTTCCATTTGAACGAGCTTGACCTTTTCCGGTACTTGCTCTTTGTGCTGCTCATCCAACCAAACGGGGTTCTTGGCAAGGGCGTTCTTGCCACCGAAGGCTTTTTTGGGGTCGCCGCCGCCCACCGCGTGGAGCCGATGCAACAAGGCTTGCCGATGGCTCTTGATAGCAACTTGTGCAATGGTGGCCTGGTCGAAGCTGGGCCCCACCTTTACCTCCGTGGTGACATAGAACTTCTTTTTGCCGTACACGGTCTCCTTGTGCAGTTGGCCGCGCGGGGTCAGCTCCACCTTGCGGAAGTGGCCGTTCCTTGTCTTGCTCTTGTTCACGTTGCGGGTGGCCACCTTGTTCTTGGCCTTGAAGCTCACCAGGATGCTTTCCAAATGCTGCTTCACTTGGGCGCGTAACTGGTCCAGCGGAATGGGCGGGTTGAACAGGCGGCGCTTCTTGCTGTCCACGTAGGTCTCCTTGTTCTCGATGGCGAGGATCACCTTGTGCTTCTTGTGGTCCTCATCGCGCCGGGCATTCAGGTAGTTGAGGTATTGGATGTGGCTGGGCCGGGTGAAGGCCACGGCAAGTGCGTCCATGGCGTGGTGCCGGTGGTCGTTGCGCTTGGTCCAGTCCTTGATCTTGGGCACCTCGCCGCCGTCCTTGTTCTTTTCGGTGTAGGTAAGTCCGGCTTTCTCGTACTTGCCCCAGTTCAGTTCCTGCAACACGTCGATCAATTGCCAGTCCTGGCGCAGGCGGTCGGTTACGCTGCCGGTGGTGGGGGTTACGGTGCGGGCCACCTGCCGCAGCATGCCCAAGGCCACACGCGTGATGTACTGGGTGTTGCGCAGGTCGCGGTCGATGAAGCCGTCCGGTATGTCGGCTTCCTTCATCAACAGTTTCTTGAACTTCCCCGGGCTTTCCTTCTTGAAGAACCGCTCCGCGCGTGCCTTGTACTGGGCCACCTGCTCGCTGTCCGGCCCATACTTGGTTTCCATGTAATCCATGGCCGTGGCGTTGCCTTTCTCCAGGTTCACACTGCGCAGTTCGATGGTCTTGTTGCTAAAACTGTCGTCGAACAGACGTGCCTGGGGGATGATGTGCTCGATGTCGTAGTCCTTGCTGAAGAGCTTTTCCTTGGGGACCTCCACGCCGGAGTACAGCGTTTTGAACCCGTTCTCCTTCAACTCCTCCCAGAGCTTGTACTTGATGATGTCGTTGCGGGTGATGCGCACACCGGTGTTGAAGGGGTGGAGTTCGGCTATTTTGCTGCGGATGCCATCGTGCGTCCGGTTGGCCGCGTCGATGCTCTTGGTCATTTCCTCGCGTTCCTTGGCGCTCTTCTTCAGTTCGCGGGCCATTTCCACACGGATCTCATCGGGCCGCCCGTACACCTCGATCACCTTGTTCACCACGTGTGCCATCTGGTTCAGGATCTTCTCCACCACGGGGTTGCGCAAGGCGCCTTTGGGCAGGATCTCCAGTGCGTCGATCAATTCGCGTGCTTCATTCTCCTCGGCGTTCACCGAATGCGAGTGGTTGTACCCGGCCAGTTGGCAGGCCACGTCGTAGATCTCCCCTTCCTTCAGGTGCGGCAGGATCTTCTTGATTGCCCGCGCGCTCAAGCTGCCATGGTCGTCCTCGAAGTGCATCTTGCACAGGATCTCCGCGCATTCCCGGTTGAAACCGAATTTGGCCCCAAGCTGCTTGATCAATCGCTCATTGCCGGTGCGCGACTTGTTGTCGCTCTCGTAGGAGTACAGCAAGTGCCACAGTGCGTACGCGGGCTGCTGCTCGAACGCCTTTCCGGCCAGGGTGGCGTCGAAGTGCAGGATCCCGGTTTTCGCGCCCAAGGTGTTCAACACGGCCTCCACGGTGCTTGCCCGTTCTTCGGCGGGTAGCTCGGCGAGGTCCACATCGTCGTGGCCGGAAACGGCGAGCATCGCCCCGAAGGCTTCCATGTACTTCTCGTTGGTGCGGTTCCCTTCCAGCTTCTTGAAGTTCACCTTCCATTCCTTGGGCTTGAGTCCGATGGCTTTCAGGGCATCGGCTGCGGTGAGTTCCTTCGTCCAACTGAGTTCGGAGAAGAGCTTCGCTTTGTATTCCGGACCGAGGCACCACGCTTTGCCTTTGCGTACGATGCCGTTCTCCGAGCGCTCATCGCCGGTTCCGTCTTTTCCTTCGTGGATCAGCTCCACATTGTTCAGCACCTGCCAGATCCGGAATTCCTGGAACAAGGGCGAGGCTTTGGGGCACACGCGCGGCCCCACCTTGCGCATCTTCGGCTTGCCGTCCTTGGTCATTGCCGGTTGTCCGTTCTCGTCGATCACCGGCTTCTTCACGCCTTCAAATTCGCACACGGCCAACTGGCCCTTCTGCGACTTCAAGCGGCGCTGGTAGAAGATCACCGTGTCGCGCACATCGTGCTTGAGTTCAGGGGTGAGCAGCGGATGCGCCTCCTTTTGCACTTCCCAGATCCGCTCGAATTCATCCAAATAATCCTGCCGGTAGAATACTTGGCCCTTCAGGCGGGTGTGTGGATCGGTCTGGATCTGCTTGTACAGGAACTGCCCCACGGTCAGGTCCTGGATGATCAGCTGTTTGCTGCGGTCACTGATGGCGCCCAAGAGCCCGCTGGAGGTGGAGATAGACCCGTTCACCTGTTGAACGACCACGGCCAATTGTTCCAGGTCCAACTTCTTGCTGAGCGCATCTGCCCGCCATTGGTAGTCTTCCACCTTCTGCTCCAAGCCCTTCGTGGTGCGCTTTACACCGACCAGTCCCCAAGGCTCTTTCAGGATGGCCCATGTGGCCTTCTGGTTCTTGCCCGCGATCTTCTCCAGCAGTTCGTGGGGCAGCAGCTCGCCATGGAACTCCCGCTGCTTGTTCCAGATCCGCTCCAGCTCCGCTTTCAGGTCGGAACGATAGAAGTCCGGGATGTGGCGCTTGCCAGCCTTCAGGCGTTGCAATCCATACTGCCCGCAGGTGAGGTCGTTGTCGTACAACTCCTTCGCGATGGCCATGCCATCAATGGCCTGCCCGTCATCCTCGTCCTTGGCTTTGCGGTTGCTTTTGTAGCCGCGCTTCTTGTTGATCGCCAGCAGAACGCGGGCGAAAGCTTCCAATGGGATCGGGTTGTTCGCCGCCTCTGCGCGCAAGGCCCATAACGAGTGCGTGCTGTTGCTGCCGGTCTCCGTTAGGACCGTATCATCTGTGATGAGGCCGTGCTGCTTCAGCAGTTGCAGCAGGTGCTTCCGGCGGTCCTGGTAGCGGTCCAAGTTCCGGCGCATGCCGCGTTTCAGCGTCCGGTCCGCGTTGGTGGAAAGTGGCCTGCCTTTCTCGAAGTCGGTTTGTTCGTCCACGGTAAGGGGCACCACGCGAACACCCGTGCCAACGATCGAGGCCTGTTCGGTTTCGGTTTCCGCTTCATTGATCACGGCCCATCCGATAGAAGTGGTGCCGAGGTCCAATCCCAAGATCTTTTTCATGTGGTGGTGGTTGTCTATATTTGTGCCAAGAATTGAAGCAGATCACAATAAGGGTTTATCCCGTTGTGTGAACATTCACTCGGCCCGGCATCAGCAATGTTGCCGGGTCGCTTATTTCGTAACCTGCCATGCGGCCTAATGTAGTTGTTGGGAGTGATTTAATGGTTGCAACACCGTCAGGGTTGAAGTACTAATAAGGTGTTACCCCCCCCCCGCCCCACCAAAAGGGGCCGCCCCATCGGGCGGCCCCTTTCCTTGGGCTGATGGTGCTTGGCCACTTATTCCACCACCAGGCGCTGTACGCCGTGGCTGCCGTCCTTCGCGGCGATATGCACCATGTACAGGCCGGATTGCAGGCCTTGCAAGTTCAGGTCGTGGCGGGAGATCCCCGGCTGGACCATCAACTCCTCATGGCGGACCACACGTCCGCTGGCATCGAGCAGGTCCACGGAATGGCTGCCGCCATTGCTGGTGAACACCATGGTGGAGCTGCTCTTGGCCGGGTTGGGGTACAGGTCCACCCCGATGGCATTGCCGAGCAGTTCCCGGATCCCCACTTGGCTTCCGTCCAACCATTTGCCGCTCAGGTTGGTCTGGGAGGTTCCGTTCGTGGTGGTGACCAGTTCAGTGACCTGGGCAAGCGGCGAATGGATTCCGGCCTTGTAGTAGAAATAGGTTGTGGACACATAGCTCGCGAAGTTGACCCCTTGGGAAACATCGCTGTAGTTCTCCACCACCTTTACGCGGACCACGTTGGAGACTTGACCGTAGGGCATCACCAGCGTTCCGGTCCCGTCCACGTTGCCCGTAATTGTCCCCGCGCGGCCGATGGTGATCCCGCTTAAGGTGAAGGTGGTGGACCAGGGGTCGTTCCAGGTGGTGCCCATGCTGGAAGGGAACTTCAACAACATTTCAGGATTGGAATAGACCATGTCGGCCGTGGGCATTTGCACCCCGGCAATTTCCAATCCCGCACTGGAGACCTTGAAGTAGGCGGCGTAGCCATCTTGCTCGATGGCTATGGTGGCCTGCGGGAAGTTGGCTCCGTTGGTGGTGGATGCAACAGATACGTACGTGCTGGTCCCGGTGGTCAACGCGGTGATCCCCGCAAAGTTCCAGGTCTGCCCGGAACCGGCAGCGCCCGGTGCGATATAGTTCGCCGTGTGGAGCGTGAATTGGTCGCCGAGCACCGGGGCGGAGTTTCCTTGGTCCAACGTTTGGGCAAGCGCCGGCGCGGAAGCGATCAAGAAGGAAAGGATTGAGGTGTAGTGTTTTTTCATTGAGCGGTTTTGTGTTGTTGGCAATAATAGTCAGATTTCCGGGCGATGGACCGATTGAATTCCACGGTCGCTCAAATCCGGGAACAACGGTCCGTGATCCACGCGAGCCGTTTGTTTTCCGGCTGATTCCTACATTGTTGGCAGGCTAACATGCGTGCCAAACCTGCTGCTTCCACACCTGCCCCCGGTTGCTGGCGGACATGGTTGCAGGTTAGCCAAGGCCGGAACTTGTCGGCTTAAGGAATAATTCACGTGAACGGTAACGCGCGGGCCGACAACATGCCTTACCTTCAGGGCATCCATTCCAAATCCTCCAAGCCATGAACATCACCTTCAACGAGCTGCGCGACATCAAGGACAGGCTCCCTGACGGCAGCATCCACCGCATTGCCAAGGAGCTGGACCTGAACGTGGAGACGGTCTGGAACTACTTTGGCGGGTACAGCCACCCCAACGGCAGGCCCATGGGCGTGCATGTGGAGGAGGGCCCGGGCGGGGGCGTGGTGGCGCTGGATGATACACGCATCCTGGAGCTGGCCCGGCGCATGCTGAAGGAGGAGGCCTGAGGTGCCGCACGGCGGCGGGCCTGCTTCCGGGCCGTGGCGGCGGATGGCCGCGCGTCAGTTCCCCGTCACGCGGAACTCCACGCGGCGGTTCTGCGCGCGGTTGGCATCACTGGTGTTCGGCACCAGCGGGCGGGTTTTGCCGTACCCTTTCCAGCTGATGCGCTCCTGCTCCACTTTGCGGGCGCGCAGGAAATCCACCACGGCCTTGGCGCGGTCCTCGCTCAGGGTTTGGTTGAAGGCATCGCCGCCCACATCATCGGTGTGGCCTTCCACTTCAATGTGCATGTTGGGGTAGTCGATCAGCATGTCGGCCAGTTCGTCCAGTTCCTTTTTGCTGTCGGGCGTCAGCGTGGCCTTGGCAAATTCGAAGCCGATGTTGTCCAAGCGGATGCTTTTGCCCACGGGCGGCGGCTCCACGCGCGGCAGGGGCACTTCCCGGGTGCTGGCATGGTCGGCCACCACCTGCTTGGGCGGCGGCGGCACGCTGGCCTTGGGCTTGGGTGAAAGTGCCGCGCCGGCCGGGGCCACGCGCACGTTCACGTCGTCGATGAAGTAGTAGGCGCCGCGTTCGCCGCTTTCCTGCTTTTGGAAGGCGGTGGCCTCGTCGCTGTAGAAGTTGCCGATCAGCAGGTATTGCTCGCCGCCCTTGGCCTCCACCACGCCGCCCACCTTGCGCCAGCGCCCGCTTTTGAGCACTTCGTCGGCGTTCACGTCGGGGGTGATGTACAGGGGCAGGTTGTTGCGCGTGCTGATGGCCACGGGGGAGAGGAGCAGGCCGATGTTGTTGCTGGCATGCTCGCTGAAGTCGGCTTGGCGCGCCCAGCATTCCACCACGTAGCGGGTGCCGGCCTGCAGGGGTTCCTTCAGGGCCACTTGCAGGTATTCGTGCCACCAGGTGGGCGTGTTGCCCTTGCCGCGCACCTTGATGCCGGCCATGGCCTTGCCGCTGCGCGGGGAGGCCTTGCCGCCGGTGCGCTTGGCGGGATTGCTCCAGCAGTCGCGGTCGGCCTCGGTGGTGTACAGGTCGGGCGTGGTTTCGGTGGGGGAGGTCCAGGCCACCATTACTTCCTCGCCGAACTTGCGCGCCTGCTGGGTCCAGCTGCAGGGGATGCTGCGGTGTTCCTCAAACCCGGCGTTGGGCACCAGGTTGGGCATGGTGTCGTTCTTCAGTGCGCGCTGGAGGATGTCCTGGGCGGGAAGGTGGACGCCGCACAATAGTGCCAGGGGAAGAAGGGTTCGGCGGAGCATGTGTTCTATCCCGATGGTAGGCGGGAGGGCGAAGCTATCGGGCGCATGCGCGGGTGCGTGGCCGCTGCGCCGCGTTCCATCAACGATCGGATGTGTTGTGCCGTTACGCGGCCAGCCAGTTCCCAAGGATCTGCGGCCCGTGGGGCGTCAGCACGCTTTCCGGGTGGAACTGCACCGCGCAGGCGGGGTGGCGGGCGTGGCGCAGCGCCATGATGGTGCCCTCGGCGCTGACGGCGGTGATCCGCAGGTCCGCGGGCAGCGAGGCGGGATCGGCGGCCCAGCTGTGGTAGAGGCCTACGGGGAAGGAGGCGCCCAGCCCGGCGAAGAGCGGGTCCGCAGGCGCGCAGGGCATGCATGGCACGGCCACCCCGTGCCGCACGGCAGGCAGGTGCAGCAGGGAGCCGCCGCACTCCTCCACGATGGCCTGCAGGCCCAGGCATACGCCAAGGATGGGGACCGTGGGCAGCAAGGCATGCAGCAGCTGCGGCATGATGCCTGCTTCGGAGGGCAGGCCGGGGCCGGGAGAGAGCACGATGCGGTCGTAGCGCGCGGCCGCTTCCACGGTGATGGCGTCGTTGCGCACCACGTCCACCTCCGCCAGTGCCGCCAGCACGTGGTGCAGGTTCCACGTGAAGCTGTCGTAGTTGTCCAAGAGCAGGATGCGCATGCCCGTGTCAGTGTTCACCGCTCGCGCGGCCTTTGCCGATCCGGCCCAAGTGCGTGTGCCGGAAATTGCCGTTGTACTTCAGCCCGAAGCCAAGGAGGCCGCCCAGGCAGGCGTGGCCGTATGGGATGATGCCTGTTGAAGGCGGCAGCGGCGCGGGAATCGTGATGGGGAGGGTGTGCCATGCACAATGTTGTCGACCCGGCGGGTCGACGGTACAGACCTGGTGATTTCTTCGGCGATCCTGCATTCCTCCGCGCCTTCTGTGGTAAATCAGTCCCCCGCGATCCAATTCAGTTCCGTGCGATACTCCCTTGGGTCCCTCACCTCATCGGGCGCGTTCAAGTAGCTTTCCCAAAAGCGGCCGCTTTCGCCATGTCCGTGCTCCCGCACCCATTGCTGCAGCGCGCCCCAGGCCTTCCCCAGGTCGTCGTACGGGCCTTGGTACACCGCCCGCACCACTTTCGCCGCAGGCAGCTTGCTGTTCACTACGCGCCCTTCTGCCTTGATCGGCGCCGCCACCGGAAAGCCGAGCTCGAAGTCGAATGTGCTGCCCGGGCGCCGCTTGTGAAAGCTGAACAGCGGGCCGGTGATGGCGATGCCTTGGCCGGTGATCGTCTTGATCACTTCCTGGATCGCGGCGTCCATGTACTTGCCCATGTCCTGGCCGGGGATCTTCAGCGGGACCACGGCGGTGGTGATCTCTTGCGTCACGATGGCTTCGGGCGTGGTGATCATTGGTGCCGCGTTTACTGCATTGTTTCAAGATACTTGTCCAGGCCGGCGTAACCCGTTTCCATGCCGGCCATCACCGGTGAGGCCATCACCTGGTCGCGCACGGCCTGCGACCCATACTCGATGGTCAGCGTCATCAGGGTCCCTTTTTCGACGGCGGACAGCGTGAAGGTGCCTACCGCTTCGCCCTCATACCAAGGCTGGTCATAACGTTCCGTGCGCACCACGCGCACCGGCCGTTCCACCTCGGTGAACACGCCGCCCATGCCCATGGATTCCCCGGCATCATTGCTCCATACGCGCCGGTACGCACCACCCGGGTGCAGGTCCACCTCGCATGTGGTCAGCTTCCATCCGGGCGGGCCGTGGAACCATTCCTTCATCATTTCCGGCTTGGTGAAGGCATCGAAGACAAGTTCACTTGGTGCGTTGAAACGCCGGGTGACCACAATGGCGTGATCACCTTGGCGGGTGACGGCAGCTTTGTTTTTCATGGCTGGTTGCTTGTCGTGTTCCACTTCAGGTTACGGCTGCGCCTCCGCATGCTTCTTGAACCGGTCGAGGATGGCTTGCCACCCGGCTTGCTGCATCTCCACGGAGTGTTGCGCTTCGGCATCGAAACTTTCCACCACGCGGGTCTTGCCGCCTTCCTCGGTGAAGAGGACCTCGCAGGTGCGGCCGTCGCCCATGGTGTAGGCGATCCGCTGGTGGAGCTGTACGTCATCGTACACGCCGCCGAAGGTGAAGCTGCTGCTGCCATCGCGCGCGGCCATGGTGCTGCTGAACGTGCCGCCCGTGCGCAGGTCGTTGGCGGCGGCGGGGCAGTGCCAGTCGTCGCTGGCGGCGCACCATTGCATGATGTGGGCGGGTGCGGTCCAGATCTTCCAGACGTGTGCCACAGGTTTCTTTACGAGCGCGGAAACGGTGATGCGGGAAGCGGGCGCCATGGATTGTTCGGTGTGGAGGGGTGCAGGTAGTGCGGATTGTGCCGGTGAGCGGTTGGATGCAGGCCCATGGGCCTACCAGGAAATACCGACCGGGCAGTGGTCGCTCCCCGTCACCTCGTTCAGGATGAAGGCTTCTTTCACCTGCTTTTCAAAGCCCTTGCCCACCAGCACGTAGTCGATGCGCCAGCCCACGTTGCGCGCCCGGGCGTTCATGCGGAAGCTCCACCAGCTGTACTTCACCTCCTGCGGGTGCAAGTGGCGGAAGGTGTCGGTGAAGCCCGCGCCCAGCAAGGCCGTGAAGCCGTCGATCTCCTGCTGGGTGTAGCCGGCCGTTTTGTTGTAGTTGCTCTTGGCATTGGCGATGTCCATGGGCTGGTGCGCCACGTTGAGGTCGCCGGTGAAGATCACGGGGCGCTTGCCTTTTGCCAGCCCCGTGAGGTATTCGCGCAGGGCCCGGTCCCATTCCTGGCGGTAGCTTAATCGCTTGAGTCCTTCACCGCTGTTGGGCACGTATGCGCACACCACAATGTGGTCGGTGAAGGTGGCGGTGATCACGCGCCCCTCATTGTCATGTTCGGCCATGCCGATGCCGTAGTCCACCCGCACCGGCTTCTCGCGCGAGAGGATCGCGGTGCCCGAGTAGCCGGCGCGCTCGGCGGAGTGCGCGTGCAGGTGGTAGCCGCTCAGTTCCTTGAGGGCGGCCGCCACCTGCTCGGGCGTGGCCTTGGTTTCCTGGAAGCAGTAAATGTCGGCGTCCATGCTGCGCAGCGATTCCACCAGGCCCTTGCCCACGGCCGCGCGGATGCCGTTCACGTTGAAGGAGATCAGTTTCATGGCAGGGCGAAAGGTACCGATGGGAGGCCCGGGAGTGCGAGGCTGCCAGCGCTTTCGGGTCTATTCCATGCGCCGGGCTGCGCATTCACACACCGGCTTGAACCACGGATCCACATGGATAAGGGGAACGTGTTTCATCGCGGTTTTCAGGCAGGCCATGCGCGTCCATCCGCGGTGGTGAACAAGAGCGGGTGCCGCGCCCATAGGGCGCGCCATACCCGTTGATGGTGAGGGAGGTCACCATGCAGGAGTGCGTACGAACCTACCTTCGTGGGAATCCGCATTTATCATGACCCGGAAGACCCCGTTGCTGGCGGCGCTGCCCCTGCTGATGCTTTTCGGATGCGCCGATGGAACGCCCCCGGCGCCGCCGCCAATGGACCCGGCCGTAATGCTGGCCATGGGCGATTCGGTCTCACGGCAGGCCCAGCAAGTGCTGATGCGGAACGTGGCCATGGCCATGCAGGAAGGCGGGCCTGCGCATGCCGTGGAATTTTGCAACACGCGCGCAGTGCCCCTCACCGATTCCATGGCCACCCTGTTCGGGGTGACCCTGCAACGGCTGAGCGACAGGAAGCGCAACCCCGGCAACGCCATTGCCACGGATGCGGACAGGGAGGCATGGAAGCGCATCGGTGAAGGGAAGCAGCCCTTTGCAGTGCAGCGTGCCGACGGCGGTGCCTGGTACTACAAGCCCATTTTCATCGCCATGCCCACCTGCCTGAAGTGCCACGGCGGGGCAGAGGACATCGCGGCCGAAACGCAGGCCGTGCTTGCTGAAAGATATCCCGCGGACAAGGCTGCCGGATACAAGGAAGGCGACTTGCGCGGATTTTGGAAGATCGGGTTCCAGCCCAAGCACACGGGCAAGCATTATTGACCCGGCCCGCACAAGCTACCAACTACGAACCACGCCCTGAGAACTGTCCTTGCCTGAAATACATTGACCGCTCCGGAGTTGGATCCAACCGGATCAAAACAGGAAAACAATGGCACGAAGAGAAAAGATGAAAGCTCCCTCACCGATACGGGTCCAGCGGTATTTCA
>JAFEAI010000094.1 GCA_018266475.1 Bacteroidota bacterium
CTGGCGATGAGGCCGGGCCTTCAGCCCTGGCGATCGCGCATTTGGTATCCCGGCCCTACGCTCACGCGTAGGGCCGGGATAATGCCGGGCCTTTGGCCCTAGTGGCAGCCTGCCCCTGCTCCGGAATCTCTTCCGTGTTATCCGGGGTGGCGGTGCAAGACCCCGCGCAAGGAAAGGGATCAAGGCCCGATGGCCCTGTGTGAAAAGTTGACACTTCCATGGCTCCGCATAACTTGCGGAAGTTTTTGCAAGCCCGTCCCCATGAATAAAAGGTACTCCCTGCCCGTAAAGGTCCTCGTTCTTGCTGCCGTCGCCGGCGCCGTCACCCTTTCCGTGGCCTGGACGGACGGCCATGTGCCCGTGGCCAAGGCGGCCTACCACGACCGGCCTTGGATAGACAGCCTCCACCATGCCGGCATTCCGCTGGATTCCAGCGCCAACACCTACTTCGTGGGCAGCGGCCACTGCAACGGATGCCATGGCCACGACCCCCTGGGCATGGCCATGACCACCATGGACGGAAAGGATGTGAACGTGGTGGATGCCTGGCGCAGCAGCATGATGGCCAATTCCGCACGCGACCCCTTCTGGCGCGCCAAGGTGAGCCATGAGGTGCTCACAAATCCCGGCCATCAAGTGGCCTTGGAGGACAAATGCACCGCCTGCCACGCGCCCATGGGCCACTTCGACCACCACATGACCGGCCAGGGTCCCTATTCCATTGCTTACATGGAGCAGGACGACATCGCCCTGGACGGCGTAAGCTGCACCCCCTGCCACATGCAGCGCGAAGAAGGAATCGGCAACTTCTTCTCCGGCCAGCTCCACTTCGCCACCGATGGGCGGCCCCTGTTCGGCCCATACCCGGATTCCGTGATCTTCGGCGCACCCATGCAGGCATTCGTGGGCTACAACCCGCAGTACGGCGCCCAAATACTCGATGCCGGCCTCTGCGCCGGATGCCATACCCTGCTTACCGAAACCGTGGACCTGGCCGGCAACACCACCGGCGATGAATTCGTGGAACAGGCCACCTACCACGAATGGCTCAACTCGGATTTCAACAACGAGGAACACCCCGCCACCGGGATCACCTGCCAAGGATGCCACATGCCCTTGCTGGATGATGACATCGGCGTGGTGCTCTCGGCAAACTACGCCTTCCTCGCCCGCAAATCACCCTTCGGGCAGCACCACTTCGTGGGCGGAAACTCCTTTATGCTCGGCATGATCAAGGACAACGCTGCCGCGCTGGGCGCCACCGCATACCCCGCGCAGTTCGACAGCTCCATCGCGCGCACCTTGGCCATGCTCCAGCAGCATACGCTGATGCTCGACCTCAGCGTGCCCGCAAGGACCGCCGACACCGCGTTCATCGACCTCAAGCTCTTCAACCTCGCCGGCCACAAGTTCCCCAGCGGATACCCCTCCCGCCGCGCATGGGTGCAGCTGGTGGCCACCTCCGCCAACGGAGATACCCTCTACAACAACGGCGCACCCACCGCCAATGGCGACATCGCCGGGCATGATCCCCTCTGGGAACCGCACCACGACCACATCACCGCCGCCGACCAGGTGCAGATCTACGAAATGGTGATGGGCGACGTGAACGGAAACCTCACCACCGTGCTGGAGCGGGCCAAGCAACCCCTGAAGGACAACCGCCTGGCGCCCGCAGGCTTCAGCGTGAACCACAGCACCTACGACACCACCCGCATTGTGGGCAACGTCCTGGCCGATCCCGATTTCAACCACGACCCGGACGGGGTGGAGGGCAGCGGCACCGACATTGTACACTACCACGTGCCCATGGCCGGATACACCGGCCTCATCAACATCACCGCGAAGGTGTGGTACCAAAGCGCACCGCCGCGCTTCATGCAGGACATGTTCACCCAAACCAGCCCGGAGATCGACCTCTTCAAGAACATGTTCCAGGCCGCCGACCACACACCCGTGCTGGTGCAATCCGCAGCGCACACCGACCTGTCCGTGGGCATCGACAACCTGCGCGAACTGGGCGTACACGTGTACCCCAACCCCGTGCGCAACGGCATGCTTACCCTCACCGGCCTGGACCAGCGCGTGCTGGCCGTGGAGGTGTATGACGCCGGCGGCCGCAAGGTGGCCGCGCGACAGGGGGCCGCCGACCGCACGTGGAGCACCCGCCTGCCCGGCAGTGGCACCTACATCGTGGTGATCCGCACGGCCGAACGCAGCTTCGTGGAACGCGTGGTGAGCCTGTAGGCCGCCTTATGGGCGTGCGCCAACACCAAGGGCCGCGCGCAGCAGCTCCTGCGGGACAGTACCTTGCACCCATGGTGCGCCGCGCAGCCGTGCTTATTACGGGGTTCTTGTTGGGGCATGCGGTGGTGCATGCCCAGCGCCCGGCCATCCAGCAGATGCTGGATGCCGTGGATGCCGACTCGCTGGTGTGGAGGTTGGAGCGATTGAGCGGCGAATTGCCCGTGAACGTGGGAGAGGGGGATACGCTGATCCTTTCCCGCCACAAGAGCCAGCCCGGCAATGCGCTGGCGGCGCAGTGGCTGCGGCAAGAGCTGCAGCGGATGGGCTATGCGCCCGCAGTGGAGCACTTCGGCGGCGCGGGTGAGAACATCCTGGCGGTGAAGGCCGGCGCGCTGCACCCGGAGCGGAAGGTGTACATCAGTGCGCACTACGATTGCATGCCGGGCGTTGCCGTGGCCCCGGGCGCCGATGATGACGGCAGCGGCGTGTGCGCCGTGCTGGAGGCGGCCCGGGTGATGGCGGATATGGATTTTGAAAATACCGTGGTGTTTGCCCTGTGGGACGAAGAGGAGCAGGGCATGCTGGGCAGTGCCTACCATGCCGCAGCGGCAGCGGGCAATGACGAACTGGTGGCCGCCGTGGTGCAGATGGACGCCATTGCGTATGATGGCAACGGCGATGGGCTTTTGCGCATCCATGCGCGGCCCGTGGCCAACAGCATTGCCATCAAGGATTCGGCGTTGATGGTGAACACCACGTACGGGCCGGGGCTGCCGATCGCGGTGAACAACCCGGGCGCCACGTACAGCGACCATGCGTCCTTCTGGAGCGAAGGCTATGGCGCCATCCTTCTGGTGGAGGATTTCGACAACGACCCCAACCCGCATTACCATACGCCCAATGATCGCATGGCCTACTTGGACACCGGCTATTGGCGGGGCATCACGCAATTGGCCATCGGCACGGCGGCCGCCATGGCGGTGCCCACCGGTCCCGCAGGCGTGGGGCAGGCGGTTTCGCGGGTGGAATTGAAGGTGTTCCCCAACCCGGCCGCGGGGGAGGTACACGTGCAGGTTGCCGGTGCTTCCCCCGGTGCGCAATGCTCCTTGGTGGATGCCACGGGCCGCCCGGTGCGCAATTGGTCCGGGCCGGTGCCTGCCGGCGGGTTGGTCCTGAAGGGCCTTCCGCCCGGCACCTATCTGCTGCGCGTGCAGGAGGCCGCGATGCACGCCGTGCAGCGCATCGTCGTATTGCCGTAGCGCCGCCGGTTCAGTTCGCCCGGGGATTCCGGCCCATTCCCTTCTGCATGGGGCGCTGCCCAAAGGCACCGGCTCACGGTTTTACCCCCAGGTGCGCATCGATGTAATCCAAGATCTGCGTGTACAAATGCACGCGGTCCTTGCCGCGCACGTTGTGGGCGTGGCCGGGGTAGTAGAAGAAATCGGGGTACACGCCCTTGTCCACGCAGCTTTTCAGGAAGCGGAGCGCGTGCTCGGGCACCACGGTTTCGTCCATGTTGTCGTGGATCAGCAGCAGGTGGCCCTGCAGGCGGTCCGCGAGCGGGGGCAGGGCGGTTTTGGCGTAGCCCTCGGGGTTTTCCCCTGGCGTGTCCATGTAGCGCTCGGTGTACATCACCTCATACAGTTTCCAATCCTGTACGGCACCGCCGGCCACGCCCACCTGGAAGGTGCCCGGTGAGCGCAGCATCAGGGCTTCCGTTACATGCCCGCCGAAGCTCCATCCATGCACGGCCATGCGGGTGCTGTCCACGTAGGGCAGGTGCTTCAGCCATGCCGCGCCGCGCAACTGGTCCTGCACCTCGGTGATGCCGAGCTGGCGGTAGATCACCTGCTCAAAGGCCAGCCCGCGATTGCCGCTGCCGTGGCCGTCCACGGTGAAGATGAGGTAGCCGCGGTCGGCCGCCTGCATCATCCACAGTTGCGCGCCGCCGATAAAGCTGTTGGTGACCAGCTGCACGTGCGGCCCGTTGTAGGTGTACACGATCACCGGGTATTTGCGCGCGGGGTCGAAGCCCGCAGGCTTGATCAGGCGGCCATTGAGCAGGTCGCCGTTCTCGCCTTGCACCTGCACCAGCTCCACGGAGCCCTTCCAGCGCGCGGAAAGCCTGTCCTTGCCGACCTTCAGCACCTTCACCACCTTGCCGGTGGCGGCATCCAACAGCTCGGTGCGCCCCGGGACGGCCGTGCTGCTCCACTGGTCGATCAGGTACCGCCCGTGTGCGGCCAGTTGCCCGCGGTGCGTGCCCGCCTCCTTGGTGAGGCGCACCGTGGCGCCGGTGGCCAGTTCAATGCGGTACACGTGCGTTTCCAGGGCGCCCTTCGGGTCCTTGGGGTCGATGGCCGCAGTGCCTTCCGCGTATGCGTAGCGCTCGTCGCGGTCCAGGCCGATGAGGCGGTTAACGACCCAGTTGCCGGTGGTGAGCTGGCGGACCATGCCCAGGTGGATGTCGTACAGGAAGAGGTGCCACCAGCCGTCGCGCTGGCTCCAGTGGATGTAGCGGGAAGGCGTCTTTTTCAGGAAGGTGAAGGGATGCTCGGGCTCCAGCCATTTGGCGTTGTGCTCCTCGAAGAGCATGCGGTCGAAGGCGCCTGTGAGCGCATCGTAGCGCATCACCCGGAAGTGGTCGGCTGCGCGGTCCAGCAGGATGATCTGGAGGTGGGCGTTGTCCGGGTCCCAGGAGATGTTGGTGAGGTAGTGGTCCGGCGGGCCCTCCGGCTTGATGAAGATGGTTTTGCCGCTGCGCGTGTCGTACACGCCCAGCGTTACCTCATGGCTGGTTTGCCCGGCCATGGGGTAGCGGAATTTCTTGAAGGTGCTGGGCGTGGTGGTGATATCCTCCACATAGTAGGGCGTTACCATGGTTTCGTCCATGCGGTAAAAGGCGAGCAGATTGCCATCGGGGCTCCAGAAGGTGCCCTTGGTGATGCCGTACTCGTCGCGGTGTACGCTTTTCCCGTTCACGATGCCGTCCGCGCCATCGGTGGTCACCTGGGCCACCTTGTCGCCGGGCCCGGCGATGAACAGGTTGTTGCCGCGCGTGAAGGCGGCCTTTTCACGGGCGTCATCGGCATCGTCGTTTTCCGCATCGTCGGGCAGCGTGTAGCGCAGGGCGGCCTTTTTGCCGGCCAGGTTGTAGGCATAGGTGTGCAGGCCGCTGCTGAAGAGCACGGTGCGCTGGTCGGTCCATTCCATGGCGGGAAGGCGCGGCAGGGTGTCGGCTGCCGGCAGGGCCCGGTTCAGCTCGCCGCGCGTGATCAGCAGGCGGTCATCGGCGGTGCCCGTGCCACCGGCCATCAGGCTGTCGCCCTTGGTGTAGCTGTACTGGTCCGTGCCGGGGATCCATTGCAGGCCGGCCATCCGTTCGGGATACAGCGGCCACGGCTTCAGAATGGCATCGGTGAGCGTGATCGGCGGCTGCTGCTGTGCCCATGCCAGCGTGGCCCCCAGAAAGGTGAAAAGCAGAAAGGCGCGTCGTAGCATCATGTGCGATCAGGTTCGGCGAAGGAAGCAAACTTATTGCGCACAAGGTGCAACAAGCCCCCAACTGGCCCAACCCCTCCATCCTTCGCGTGCCTCCCATGGCGCACTTCGCGTCTTGGCGGTTTCTTCTCTATCGCATTCTTCGCGTCTTCGCGTGATGCATTCTTGGCGCGCTCCGCGTCTTGGCGGTTTCTTCCCTACGGCATTCTTCGCGCCTACGCGTCTTCGCGTGATGCATTCTTGGCGTGCTTCGCGTCTTGGCGGTTTCTTCCCTACGGCATTCTTCGCGCCTACGCATGAGGCATCCCTCAAACAATGTTCACCTCCCGCTCCATTTCCACGCCGAATTTTTCCTTCACGCTTTCCAGCACGCGTGTGGAGAGCGCATATACTTCGCTGCCGGAGCCTCCGCCGTAGTTCACCAGCACCAGGGCCTGGTCCTTGTGTACGCCAATGTTGCCCTCGCGGAAGCCCTTCCATCCGGCCTGCTCGATCAGCCAGCCTGCGGCGAACTTCACCTGGTCGTCTCCGGCGGGGTAGTGGGCCGCATCCGGATGCGCGGCGAGGATGCGTGCCGCTTGTTCCGCGCTTACCACGGGGTTCTTGAAGAAGCTGCCCGCATTGCCCAGCACGGCGGGATCCGGCAGCTTGCTGCGCCGGATGGCGATCACCGCATCGCTGACGTCGCTGATTCCAGGAGCGGTGATCCCGCGCCTTTCCAGCTCTTGCCGGATGCTGCCGTAATGCGTGTCCGGCACCGGGTTCTTGCTGAGCATGAACGCCACGGTGAGGATGATGTACTGCCCTTTGCCCTCCCGCTTGAAGAAGCTTTCGCGGTAGCCGAACCGGCATTGCTCCGCATTGAAGCGCACCACCGCACCATCGCTGAGGCGCAGGGCCTCCAGGTGGTGGAAGCAGTCCTTTACCTCCACGCCGTACGCGCCGATGTTCTGCATGGGCGCCGCACCCACCCGGCCCGGGATCAGTGAGAGGTTCTCTATGCCGCCCCAGCCGCGGTCCACGCAGTGCATCACGAAATTGTGCCACACCTCCCCGGCACCGGCGCGCACGAGCACATGCCCGCCGGTTTCCTCCAGCACCTCCATGCCGGCGATCTCGTTCAGCAGCACCACCCCCGGCCAATCACGGGTGAACAGCACGTTGCTGCCCCCGCCCAGCACCAGCAGCGGAACACCTTGCAGTTCCGGGCGGGACAGCAGGGCGCGCAGCTCTTCCACCGTGCGGAACCGTGCCAGGTGCGCCGCACTGGCCTTTACGTGAAAGGTGTTGAAGGGGGTGAGGTCAACGGCGTGAAGGATTTCCATGGGGCGTACGATGGCCAGCGCTATGCAGTGGGAGGTGCAAGTTTACCGGTTGCCGTGCGTTCCCTTCATCGCGGGGCCACGCCAAGGATATGCTCCGGCGGGTTGCGGGCTTCCTTGCTGCGACGGTTCTCCCGTCCCCGCGGGGTTATTCCGGGAAATCCCTCCGGCCAATAGCGGGTCCTGTGCCGGGACGGGCATCCGGGCCGTTCCTTTGCGGCCATGAAGCGCGCCCTTGTCAGCGTTACCAACGACCTGGCCACGGACAACCGCGTACACCGCACCTGCACCGTGCTGCAGGAACTGGGTTATGAGGTGTGGCTGATCGGCCGCAAATTGCCCGGCAGCCTGCCGCTGGAGCGGCCCTACCGCACCCGGCGCATGCGGCTGCTGTTCACCAAGGGGCCGCTGTTCTACGCGGAGTACAATCTGCGACTCTTCTTCCTGCTGCTCTTTGGCCGGGCCACGCTGCTTTTTAGCAATGACCTGGATACGCTGCTGCCGAATTTCCTTGCCGCCCGCATCCGCGGAATGCGATTGGTGTACGATACGCATGAGTTCTTCACCGAGGTGCCGGAACTGGTGCAGCGGCCGCGTGTGAGGGCGGTGTGGCTGGCCATTGAACGCTGGATCTTCCCCAAGCTGCAAACGGTGATCACCGTGAACCAAAGCATCGCCGATGCCTACAGGGCGCGGTACGGCAAGGAGCTGCACGTGGTGCGCAACATCCCCATGCCAAGGGAGCTCGGCCCGTTGCCAAGTCGTGCTGTATTGGACCTGCCGGCGGACAAGCATGTCCTCGTGCTTCAGGGTTCGGGCATCAACGTGGACCGCGGAGCGGAGGAAGCCGTGCTGGCCATGCGCGAATTGCCGGACTGCCTTTTGCTGGTCATCGGCGGGGGCGATGCGTGGCCCGTGCTGCAGCACATGGTGAAGGCGCATGTGCTGGAGAACCGCGTGCGCCTGCTGGGGAAGATGCCCTACGCACGCATGATGGACTACACCCGCAATGCCGACCTGGGCCTTACGCTGGACAAGGACACCAACCTCAACTACCGCTTCAGCCTGCCCAACAAGCTCTTCGATTACCTGCGCGCGGGCATTCCCGTGCTGGCCACGGACCTGCCCGAGGTGGCCGCTATTGTGCACGGGTACGCCTGCGGAACGCTGATCGCACGGCCGGACCCGGAATGCATCGTGCAGGCCGTGAACGCACTTTTTGCGGATGCACCGGGATGCACGGCGCTGAAGCACAGCGCCGCCCGCGCGGCGCGGGCCCTGGACGGCACTGCGGAGGTGGCCGCCCTCCGCGCAGTGCTTCAGGACTTGCCTTGAACGGGCTGCCCGCTTTCCCGCCCGTTACGGATAAAGTGGAAGACCTTGTACAGGTCGAAGAAGAACAAGGGGGCCGTGCCCGCTTCGAGGGTCCCTTCGATGATCGGGCGGAAAAGCCCGTATGCCAGCGTAAACGGCACTTTCAGCCCGTACCGCTCCATGGTGCGGAACATCCGTACCACGCCGGTTTGCCCACCGTGACCCCCGGAGGCGTACAGGCGGTGGAGGTTCCGTTGCGCCTCCCGCGTTTTGCCGAGAAAATCCGCGTTGGTGTTAAGGCCGTTGTGGGCCACGGGGTTTTCGATGTGACGGATCGCAATGCCCTTTTCCTTCAGCTGCTGGCCGAACTTGGTGTCCTCGTGGCCGTAGGTGCGGATGGATTCATCGAGCATCACCGCCAGGAAGGCATCGCGGGCGATGAGGATGTTGTTCAAGGTAATGCTGCGGTACGGATGGCGGGAACGGCGTGCGGCACTGCGCTGCTCCCGCGCCTTGCCCACCTTCCAGTGCAGGCGGTAGGCACGGGCCGGGCGGTGAGCGGCATAGGTGGTGCCGCCCACCACCACCGGCGTGCCCGCATGGGCCAGGTAGTTGGCGATGAACATGCCGTCCGGAATGCCGCTGTCACAATCCAGGAACAAAAGCAGGGTCTTTCCCGCCTCGATGGCCAGCAGGTTGCGGATCCGTGAGCGGCCGATGTTCCGCTCCAGTTCCTTGTACACCACGCCGGGGATGCCGCGCACCGCCTGGTTGGCGGCCTTCCATCGCGCATCGGACCCATCGTCGTACACCCGGACCTCAAAATCAAGCCCAAGTGCCGTACACTGGTCCGAAAGGCCGCGCACCATGGCCTCCACCCCGAAGTTGTACACCGGCACCAGGATCGAAAGCGAGGGAGACCTGTTCATGTCCGACAACCACCTACTACGAACCACCAACTACGAACCACCAACTACGAACCACGAACCACGCAACTAACAACCATCAACTGACAACTGACAACTGACAACTGACAACTAACAACTAACAACTGACAACCACCAACTGCCCCCCACATCCCAACACACGATCGCTCTTGCTCACACCTGCGCCGGTGCCGCGCTCACCTCCAGCAGCTTGCCATCCTCGCACCGCACCACGCGGGCGTTCACCTTCTTCATGTGCGTGTAGTCGTGCGTGGCCATGATCACGCAGCGGCCCCCATGGCTGATGGTGTACAGCAGCTCCACGATCTCCGCCGTGGTCTCGGGATCCAAGTTCCCCGTGGGCTCGTCGGCCAGCACCAGCTCCGGGTCGTTCACCAGCGCGCGCGCTATGCTTACCCGCTGCTGTTCGCCGCCGCTCAGCTCATGCGGCATCTTGTAGCCCTTGTTGCCAAGGCCCACCTTCTCCAGCACTTCCTGCACCTTGGCATCCATGGCCTTGCGGTCCTTCCATCCGGTGCTGCGCATCACGAAGGTGAGGTTCTCGTTCACCGTGCGGTCCCCCAGCAGCTGGAAATCCTGGAACACGATGCCGATCTTGCGGCGCAGGAAGGGAACCTGCCGCCGCTTCAGCTTGCGCAGGTTGAAGCCGGCCACGTGCCCTTCGCCCTCCTGGAAGGGCAGGTCGCCGTACAGGGTGCGCATCAGGCTGCTCTTGCCGCTGCCGGTGCGGCCCACCAAATAAATGAACTCCCCGGCGCGAACGGTAAGGTCCACGTGGTTCAGTACCAGGTTTTCGCGCTGGAAGATGCGTGCGTCGTGCAGCTCGATGATGGGGGAGGCGTCCGGCATGGGCGGTATGTTCTGGAAGATCGCCCAAAGGAAGAAAATTCCGGGCCGCCTTTCCACGTTCCCTTGTTCAATGTCTCCACAATGCACCCGGGAAGGTGAACACGGCAACGTGGATAATTCCGGCCTGGCCAACAGGCACGCGCCCGCATGCCCCGGACCTTTGAACCGATGAAGAAGCACTTTTTCGGACCGCCGCTTCTCCTGGCGCTCCTGGTAGTGGCGGCCGGCCAGCCCGCACGGGCACAGCGCCCCGCGCACTATGAGCAGCCCGGCGCCCCGCTGGCCCATGCCATGGAGCTGTTCGACAAGGCCCAGTACGCAGCCGCCCTCCTGGAGTTCGACCGCATCGCCGACGCGCTGCAGGACCCCTTTGCCGACCGCCGTACCGAGGCCGAGTTCTGGGGGGCTATCAGCTCCGTGCGCCTCTTCCATGGCGATGCCGCCAACCGGCTGCTGGCGTTCATCGACGCACATCCCGAGAACATCCATGTGCCCGCCGTCCGCCTGGAGCTCTTCCGCCACTACTTCAACGGCAAGCGCTGGCGTGATGCACTGGCATGGGCGGATCAGGTGGATCCCGCCGCCTTGGGCGAGGGAGACCGCGCCGAGTTCACCTTCAAGAAGGGCTACGCCCTCTTCATGGACGACCAGGCCGACAAGGCACTGACGGAATTTGCCAAGGTGAAGGACGGATCCGGGATCTACGCCGCGCCGGCCACCTACTACGCGGCCCACATCAACTACACCAGGCGCAACTACGCCCAGGCCCTGGAGGGGTTCGAAAAGCTCAAGGACGACCCCGCCTTCAGCCGCGTGGTGCCCTACTACATCGCGCAGATCAAGTTCCTCCAAGGCCACTACGAGGCCCTCCTGGAATATGCACAGCCCCTGCTGGCCGAGCAGGGCAACGCCAAGAACAGGGGCGACATCAACCGCCTGGCCGGTGAAGCCTACTACCGCACAGGCCAGTACAAGGAGGCCCTGCCCTACATCGAAAAGGGCCTGCAGCGCAGCAACGTGGACCGCGGCGACCGCTACATCGCCGGCTATGCCTACTACAAGAACGACCAGTGCCAGCAGGCCATCACCCAGTTCACCGCCGTGGTGAACAACAGCACCGACAGCCTTGCGCAACTTGCCGCCTACCACATGGCGGACTGCTACCTGAAGCTCAACCAGAAGAACTACGCCAGAAACGCATTCAAAAAGGCCTACGACCTGGGCAACGACCCCCGCGTCACCGAAGACGCCCTCTTCAATTACGCCAAGCTCGCCTACGAACTCTCCTTCGACCCCTACAACGAGGCCATCATCGCCCTGCGCGATTACATGGCCAAATACCCGGGCTCGCCCAGGCACGACGAGGCCCAGGAGTTCCTGCTGGACGTGTACCTGAAAACAAGGAACTACGAGGCCGCGCTCACCGCCCTGGACGCCATCAAGAACAAGGACCTGCGCCTGAAGGAGGCCTACCAGAAGCTGGCCTTCGACCGCGGCGTGGAGCTCTATGAAGCGCGCAACTACGCCGGTGCCCGCGACTTCTTCGCCAAGGCCCTCACCTTCCCAGTGGACGCCAAGGTGAACGTGCAGGCGCACTACTGGGCCGGCGAATCGGATTATGCACTGGGGGATTATGATGCCGCAATGGCCAAGTACGACAACGTGCGCAATGCCGGCGGTGCCTACGCCACTGCGCTCTATCAGCAGGCCAGCTACAGCATGGGCTACGCCTTCTTCAAGAAAAAACAGTACGACGAGGCCGCCACCGCCTTCCGCCGCACCGTGGAAAGCACCGACCTGCCAAAGGCCCAGCGCAACGATGCCCTCGTGCGCACCGGGGATTGCTACTACGTCACCAAGAACTTCGCGCAGGCCATCACCTGGTACGACAAGGCCATCGCCGGCGGCGCTGCCGCGCGCGACTATGCCCAGTACCAGAAAGGCGTGTGCGAGGGGCTGGAGAAAAAGCCCGAGCAGAAGATCGCCACCCTGAAGCAGCTGCTGCGCGACAAGCCCAACAGCCAGTACGGCGCCGATGCGAAATACCAGCTCGGCGAAACCTTCCTCAACCAGGGCAAGGATGCTGAAGCGCTCGACTTCTACAAGCAGGTGGTGGCGCAGCACGCCAATTCGCCCCATGTGCGCCTGAGCATGCTGCAGATCGCCCTGATCGACAAGCGCCAGGGGCGCACCGCCCAAGCACTCGAAGGCTTCAAGGCCGTGGTGGCCAAGTACCCCACCATGGACGGCTCCCGCGAGGCCCTGGCCGGCATCGAAAGCATCTACTCCCAACAAGGGAACATGGCCGCCTACGAAAGCTATGTCAAGGGACTCTCCTTTGTGGATGCCGGTGAACTGGACCTCGACGAGAAATACTTCCGCAGCGCCGAGCAGCTCTACTTCGCCGAGAAGTGCGACCAGGCCGCAGGCGCCTTCAGGGATTATGTGGCCAAGTACCCCAAGGGCGCCTACGTTACCAATGCGCGGTACTATACCGCCGACTGCCTGCTGCGCGCCAACAAGCCGGAGGAGGCCCTGCCCGCATTTGAGCAGGTGGCGGCCGCCGGCGAAGGGCAGTTCCTGGAACCCTCCCTGGCCGCAGCAGCGCAGATCCTCTACGCCAACAAGCGCTATGATGCCGCACTGCCCTATTTCACCTCCCTGGCACAAACCGCCGCCCTGCCCGTGAACGTGCTGGCCGGCCAGGCCGGACGCATGCGCTGCCTAGTGCAGCTGGACCGCACCGCCGAAGCGGCGGAAGCCGCGCAGAAGGTGCTCGCCAACAGCGATGCCAACGCCGACCTGAAGGCCGAGGCCGGCCTGGCCGTGGGGCGCGGCGCCATCGACAGCAATGACCTTGATGCCGCCTACACCCGCTTCAAGGGCATCGCCGCCACCTCCAAAAACGCCGCCGGCGCCGAAGCGGCCTACCAGATGGCCTATGTGCGCTACTTGCAGAAACGCTACAAGGATGCCGAACAGGAGGTGCTGGCCCTGGCCAAGAAGTTCCCCGCATACGACCACTGGAAGGCCAAGGCCTTCATCCTCCTCGGTGACACCTACGTGGGCATGGGCGACCTCTTCCAGGCCAAGGCCACCCTGCAAAGCGTGGTGGACCACTGCGCGGAACCCGACCTGGTGCAACAGGCCGCACAGCGGCTGGCAAAGATCAATGAACCCGCCCAGCCGCAACAAACCGGCGGCGCCCCGGGAAACACCACAACCCCCGGCGAAGAATGACCGACATGAACCACGGATCGCCATTCCGCTTCGCCCTGCTGGCCTGCACCGCCATGGGCATGCTTACCGCCAGCGCACAAACCAAGGAGGAGTACTACTTCAACGGGATCTACAATCCCACCTTGGCCGATGTGGCCAAGATCGACCTGCGGCCGCAGGCCTACGATTCCATCCTGCCCGAAAAGGCCGTGAGCTACCAGCTCCTGGCCGTGAAGGGCAACGTGCCCGCGCACGTGGATAGCATTGAGGCCGCGCGCCTGAACATCCAGCTTGCACAGGAAAAGCTCTACAAGGGCTTTGCCAAGGCCGCCTTCGGGCTGTACACCACGCCCCTGTTCGAGCTCTACTACGACCAAACCCGCTCCAAAACGGACGGCTACGGGCTGCACTACCGCCACATGAGCAGCAACGGCGGCATCAGCAACAAGGGGCCAGCCGACTACAGCTTCAACAACCTGGACGGCTACTACACCGCCTACCTCCGCCAGCACACCGTGCAGGGCAGGGCCTTCTACGACCGCAGGCGGGTGAGCTACTACGGATACAACAGCACCGACAGCCTGGAGAACCTGATGCTGCGCTCCCAACAGCCACCCCAGGACCTCCGCAAGCAGGTTTACAATGAGATCGGGTTCGACCTGCGGCTGAAGAGCCTGTACAAGGACAGCACCAAGCTGGCCCATGATGCGGGCCTGAGGGTGGACAACTACACCAACCTCTCCGGCAGCCGCGAACTCAATGTGGTGCTGGACGCCAAGCTCTCCATGGAGCAGGGCAGCGAAACCTACGGCGGCGATGTGCTCATCGACAACAACGCCTACCGCGGCGTGCGCGACAGCCTGCCCGACCTGCGGCAGAACGGCACCATGGTGGGCATTTCACCCTACGTGAGCACCACCGACAACAGGTACCTCGTGCGGGTGGGGGCCGGCATCTTCGTGGATGCCCAAGGCAAGACCACTTTCCACTTCTTCCCCAAGGCATACGCCCAGTACCGCCTTTTCGATGACATCCTGGTGCCCTACGCCGGGCTGGAAGGCCGCCGCATGCGCAACAACCTGCGCAGCCTCACGCGCGAAAATCCGTTCCTCATCGGCGCACCCGTCCTGGCCAATTCAAGCCTCATGTACGACGTCTACGGCGGATTGCGCGGAAGCCTCAGCCGCGACGTGGGCTTCGATGTGCGCATCAGCAAGAGCCGCATCAAGGACCGGCCCCTGTTCATCGCCCGCCAAACCCTCTTCGACAGCGTGCGCTATGGCGACCAGTTCATCGCCGTGTACGACCGCGTGGACCAGTTGGACATCGGCGGCGAACTGCGCTACAGCCACGATGAACACATCAACCTCCACGGCGGCATGCACGTCTTCAGCTACTCCGCCAAGGACCAGGCCGAAGCGTGGAACCTGCCCACCTACACCATCAAACTGGGCGCCGTCTATGATTTCCAGGACAAGCTCCTCCTGAAGGTGGAGGCCCAGTTCATCGGCGCACGAAAAATGGCCGCCGCCGTGCCCGCCACCTGGAACGACCTGTCGCCCGCCCCCGAAACCGTGGACCGCGGCGGCTATGTGGACCTGTACCTGGGCCTGGAATACCGCTATACCAAGCGCCTCAGCGTGTTCCTGGATTGCAGCAACCTGAGCGCCAGCAAGTACGAACGCTGGTACAACTATCCCGTGCAGCGCACCCTGCTGCTCGGCGGCGCCACCTTTGCCTTCTGACCCCCCTGCTATCCCCTTGGCCGCCAAGGGGTGAAGTACGCGCACAAAGGGGGCGCGGCCCGCAATCCGCCACGGGTTTTCAACAACCGGGTGAACGTTGTTGGTAAATAAGGGGCGAGGCCGCGCCGTTATTGAGTGTTCCACGGATCTCGCACCTCCATTTTCGGTATCTTCGCGTGCCCTTAAAATCGGGGGCGGATCCAAGCTGAAAAATGGCAGATAGCGTGGCAATGAGCGAAGCGAAGAAGAAGGCTGAAACGGCATCCTACGGTGCGGACAGCATCCAGGTGCTCGAGGGGTTGGAGGCCGTGCGCAAGCGGCCTGCGATGTACATCGGAGACATCGGCATGAAGGGCCTGCACCACCTGGTGTACGAAGTGGTCGATAACTCCATCGACGAGGCGCTGGCCGGCCATTGCGACCACATCGAAGTCTCCATCCTCCCCGGAAACAGCATCCGCGTGGTGGACAATGGCCGGGGGATCCCCGTGGGCATCCACCCCAAGGAGGGCGTTAGCGCACTGCAGGTGGTAATGACCGTGCTCCACGCCGGAGGCAAGTTCGACAAGGACAGCTACAAGGTCTCCGGGGGCCTCCACGGCGTGGGCGTCAGCTGCGTGAACGCCCTCAGTGAGCACATGACCACCGAGGTGTTCCGCGACGGCAAAAGCTTCCGCCAGGAGTATGCCATGGGCAAGCCCCTGTATCCCGTAAAGGAAACCGGCACCGCCGACCATCGCGGAACCACCCAGACCTTCACCCCGGACAAGACCATCTTCCAGGTCACCGAGTACAACTTCGATACCCTGGCCTCCCGCCTCCGCGAGCTCGCCTTCCTCAACAAGGGCATCCGCCTCAGCCTTACCGATGAGCGCACGCCACAGGAGGACGGCACCTTCCGTACGGAGGTCTTTTTCAGTGAACTGGGCCTCGTGGAGTTCGTCCGCTACCTCGATGGCACCCGCCTGCCCATGATCGAGTCCGTGATCTACATGGAAGGCGAGAAGCAGGGCATCCCCGTGGAGATCGCCATGATCTACAACGATTCCTACACGGAGAACATCCACTCGTACGTCAACAACATCAACACCCACGAAGGCGGCACCCACCTGGCCGGCTTCCGGCGCGGCCTTACCCGCACGCTGAAGAAGTATGCCGACAACAGCGGGGCCACCAAGAACCTCAAGTTCGAGATCACCGGGGACGACTTCCGCGAAGGCCTCACCGGCGTGATCAGCGTGAAGGTGCAGGAACCCCAGTTCGAAGGACAGACCAAAACCAAGCTCGGGAACAGCGAGGTGATGGGGGCCGTGGACATCGCCGTGAGCGAAATGCTCGAGAACTACCTTGAGGAGCACCCCAAGGACGCCAAGCGCATCGTGGACAAGGTGGTGCTGGCGGCCACCGCGCGACATGCCGCCAAGAAGGCCCGCGAAATGGTGCAGCGCAAGGGCGCCGCCAGCGGCATGGGCCTGCCCGGCAAACTGGCCGATTGCCAAAGCAAGGACGCCACAGCAAGCGAGATCTTCCTCGTGGAGGGCGATTCCGCCGGAGGCACCGCCAAGCAGGGCCGAAACCGCGAGTTCCAGGCCATCCTGCCCCTGCGCGGAAAGATCCTCAACGTGGAGAAGGCCATGGTACACAAGATCTACGAGAACGAGGAGATCCGGAATATCTACACCGCCCTGGGCGTACACATCGGCACCGAGGAGGATAGCAAGGCGCTCAACATGGAGAAGCTGCGCTACCACAAGGTGATCATCATGAGCGATGCCGACGTGGACGGCAGCCACATCCAAACCCTCATCCTCACCTTCTTCTACCGTTACATGAAGGAGATGATCGAGAACGGCTATGTGTACATTGCCACGCCCCCGCTGTACAATGTGAAGAAGGGGAAGGAGGCCGTGTACTGCTGGACCGACGAGGAGCGCGACAGCACGCTGGAACGCATGAAGGCCGGAGGCAAGGATGCCGGGGTGCATGTGCAGCGGTACAAGGGCTTGGGTGAAATGAACGCCGAGCAGCTTTGGGAAACCACCATGAATCCCGAAACGCGCACCTTGCGCCAAGTGACCATTGACAACGGCAGTGAGGCCGACCGCATCTTCAGCATGCTCATGGGCGATGAGGTGCCCCCGCGCCGCGAGTTCATCGAGAAAAACGCGGTCTACGCCAAGCTCGACATTTGAGCGGGAAACACAGCCGCCTTCATGAAAAAAGCCCCGGTACCACCGGGGCTTTTTCAATGGTGGACATGCCTTGCTCCCGCGCAACGGCCCTACCTCACCACGGTGACGTGCCCGCGCAGCTTCTCCACCTCAATGTGCCCTTCGAAGCGCACCGTTACCTGCCACACATACACATCATTCGGTACCGGAGATCCCTCCAATGTGCCGTCCCAACTTGCCGAAGGGTCCTTGGCCTCGAACACTTTCATGCCCCAGCGGTCGAAGATCATCAGGCTGAAGTCGTTCGGGGAGAGGCGGGCACCTTCCACCTTGAACACGTCATTGCGTCCGTCCCCGTCAGGCGTGAAGGCATTGGGCACGTATACCCCCGGCAGGCCGATCACCGGCAGCGGTGCGCAATAGGTGTCCGGGCAGCCATTGGCCGTGGTGGCCGTTAGGCAAACCACATATTCCGCTTCCACACCCATTGGGAAGGCGTGCTGCGGCGAAGCAAGGTCGCTGGTGCCGCCATCGCCGAAGGTCCAGTGGAAATGCACCGCATTGGCGCTTGAGGTGTTGTCCAGCACCACCTCCGGCGCATTCATGGGCACCGTGTCGGGGTGGATGCTGAACCCCGCGTGAACAGGGGGAGGGCTGCCTACGATGGCGGAGGCTTCGGCACTGCAGCCGTTGGCGTCCAGCATGGTCACCGTATAGTTGCCGGGGCACAGCCCGCCCAGCAGGTTGGACGATTGGAACGCCCCTCCATTGAGGCTGAACTGCACCCCCTCGCTGTCACCCACCATTAGTGTGCCGTCGCAACTGCCCGGGCATAGCTCGTCGGTGGCCGACAGCAGGTCGATCACCAGCGGAACCGGCTCCTGGATCGTGAAGTTGCTTGTGGTGCTGCAACCATTGGTATCCAGCACGGTCACCGTATAGTCGCCTGCGCATAGGCCGGCATTCACCGGAAGGATAGCCCCTGAACCCGCAGCCCAAACAAATTGGTAACCCGTGCCGCCTGCATTGCCTCCGCTGGCCACCACGCTGGCTGTTCCGTTGCATGCCCCGTGGCACAGGGCGTCCACGGTGGTCACCACCGGCACAATGGGATCCGTGAACGTGATCGTCACGTTATCCGTGCCCGCGCATCCTTCGGCACTGATCGTGTTCCAAGTGAACGTGTATGCACCACCGGCCATCACCGCAACGGTGGCTTGTGCCATGCCGGCATCGCTGAGGGTGGTGCCGGCCGGGGCCGACCATTGGCCGGAGGCCCATGTGCCGCTTGCTGAAAGTGCCGCCACATAGGTGCAGCTTACCGCATCCGGCCCGGCATCCGGCACCGGCACCACATGCACCTGCACGGTGGCAATGGCCTGGTCATTGGGGCATGGCGCCATCCCGCTGACCAGGTACGTGTAAGCCCCCTGGGGGTCTGCGGATGGGTCAAAGTAACCGCCATGGGGGCTCCCGTCCGGTGCCGACCAGCTGCCGCCGGTATCGGAGCTGCCACCGAGCAAGGTGGACATGTCCACGGCACTGGCCTCCGGGCACACCGTGATGCTTCCGTCCGTTCCCGCATTCGGCATGGGATTTAGCGCAATGGCCAGCGGCGCACTTGCATCAGGGCACGGCGAAATGCCCGGCACGGTGTAGGTGTAAATGCCCGAAGGACTGCTGGCGGGGTGGAAAGCCGCGCTGGAAGGCCCGTTAGGACCCGTCCAGGAGCCGCCTTCGTCAGGTGTTCCGCCCAGGTGCTCGATCATGCTGATCGGCGAATCACTTGTGCATAGCGTGATGGAATTTCCCCAGCCCGCATTGGGGGCGTGTACAATGCTTACGGTCACTAGCGCCGTGTCGTTCATGCACGGAAGCGGCACGGTGACCACGTATGTGTACGCTCCCGAAAAATCCGTCCCCGCATCCAATATGCCGCTGAACGGAGCCCCTGCGGGATCCAGCCAATGGCCTCCCAGATCGGGCGTGCCCTGCAACTGGTTGAACAGGGAGGTTCCAGTGGATGACGAGCATGTGGAAAGAAGGCCATCCCCCCCTGCATCAGCGTTGGAAACCACATAGATGGTGAGCGCCGAACTGGCCGAAGGACAAGGTGCAATACCGGCCACCGTGTAGGAATACACGCCTGGTGCGGCTATGCCCGGCATGAAGAGGCCGCTGAACGGGGCTCCTGATGGACCGGTCCAGCTTCCGCCAAGGTCGGCATTGCCCAGTGCGGGAAGCAGATCCACCTGATCTCCGGCGTTGCAGAGGTTGAGGATGGCGTCCTGTCCGGCATCCGGCGCGGCCACCACCGCCACGCTGAGCACCGCGCTGGCGGCGGGGCAGGGCGCAGCACCCGCCACGGTGTAGGTGTACACGCCCGCCGCCATCGTGGCGGGGTTGAACATGCCGCCCGCCACCGGCGAAGGCCCGCTCCACGCGCCGCCCGCGTCGGGGCTTCCGCCCAGGGCGCCCACCATCGGCGTGGCCGGGCTGCTGATGCAAAGTGTGAGCGACGCATCGGCGCCCGCGCCGGGCGGGGCCTGCACCTGCACGGTGACGGTGCTGGAGGCGTTGATGCACGGCGGCGGCACGCTGATCGTGTACGTGTACACGCCCGCCGCCATCGCAGCCGGATCGAACAGGCCGCCCGCCACGGGCGAAGGCCCGCTCCACGCGCCGCCCGCGTCGGGCGTGCCGCCGAGTTGCGCGAAGAGCGCCACCGGCGCATCGCTGGCGCACAGGATGATGCTTCCCGGAAGACCCGCATCCGGCGCGGCCACCACCGCCACGCTGAGCGCCGCGCTGGCCGCAGGGCAGGGCGCAGCACCCGCCACGGTGTAGGTGTACACGCCCGCCGTCATCGTGGCGGGGTTGAACATGCCGCCCGCCACCGGCGAAGGCCCGCTCCACGCGCCGCCCGCGTCAGGGCTTCCGCCCAGGGCGCCCACCATCGGCGTGGCCGGGCTGCTGATGCATAGTGTGAGCGACGCATAGGAGCCCGCGCTAGGCGGGGCCTGTACCTGCACGGTGACGGTGCTGGAGGTGTTGATGCACGGCGGCGGCACGCTGATCGTGTAGGTGTACACGCCCGCCGCCATCGCAGCCGGATCGAACATGCCGCCCGCCACCGGCGAAGGACCGCTCCACGCGCCGCCCGCGTCGGGTGTGCCGCCGAGCTGCGCGAAGAGCGCCACCGGCGCATCGCTGGCGCACAGGGTGATGCTTCCCGGAAGGCCCGCATCCGGCGCGGCCACCACCGCCACGCTGAGCGCCGCGCTGGCGGCAGGGCAGGGCGCAACCCCCGCCACGGTGTAGGTGTACACGCCCGCCGTCATCGTGGCGGGGTTGAACATGCCGCCCGCCACCGGCGAAGGCCCGCTCCACGCGCCGCCCGCGTCAGGGCTTCCGCCCAGGGCGC
>JAFEAI010000095.1 GCA_018266475.1 Bacteroidota bacterium
GGAACGTATTGAATTTCGTCAAGGATTACAGCCTGCTTTGCGAATCGGTCCAAAAAGCCGGTTGGGTCCTCAAGCGCGAACGAGCGCTCCACGGGGTCGTCGAATGTGATGTAGGCATGCTCACCCCCGGCCTCGTGCTCCAGCAGGGTGGTCTTGCCCGCCTGCCTGGGCCCCGTTACCAATACGGCCGGAAACTGCCGCATGGCCTTGCGCAGTGTGGCGGCGAGTTGGCGTGGCGCATACATGTTGACAAATGTAAAAACGAATTTTATATCTGTCAAAACTGTTCCGGGCACGGATTGAATCCAAAGGCACTGAAAGCACCGGGAACCGGCAACTACACCGCAGGCCCCCCGGTGATCCGCGCATCATCCGCAAAGCGGTCCGTGGCCGAGCGTTTCATCAACCGTAGGCCGTCCGCATCCAGTACGGCGTAGGTGAAGTGCGTGATCCAATCGCCGAGGTTGATGTAGCGTGAACTCGTCCCCGCAGGGTCACGCGAAGCAGCCCCTCCGGGGACGAGTTCCATGTCCACCGGCAAATGCCGGTGCCCGAATATCAGGTAGTCGTAGTGCTCCTTCCGCAACAGTTCCTTGCAGTACAGCACCAGCCACTCCTTGTCCGCGCCCAGCCACTGGCGGTCGTTTTCGTAGTGCTTCAGCCGGCTCCGCCCGCTCCAGAAGTGGGCGATGCCCAGGCCGAAATTCGGGTGCAGTCGTGCAAAGCACCATTGCATCAGCTTGTTGCGAAACACCTTCTTGATGAACTTGTAGCCGTGATCGCCAGGCCCAAGGCCGTCGCCATGCCCGATGTACACGCGCTTGCCGTTCCACTCGCGCACGATCGGCTCCTGGTGCAGCGTTGCGCCGGTCTCCTTCGGCAGGTAGTCAAAGGCCCACATATCGTGGTTGCCGATGTGGATGTGTACCGGGATTCCCCGGTCGTGCAGTTCGGACAGCTTGCCTAACAGGCGCGTAAAACCACGTGGCACCACCTGCCTGTACTCGAACCACATGTCAAACAGGTCGCCCAGGATGTGGATCTCCGTAGCGTCCTTGGCGGCTTCCTCCAAAAAGCGTACGATGCGCTTTTCCCGCGCTATGCTGCTGGTGCGGTCGGGCACGCCGAGGTGGAAGTCGGAGAGGAAGTAGATCTTTTGGCCGCCGGGCATGGGGCCAAAGATGGGGACTGGAAGGCGGTTGGGGGCACGGGCGCGGCATCAATGCGGCAACTTCCGCAACGCCTGCGTGGGGTCCATCTTTTCCAGCGCCAGTACAAAGCGGATCCGGTCCGTGAACGTCAAGCCGCGCAGGTCCTGCTCCTTGTCTATCCGGGCAGGGTATCCGCGAATAACCGTGCCTGGGTTGGGGGAAACCGACAGCAGCTTCCGGGCTAAACCTTCAACGCCAAGTACTCGCGCCCCAGGTCATTGATTCCCTTTAGGATCCGTATGCTCTGCGTTTCACCTGGCATTTTCTTCCCGCTTACATATTGTTGGAGCAGGCTACGGTTCATGCCGATCCGCTCGGCGAATGCCTTTACGTTCAGCGTTCCGAAATGGGCAAAGATGCTGGGGACGTCCAAGCTCAGTTCAATCCTCAGTTGCTTCCAATATTCCAGGTCTTCATCAGTTGAGATGGAGGCCGCGCTATCAATACCGTCCTGAAGCGAAGCTTCGATCTCAGCCAGGGAGTTTCCTGTGCCAACGATCGTAAATCCCCTTTCCGAGAAAGCGGCGGCATAGCCGTCCGCGCCTCGTTCAACCTTTACTTGCTTTTTCATTTGCTCTTACTTGATCCCGGCATCCTTCATGATGCTGCTTGCCGTGCCTTTGGGTATCTCCTTGCTTCCGTGGTCCGGGAAAATGATCCGCTTCTCACTTTGCTTGTTGTACCAGATCTGATGGGAACCCTTGCCCTGCCGTTCAAACCTGAAACCAGCCTGCTTCAGCTTCTTCTTCAGCTCACTGAATTTCATGTTTGATCTTCCCGTCAGCTTCCTTGATCAATGAACCATGCCATCCCGCTAGTCCGGAAAATCCCCATTCTCCTTACAAAGGTAGCAAAAAAGAAACCCATGAAAATGGGTGCGGCTGTGTACGGTGTGTGGACAAGGAATGTGGGCCAATAGCTCAATGCGGCAACTTCCGCAACGCCTGCGTGGGGTCCATCTTTTCCAGCGCCAGTACAAAGCGGATCCGGTCCGTGAACGTAAAACCGCGCAGGTCCTGCTCCTTCTGGATGTCCTCCGAGAAAGCCAGTGGCACCCACACCTCCACCATGTCACGCCACAGGCGCAGGCCGATGCCGGCCTCCCAGTTGCCGCGCCAGTCGGTGGTTCTGCCATCCTGGGTCACCAGCGTCACCGGCGAGGCGCCATAGCTGGCAAACGCGGCCAGCGGCAGTGCGAAGGGAAAGTCGATCTCCGTGTTCAGCGCGGCGATCCAAGTGTCCGAGGTGCCGATGGAAGTGGGCGTGCGGAAACCGCCCTGGTCGATGTTGAACTGCGCACTGGTGTTTTGGCCGGTGTATTGCCGGTCGATGTAGAGGTGGTCGTAAAGCAGGTCGCTGCTGCCCCAGTACATGCGCCAGCCCATGTCGGGCCGCATGGCCTGGCGGTCCTTGTTCAGGAATGTTCCGGCAAAGGCGCGAAAGCTGATGCGGTGCTTGTGCGCGTCATAGATGGCGCTCCATTTCGCGGTGAGCGAAAGGCGGCTGAATACATCGCTGCTCAAGGAGGTCAGCGTGATGTCATACGGATTGAACCCGTTGCGTTCCGTGAGGTTCGCGCTCACCTCGTGGTACACGGCGCGGCTGGTGCTGTTGATGGGCACTTCGGAATTCGGAGTGTGGTACATGCCTTCCGCATGGTTCCACAGGATGATGCTGCGGTAGCGCAGGTAGGCCTCCGGGCCGGTGGCTCTCAGCTTCGGGTCGAACTGGATGCTGGGCACCAGGCGCTGGTACCATTGCTCCAC
>JAFEAI010000096.1 GCA_018266475.1 Bacteroidota bacterium
CAATGGCAGCGCGGGTTTCACCGAGAAGGAATAGCACAAGCTATTGCGCCGAGGGGAAAACCGGCGAAGCGTACGCTGCCGCAGTGATTTCGGGCCGTAGTAGAAATCCTGCTGCATATTCCGGGTGCCAGGAAACCGGCAGGAATCACGTTTCCCTTATCCGTGTCTGTCCGTGTGCATCCGTAGTTCAAGCCGGGATGAAACACGTTCTCCTTATCCGTGTCTATCCGTGTGCATCCGTGGTTCAAGCCATGATGAAACACGTTCCCCTTATCCGTGTCTATCCGTGTGCATCCGTGGTTCAAGTCAGGATGAAACACGTTCCCCTTATCCGTGTCTGTCCGGGTGCATCCGTAGTTCAAGGCAGGATGCGAATGCGCCGCCAGGCGCATGGACAAGGCCCGTCTTGCTGGCCGGGCCCCACCCCCTGCAAAAGCACCGGGCTTCCGGTGCCGGACCCCTGGCAGCCTCACCCACGACCTATCCCCGGGCCAGCCACGATTTCCCAATTTATCTGCACGGAATCGGCGGAATATAAAGAGCCAAAACATCTGCCGGAAACACCGGCCATCACTAATTCCAGGTATTGTGAAACTACTTTCTTCAGTATACCGTTGCAACCCGCCGACCGGCCACCCTATTGGTGGAAAAAGCCGGCCATACCATCCAAACCGACCCGCGCACATGAAAAAGTTCATTACCCGCATGGCAGCCGCGCTTTGCGCCCTGCATTTTGCGGCAGGCGTGCAGCAAGCAACCGCCCAGGTGGCCTCCCTCTACAGCTTTTCCCAGTCCAGCGGCACGCAAACGCTGATCTCCGGGGGAACCAAGCTGAACAGTGGGTCCAACTACGATGACGAGCAGTACGCCGTGTCCATCCCCAATTTCTATTTCGATGGGAACTGGTACGGCACCATGTATGTGAGCACCAACGGTTTCATCACCTTCGGGTCCGCGCCGGCCACGAACAACTACACGCCACTCATCAGTACGGCCACGTACACCGGGGCCATCTCCCCCTTCGGCGCCAACATCATGAACTCCGGCAGCGGCACCCGCGAAGTGCGCTGGCAACAGGTGGGCACCGAGGTGGTGGTGCAATGGCAAGGTGCCCGGCGGGCTTCTTCAGCCAGCAGCGAATCGTTCACCGTACAGGCCCGCATGGACACGGCCACCGGTGTGATCAAGTTCGTGTACAGCGCGGTTACCAGCCTTAACAACAATACCGGCGAGCAACCCCAGGTGGGCCTCCGCGGGCCGAACAACACGTTTGCCACGAACGTGAACAACCGCATGGTGAACACCGGGATCAATGACTGGAACAGCTCCATTGCAGGCACGGCGAACTCTTCCACCTGCCGCTTCACCAATGCCAGCCCGATCCGCTCCTTCACCGCCGGGCAGACCTACACCTGGACGCCCGCCTGCGTGTCGCCCATGGCCACCGCTGCGGCCAGCGCGGGGGATTGCACCACAGGCATGTACAGCATCACGGTAAACGTGGCCAGGTTGGGCTCGGCCGCCAACGTCACCATCCAGTCACCGGCAGGCACCAACGTGCTGGCCAACGTGGGCACGGGCACCTACACCATCGGGCCGATCCCCGTGGGCACCTCCCGCACGGTGCGCGTGGTACACAACGGCAATGCCGCCTGCAACCTGGACCTCGGCAGCTTCACCAGCGACATCAACCTGTGCATGGCCAACGGCGCCTGCCTCAGCAGCCCCTACTTGGCCATACCGGACAACGGATGCAGCAGCTCCAATACCGCCACGGCGGGCATCGCCATCAGCGGATTGAACAACGCGCTGGGCACCACCGTGGACCTGCAAAGCGTGGAGATGATCGTAGCCCACGCCAGCCGCGGCGAACTGCAGATCACCCTCACCTCGCCCAGCGGCCAAACCCGCCAACTGAGCATGAACAACGGGGGCAACAAGGACAACCTCGGCGACCCGACCAACTGCCCGGGCGGCTCGCTCACCTTCAGCGATGGCGCGGCCACGGCGTTCAGCAGCAATAACAGCAACAACCCCACGGGCAATTACCAACCGGACCAAACCCTGGCCGGCTTCACCGGCGATCCCAACGGCACCTGGACGGTAACCATCTGCGACGGAACCAGCGGCACCACCGGCACCCTGCGCCGCATAAAGCTCAACTTCTGCGACCGCCCGGTGATCAACTCCACCACCAGCAACTCGCCCGTATGCCAGGGCACCGCCCTGCAGCTCGGCGTTTCCGCCACGGGCAACAACCTCACCTACGCCTGGAGCGGCACGGGCACCTTCAGCCCCAACGCCACCAGCGCCAATGTGAGCGTGGCCGGCGCCGCCACCGGCAGCTACGGCATCACGGTGGGCAACGGCTGCAACAGCACCAGCGCTTCCGTGCCGGTCACGGTGAAATCCTCCCCCACCGGTGTTACCGCCTCCGCCAGCGCCGCATCCGTGTGCTCCAATGCCAACACGGTAAACCTGTCCTCCGCAGGCACTGCGCCCAACGTCACCATACTTTCCCAGGACTTCAACGGCGGCATTGCCCCATGGACCACCACCAACACCAGCACCGGCGGCACCCCCGCCAATGCGGCGTGGACACCCCGGGCGGACGGATACCAGTTCAATGCCTACGACGGGCTTGTCACCTTCCACAGCAACGACGCTTCACAGTTTGTGCTGAGCAACTCCGATGCCCAAGGCAGTGGCAGCACCACGGCAACCACATTGGTGTCGCCAAGCTTCAGCACCGTAGGGTACTCGGCGGCCAGCCTGGGCTTCTTCCATTACTACCGGTATAACTCAGGCAACGATGACCGCGCATACGTGGAAGCATCCACCAACGGCAGCACGTGGACCACGCTGCAGACCTATTCCACCACGCAAGGCAGCGCCACGGGCTTTGCCCAAGTCACTGTGAGCCTGGGCAGCTACCTGAACCAGGCCACGGTGTATGTGCGGTTCCGCTACGCCGCCACCTGGGATTACTACTGGGCCATCGACAATGTGACCGTAAGCGGCACCACCACGCCCTCCTTTGCATGGAGCTCCACCCCGGCAGGGTTCACCTCCAACCAGCAGAACCCCGCCAACGTGGCGGTAACCCAAAACACGGTGTACACGGTTACGGCCACCTCGCCCAACGGATGCACCACCTCGGCCAGCACCGGCACCGTCAGCTTTGTGCAAGCGCCGGCCGCCACCATTGCCTACGGCGGATCGCCCTACTGCGCCAACGCCGGCAGCATTGCCGTAACGCGCACGGGCACTGCGGGCGGCACCTACACCGCCCCCGGCGGCCTCTCCATCAACGCCAGCACCGGCGCGGTGAACGCAGGCGCCAGCACCCCGGGCACCTATACCGTTACCTACACGGTGCCCCCCGCCAGCCCGTGCGGGCAATTCCAGACCACCGCCAGCATCACCATCAATGCCGCGCCGTCGGCCACCATCAGCTACACCGGCAGCCCGTACTGCAACAGCGGCACGGCCACCGTAACCCGCACGGGCACTGCGGGCGGCACCTACACCGCCCCGGGCGGCCTCTCCATCAACGCCTCCACCGGTGCCATCGACCTGGGCGCCAGCACCCCGGGCACCTACACCGTTACCTACACCATCGCGGCCTCCGGCGGCTGCGCGGCCTTTAACGCCACCGCCGGCATCACCATCAATGCCGCGCCTTCAGCCACCATCAGCTACACGGGCAGCCCGTACTGCAACAGCGGCACGGCCACCGTATCGCGCACGGGCACTGCGGGCGGCACCTACACCGCCCCCGGCGGCCTCTCCATCAACGCCAGCACCGGCGCGGTGAACGCGGGCGCCAGCACCCCGGGCACCTATACCGTTACGTACACCATCGCGGCCTCCGGCGGCTGCGCAGCCTACAGCACCACCGGCGGCATCACCATTGATGCCCAGCCCACCACGGCCGCGGCAGGCAGCGCCCAGTCCGTGTGCCTCGGCGGCAGCGCCACCCTCGCCGCAAATGCGGCCCTCTCCGGCACCGGTGCGTGGAGCGTGGCCTCCGGCCCCAGCCTGAACACTTCGCAGTTCAGCAACACCGCCGACCGCACGGCCACCTTCCTGCCCGACGGCGGCGCGGGCGTGTACACCCTGCGCTGGACCATCAGCCACGGGGCCTGCACCCCCAGCACCAGCGACGTGGCCATCACCATCACCGATTGCGCCTACTACAGCCAATCCTCCGGAACCTTCGCCGACCCCATTTGGGCCACCGCCCCCGTGGGCACGCCCGGTCCGGCCACCTTTAGCGCCTCCACCAGCATGGTGGTGCAGGGCGGCCACACCGTTACCGGCACCGCCAATGCCGACGTGCGCCAGCTCACCGTGCAGGCCGGCGGCACGCTGGCCCTCAATGCGGGCACCACCCTGACGGTGAACGGCGACGCGGCCACCTTCAACGGCACCGTGAACGCCGCCGACAACAGCACGCTGAAACTGGCCGGAAGCACCGCCACCACCCTGGCCGCCAGTAGCGCGCTCAGCCTGTGGAACCTCACGGTACACACCGCGCAGGGCACTTCCACCGCAGCCACCATCGCCATCCGCGGCACCCTGCAGCTGGATGCGGGCACCTTCAACGCCAGCGGCGCCGACATCACCCTGCGCAGCCAAGCCAGTGGCACCGGCCGCTTAGGCCCCGTGGCCGCAGGCGCCGCCTACACGGGCAACCTTACCGTGGAACGCTACATCCCCGCAGGACACACAAACTGGCGCATGCTGGCCAGCCCCGTGCAGGGCCGCACCGTGCAGGACTGGAAAGACGACTTCTTCACCGCAGGCTTCCCCGGTTCGCACTACCCCAACTTCTACAACCCCGTGGGCAGCAACACCCTGTGGCCCAGCATCCGCTGGTACAATGAGGCCGTGGCCTCGGCCAATGCCGATGACGGCATCACCGGCGTAAGCTCCGCCAGCCAGGCGCTCACCCCCGGGCAGGGCTTCTTAGCCTGGTGCGGCGACAACTTCAGCACCACCAACGCCTTCACCGTGGACGTCACCGGTGCGCCCACCATCGCTGCAGCACCCTTCACCCTGCCCATGAGCTTCACCTCCTCGGGCAACCTGGCCGCCGACGGCTGGAACCTGGTAAGCAACCCGCTGCCCAGCCCCATCGACTTCACCAAGCTCAACCGCGGCGCCGATGTGCAGAACGCCTACTGGATCTTCGACCCCGTGGCCGGCAACAACAAGTCGTGGGTGAACGGCGTGGGCCAGGGCGGCCTCAACGGAAAGATCCAAAGCAGCCAAGGCTTCTGGATGAAGGCTGACGGCAGCGCCACCACCACCACCCTGGATGAATCCGCCAAGGTGAACCAGCCCGCCGGCGGCATCTTCGGCGGCGACCAGGCCCCGGCGCTGCCCCTGCTCAACCTCACCATCGCCAGCAGCATCAACAGCTTCAGCGACGAGGCCACCATCGCCTTCGCGCAGGGCACCCCCGCCTACGACGCCATCGACGCGCTGAAGATGACCTTCCGCTCGCCCGGTGCCCCGCAGCTCGGCATCCGCAGCAGCGACAACCAGCTGCTGGCCGTGGATTTCTACGGCAGCTACAGCGAGGCCATCACCATCCCCCTGCAAGTGGGCGTGGACATCACCGGCACCTACACCATCACCGCGGCCATCAGCGGCATCAACACCCTCTCGTGCCTCACCCTCACCGACCTGCAGACCGGCACGTCAACCCCGCTGACCGACGGTGCCACGTACAGCTTCAGCATGAACGCCACCGACAACCCCGCACAAACACGCTTCGTGCTCAATGGCAGCAGGCCCCTGCCCCTGGCGGTGGCCGATGCGCAGTGCAGCGGGCAGGCCGGCAGCGCCACTGCGGACCTGGGGCAGGCACCCGCCAACATCACCTGGGCCGATGCCTTCGGCAACACCCTGCTGGCCCAGGAAAACGTGGCCGGGCAGGCCCAGTTCACCGCCAATGCGGGCAACTACCAGGTGCGCATCACCCCCGGCGGCGCATGCAGCCAGCTGGCCGCCGACTTCACCATCACCGCGCCGGCAGCCCTTGATGCCGCAGCCACCACCGCCGCCACCAGCTGCCCCCACGGCAGCGACGGCAGCGCACAGGTGGCCGTGGCCGGAGGCACCGCACCCTACACCTTCCTGTGGAGCAACGGCACCACCGGTGAAACGCTCACCGCCGCCGCAGGCACCTACACGGCCACCATCACCGATGCGCACGGCTGCACGGAAGCGGTGCAAGCCGCCATTCCCGCCGGCGAAGGCGTGATCGCCCAATTTGCCGTGGCCGGTGACGTGGCCGTGGCCGGAAGCCCCGTGCAGTTCATCAATAACACCGTGCTCGGCCAGGCCTATGCGTGGGACTTCGGCGATGGCCAAACCGGCACGGAGGAGGCACCCGCCCACACCTACGCCACGCCGGGCACCTACACGGTGAGCCTTGGCGCCACCGGCGGCACCTGCACGGACACCTACACCATGGCCCTTACCGTGGAGGCCGCCACCGCCGTGGCCAGCGCAGACCCCGCCGCGCCCTTGGCCGTGTGGGCCACCCCCGACCAATTGGTGATCGAACATCCCTTCGGCAACGCACCCGTGGACGTGGACGTGTTTGACGCCACGGGGCGCTTGGCGATGAGCCATGCCCGCATGGCCAAGCCCGGCCGCATCACCCTTGGCGACCGCAGCCTGAACACCGGCGTGTGGTATGTGCGCATCACCAGCGGCGAAGTGCAGCGCACCTTCCGCGTGCCGCTGGTGCGCTGATTCCTTCACACCTCCCGCCGAAAGGGGCCGCCCGACCATGGGCGGCCCCTTTTCATTGGCCGCCTCCCAATATGGGAATCAGGCGGTTCGCGCTCCGCGATTAGCTTTGGCCTCCAACCCCCCCGGCGGGTAAGATCCATCTCCCATGAAAAAGATAGCTACGTTACGTGCCATTGGATTCGCTGCAGCGGCATTAGTCCTTGGCCAAGTTTCCGCGCAGGTCACCCTGTATTCCCAGGATTTCGGTACTGGTACTACATTCCCCGCCGGATGGGCCAATTCCGGAAGCCCGGCGTGGACAATCAACTCGGGGGGAAGTTCCGACTATACCGGTGCTTCCGGGGGTTCGCAAGCACGATCGGGCAATGGAACCGGCACTGCCACGCTCACCTTCTCCAACTCCCTTTCCACGGTTGGCTATAGCAACATTACAGTGCTGTATGGCGGAAGGCGCTCCAACACGCAAGCTGCCGTTACTTTTCAATGGAGTTCCAACGGTTCCACTTGGAACAACATTACGTTCACGGATGTAACTGCCAATGCAACATGGGCATGGGTAAACGGCGGAACACGCATTACGCTCCCCACTGGCGCCGAGGGAGTAGCGAACCTCCAGTTCCGTTGGACATTGACCAATCCGGTCTCCTATCGCATTGATGACTTCACAGTCCAGGGCACTGCTGCAGGCCCCAACCTCACCGCCACCGCCCTCACCGCCTTCGACTCCCAGTGCATCAACGGCACATACGGCCCCAATACCTTCACCATTACGGGCATCGCACTTAGCAACGCCGACGTAACCGTGGGTGCATTGAGCGGCTACATGTACAGCACCACGGCGGGCGGCACGTACACCAGCAGCCTGTCGCTCGCCCAGCCGGGCGGTGCGTATTCGCAGACCATTTATGTGAAGTTCGATCCCGTGGCGGTGGCCTCGTACAACGGCAACATTCCCGTGGGCGGCGGCGGCGCCACCAGCATCAACGTGGCGGCTTCCGGCAGCGGCGTGAACACGGCGCCCACGGTTACTACGGGCGCGGTCTCCGGCATCACCAGTGCCTCGGCCACGGTGGCCGGCACGCTGAACACCGCCTCCTCCTGCGGCACGGTAACCGCTTATGGCATTGAGTACAGCACCACCTCCGGCTTCACCGGTGGCACGGGCACGGCTATTCCCAGCACCAACCTCAGCGGCACCAGCTTCAGCAGCAACCTCACCGGCCTGAACCCCTGCACGGTGTACTACACCCATGCCTACGCCACCCGGGCTTCCGAGACCACCTACGGCAGCCAGGGCACCTTCACCACCGCAGCGCTCGCTGCCCCTGCGGCCACCGCCGCCACCGGTATTGGCGCCAATGGCTTTACGGCAAATTGGGGCGCCGTGGCAAGTGCTACGGGCTACTTCTTGGATGTGAGCACAAGCCCGACGTTTGGTTCGCCAGGCGGGGAATTGGTGGGGTGGAACTTTACCAGTACAAGCACTACCGCTACCGACGGCATTGCTGCCAACCTCACCAAAACGATCAGCACCAACGCGGGCGGCACCTTGACTTATTCATCCAGCAACAATCAATTGTACTTGGATGGATGGGACTCAGGGAGCAATAGCAAGTACTGGCAGATCAGCCTCGTAACCACGGGCTATTCCAACCTCTCCCTTTCCTCCATTCAGCAGGGTTCCAATAGCGGCCCGAGAGACTTCAAGGTACAATACCGGATCGGTACCGGTGGTGCATGGACGGACGTGCCCAGCGGCACCGTGACGGTGGCGAACAACATCACTACGGGCAAACTCACCAACCTGGCCCTGCCCGCAGCCTGCGACAACCAGCCGGACGTGTACCTGCGTTGGATCATGACCTCCAACACCAGCGTGAACAACGGAACCGTAGCAAGTGGAGGCAACAGCCGCATCAGTGCCATTTCCGTGGATGCCACTAGCCAGCCCAGCTTCGTACCCGGCTACAACAACCTTTCGGTGGCGGGCACAACCCAATCGGTTAGCGGCCTCACCCCCGGCACCACCTACTACTACCGTGTGCGTGCCCAGGCAACGGGCTGCACCAGCGCCAACAGCAATGTGATCACGGTGGCCATGGCGGATGCCGGCTGTATGGATCCCTTGGCGGACAACTACAACCCTACCGCAACAGTCAGTGATGGCAGCTGCACCTATTGCACGCCCACCATCACCTACAACGCACCCACGCCCACCCCTATCGTGATCGGCAGCGGCATTCCCGACCAGAACATGGCGGTGTCCACGGATTGCCGCGACGTCAAGGTGGGCATTAGCGCGTTCAACCGCTATGTCGGCGCCATCATCCCCGCCGCCAATGTGTACACCACCACTACCGGCTACAGCCCCATTTCCCAAGGCAACCCCGCTCCGGACCCGGTAATGGCGCGCTGGAACCTGCTTGGCACCGTGGACCTGGGCAGCTTCAACTTCACCAACATGAACGTATTCCTCGACCTGGACTTCGACCCGGCCGGCACCCCCGTATGGAACACAGTGAACATCAGCCAACAGATGATCGCAGGCGGCATGGGCGCCCTGCATGTTTACCAGGCCTCGGAAAACCTGGCCGCCGCGTACTGGGGCACCGCCTTCCCGGGCGTCTCCTTCGACCCCACGGTGCCCGGCACGTATGACGTGCGCGTTCGCCTGGAATCCGCATTCTCCAACGAGCCGCTGGTAACCTTGGCCATCCAAGTGGTGGTGGAAACGCCCGAAATAACATGGTACAGCCAGGCTTCCGGCAATGTGGGCGATGCCATTTGGGCCACCACCCCTACCGGCAGCGCCGGCACGGCCACCTTCAATGCCACGGCCAGCATGGTGGTGCAGGCGGGCCACACGGTGGGCGCCACCGCCAGCACGGACGTAAAGAAACTGACCGTGGAGAGCGGTGCCACCCTGGCCTTGTCAAGCGGCACCACGTTTACAGTACATGGGGATGAGGCCATCTTCGATGGGGCGCTCACCGCACCGGACAACAGCACCCTTGCTCTGGCGGGAAGCACGGCCACCGTTTTGGCCAGTGACGGCGGCCCGCTTAACCTGTGGAACCTGACGGTGAACACGCCGATGGGCACCCTCACCGATGCCACCATCGCCATCCGCGGCACCCTGCAATTGGATGCCGGGGAGCTTGATGCCAGCCTAGCCGACATCACCCTGCGCAGCCAGGCCGGCGGCACGGGCCGCCTTGGGCCGGTGGGCGCCACCGCCAGCTACACGGGCAACATCACCATGGAGCGTTACATCCCCGCAGGCCACACCAACTGGCGCATGCTGGGCAGCCCGGTGGGCGGCCAAACGGTGGCCAACTGGCAGGATGATTTCTTCACCGCCGGCTACCCGGGATCCCAGTACCCCAACTTCTACAACCCGGTGAACAGCAACATCCTGTGGCCCAGCATCCGGTGGTACGACGAAACGGTGGTGACCAACGATGCCAACGCGGGCGTGGTGGGCGTAAGCAGCAATCTGCAATCCTTGGCCAAGGGCCAGGGCTTCCTGGCCTGGTGCGGCGACAACTTCAGCACCACCAACGCCTTCACGGTGAACGTTACCGGCGCGCCGTACATCGCCCACACGCCGGTCACCCTGCCGATGAGCTTCACCTCCTCGGGCACCGTGGCCGCCGACGGCTGGAACTTGGTGAGCAACCCGCTGCCCAGCCCCATCGACTTCACCAAGCTGGTGCGCGGTGCCGATGTGGGCAACTCCTACTGGATCTTCGACCCCGTTACCGGCAACAACCTGGCCTGGAGCAACGGCGTGGGCCAAGGCGGCCTCAACGGCAAGATCCAAAGCAGCCAAGGCTTCTGGCTGAAGGCCGGCGGCAGCGCCACCACCACCACGGTGGATGAATCCGCCAAGGTGAGCCAGCCCATGGGCGGCACCTTCGGCGGCGACCAGGCCCCGGCCCTACCCCTGCTCAACCTCACCTTGGCCAGCGGCATCAACAGCTTCAGCGACATGGCCACCATCGCCTTCGCCCAAGGCACCCCGGCCTACGACGCCATCGACGCACTGAAGATGACCTTCCGCACCCCCGGCGCGCCGCAGCTCGGCATCCGCAGCAGCGACAACCAGCTGCTGGCCGTGGATTTCTTCGGCAGCTACAGCGAGGCCGTCACCATTCCCCTGCAGGTGGACGTGGACGTAACGGGCAGCTACACCATCACGGCCGGCATCAGCGGCATCAACACGCTGTCCTGCCTCAGCCTCACCGACCTGCAGACCGGGGCGGTAACACCGCTTTCCGACGGTGCCAGCTACAGCTTCAGCATCAACGCGGACGATGATGCCAGCCTGTCCCGCTTCGTGCTCCACGGCAGCAAGCCGCTGCCCTTGGTGGTGGACCAGGCCCAATGCCATGGCGGGCAAGGCGCCGGCACCGTGGTGGTGCCCGACGGCGCCCCGGTGGACGTTACCTGGGCGGATGCCTTCGGGAACACCCTGCTGACGATGCAGGGCATAGCAGGCGGCATCGCCGAATACGAGGCCCCGGCCGGCAACTACCAAGTGCGCATCACCCCGGGCGGTGCTTGCGGCGCACTGGCCGCCGACTTCACCATCACCCAGCCCGAGGCCATCGGTGCTGACGTGCTGCAAACGGCCACCACCTGCCCCAACAGCGCGGACGGCAGCATCATGGTGTCCGGCGTAACGGGCGGCACCGCACCGTACAGCTTCCTGTGGAGCAACGGCGGCACCACCAACAGCATCACCGGTGCGGCAGGCACCTACACGGGCACCATCACCGATGCGGCAGGATGCGTGGACCACGTGCTGGCCGCCATTCCGGCCGGGGAAGGCGTGGTCGCCCAGTTCTCCGTGCAGGGCGTGGCCGTGGCGGGCACACCCGTTGAATTTCTCAACCACACCGAGCTCGGCACCGATTATGCGTGGGACTTCGGCGACGGCTCCTCCAGCGGGGAGATGGCCCCCAGCCACACCTACGCCCTGCCGGGCGTGTACACGGTAACGCTGTCCGCCACCGGCAACAGCTGCTACAGCACCTTCAGCCTGGACCTGACGGTGGAAGCAGCCACGGCCGTGGCCGCCGCCACCGCAGCACCCTTGGCGGTGTGGGCCACGCCGGATAACATCGTGGTGGAGCATAGCTTCGGCAATGCCCCGGTGAACGTGGACGTGTATGATGCCACGGGCCGCTTGGCCATGAGCCAATCCCGCTTGGTGAAGCCCGGGCGCATCACCTTGGGCGACCGCAGCCTGAACTCCGGCGTGTGGTTCGTGCGCATCACCAGCGGCGATGTGCAACGCACCTTCCGCGTGCCGTTGGTGCGGTAGGCGAATACTTGAATCCGTGAAAAAGGGCTGCCCGGACGGGTGGCCCTTTTTTCGTGCGGGTGAGCGGGTGGGGCCTTCGCGCCGGGCGCGGGGCGCCGGGCAACCGACAACGAACAACTGACACCAACTACCGCACCTCCCCGCCCGGCGGCACTTCCCTGCCCGGCTGCACGAAGACCAGCTTCCCTTCAGCATCCTCGGCCATCAGCACCATGCCCTGGCTTTCCACGCCGCGCATCTTGCGGGGTTCCAGGTTGCAGAGCACCAGCACCTGCTTGCCGGGCAATTCCTCCGGGGCGAAGTGTTGCGCGATGCCGCTTACGATGGTGCGCGGTGCGGCCTCCCCCACCTCAATGGAGAGCTTCAGCAGCTTGTCCGCCTTGGGCACGCGCTCCGCAGCGGCAATGGTTCCGATGCGGATATCCAGCTTGGCAAAATCATCGAAGCTGATGTTCGGCTTGGCCACCACCTTGGTTTCAACCGCATCTGCCCTGGGCGGAGCCGAAGGGCCTTGTTCCGTACTGCGGCTTTCCATGGGTTCGTTCGCTTTCAGGCGTTCCACTTCCACCGCGATCTCCGCATCGGTAATGGGCTTGAAGAGATGTTCCGCCTTGCCGATCGCCGCACCGGGCACGATCAGGCCTTCGCGCAGCGCGTCGGCCCATTTCAGTTCGCCCAAGCCCAGCATGGTGCGCAACTTTTGCGCGGTGAAGGGCAGGAACGGCTCCAGCACCACGCTGAGGGCCGCAGTGATGCGCAGGCTGTTGAACAGCACGGTGCGCACGCGGTCCGGGTCGGTCTTCTCCAGTTTCCAGGGCTCGGTGTCGGTGAGGTACTTGTTGCCGAGGCGGCCCGCGTTCATGGCGCTAAGCAGCGCATCGCGGAAGCGGAACTTGTCAATGTCCTCCGCCACTTTGCCGGGGATGGCGGAGAGCTCGGCCCACAGCACGGTATCCTGCTCGCCCTGTGCAGCATTGGATGCCGCAGGTTCGGGCACCTTGCCGCCGTAGTACTTGTTGCAGAGCACGAACACGCGCTGCACGAAGTTGCCGATGATGGCCACCAGCTCATTGTTGTTCTTGTCCTGGAAGTCCTTCCACGTGAACTCGCTGTCGCGGAACTCGGGCAGGATGGTGGCCAGCGCATAGCGCAGCTCATCCTGCCTGCCGGGCCAGCGCGCGATGTATTCATGCAGCCACACGGCCCAGTTGCGGCTGGTGCTCAGCTTGCGCCCCTCCAGGTTGAGGAACTCATTGGCGGGCACGTTCTGCGGCAGGATGAAGCCGCCGTGCTGCTTCAACAGGATGGGAAAAATGATGGCGTGGAAGACGATGTTGTCCTTGCCGATGAAATGCAGCAGGCGGGTATCATCTGCCTTCCACCATTTTTCCCAATCGGTGCCGTGGTCCGCTGCCCACTGCTTGGCGGCGCTGATATAGCCGATGGGCGCATCCAACCACACGTAGAGCGCCTTGCCTTCGGCGCCGGGCAGGGGCACGGGCACGCCCCAGGTGAGGTCGCGCGTCATGGCACGGGGCCGGAGGCCTTCCTTCAGCCAGCTGTTGCACTGGCCCAGCACTTGCGGCTTCCACTCGGCGGGGTCGTGCTGTTGGTCGCCATCGAGCATGCCGGTGTTGATCCACTCCTGCATCCATTCCTGGCTGCGCTCCATGGGCAGGTACCAGTGCTTGGTGGGCTTCAGCACGGGCTTGCTGCCGCTGAGGGTGCTGCGCGGATCGATGAGGTCCCTGGGGCTGAGCGCGCTGCCGCATTTTTCGCACTGGTCGCCGTACGCGTCGGGATTTCCGCAGTTGGGGCAGGTGCCCATGATGTAGCGGTCGGCGAGGAATTGCTTGGCCTCGGTGTCGTAGTACTGCTCCTCGGTGTTTTCCGTGAATGCCCCGTTGGCGTACAGCTGCAGGAAGAACTCCTGGGAGGTTTTGCGGTGCAGTTCGCTGCTGGTGCGGTGGTAGATGTCGAAGGCGATGCCGAAGTCTTCAAAGGCCTTGCCCATCAGCGCGTGGTATTTGTCCACGATGGCCTGCGGGGTGGTGCCTTCCTTGATCGCGCGCAGGGTGATGGCGGCGCCATGCTCGTCGCTTCCGCAGATGAAGAGCACTTCCTTGTTGCGGGAACGCAGGCTGCGCACGTAAATGTCTGCCGGCAGGTAGGCCCCTGCGATGTGGCCGATGTGGAGGGGGCCGTTGGCGTAGGGCAGTGCGGCGGTAACGGTGGTGCGGGCGGGTGCTTTCATCGGGAAGCCGCGAAATTAGGCGGTGCGTGGAATGCGCTTTACCGCGAAGACGCGAAGAGCGCCAAGGGAGCCTCACGCGAAGACGGACTTAGCGCAGGGGGAACCGCCAAGACGCAAAGGGCGCCAAGGAATGCGGGATCACGCGAAGACGGACTTAGCGCAAGGGGAACCGCCAAGACGCAAAGGGCGCCAAGGAATGCGGGATCACGCGAAGACGCGAAGACGCGAAGGATGCGGTGTCGCGGGGGATTTTTACCGCCAAGACGCAAAGAGCGCCAAGGAATGCGGGATTCACGCGAAGAATGACTTAGCGCAGGGGGAACCGCCAAGACGCGAAGGGCGCCAAGGAATGCGGGCTCACGCGAGGACGCGAAAGGGTCCTGCGTTGGTCGGCCTCTGGTGGCGGGCTACTGCGCGGCTATGTGCATCAGGCGCTTTGCAACCGTGTTGTTGGTGCCGATGGCCCGAATGGTGTACAGCCCGGCGGGCAGGTGTTGCAGGTTCAACTGCATTTGCGCGGCGCTGGCCCCCACGGCCTGCTCCATCACCAAAGTGCCGTCCGTGGCGAACACCTGCACGTGCTGCGGGCGCTGTGCGGCAGGCCAGGTGAGCTGCACCTGGTCCCCGGCAGGGTTGGGTTGCAGGGAGAACGTGGTTGCATCCGCAAGGCCTGCGAGGCCCACGGTGCTGGCAGGCACCACGCGCACATACGCCGTGTAGGCGGAGTTCAGGGGCACGGGTGCGTCGTTGTGCGCGGTGAACACGATGGCGTGCAGGCCCAGCTCGCTGGCCGCCGGGGTAAACGTGGCGTTGATCTTGGCTCCCCCGGTAACGTTCGTCACCACCGGTTGGAAAGCGGCGATCCCCGGGCACTCCGCCCCGGCGGTGATCACCTGGCCACTTCCGCCGGCCACCACCATCATCGGGTAGTCGTAGGAACTGCCCACCTCCACCTCCATCGTATCGCAGTTGATGCCTACGAAGATGGGCGCGATGGCTTCGGTGGCCGTGCTGAAGGAGAAGTGCCTTCCGGTAAGCCAGCCTACGCCGCCCGGTGTGGCGAAGGGGCCTCCCCAATCATCGCCTGCATGGTCAAAACGCCCCACCTGCAGGTACTGCATGAAATCCCCCTTGTTGGCGCCCACGGTGGCGGCGGTGCCGCCGAAGCCTGATATACCGCCGGATGCCGAGCCGGTGGTCCATTCCATGCTGCCGTAGCAGAAGGCAACGTTGTTGCCACCGGGGATCACGGGGTCGCCACCATCGGAAATGATGAGCTGGAAGGAGTTCAGCTTGTCCGTTTGCTGATTGTAGTAGCCCACGTTCTTCCAGCTTACCAGCAGGGCCGTGGGCGTCAGCTTGTACTGCACGGTATTGATGCCCGGGCCTGTTGCCCGCAGGTCCACATCCGCCCAGAACGGCGCGATGAGCGTGGGCCCTTCCATGGGGAACGGCGAGGAGGTATATGTGCCGAGCTGATTTCCGAAGGAGATGTTCCCATTGATGTTGATGTAGACCTGGGTGTAGGAGGCGCCGTAGATCTGGAAGGTGAAAGGCAGGTCGATGGGGCCATGGGAGCCATCATCCCCGTTGTTGAACCCGGATGCGTTCCATTGGGTGCCAAGGTCGATAGTGGTCCAGGATGTGTCGGGAGCAACCCAGCACCCGCAGGAATCGGCATCGCGGTTGGTGCCGCGCAAGGTGGGCGGTGATGGATGGCCCATTGCCCCTGGGGGCACCAATGCCGCCTTGATGGCGTCATACTGCGCGGCCGTCATGCCTTCTTGGGCGGCTGCCGTGCCAAGCGCGCAGATCAGCAGCAGGGTAGTTGCAGTTTTCATGGTTCGGGGAATTACGTTGTGAATGTAGACAGTTCCATCTGGAAAAATGTTGCCCGGGTCCGGATTCTTCCCGCCGCTTGTCCTGTGTGGAAAAGAGGGATGCATGATCTACCTGGTGATGGTCAGCCGGGCCACCGCAGTGCCCTCGCGTGAAACAAGGCGCACCACGTACACCCCCTCCGGCAGGCCGCCTGCATCCCATTGGAAGGTGCGCCCGGCAACCGGCGTGGCAACCAGGATGCGCCCTTCGGCATTGGCCACTTGCAGCTCGGCCCCTGCCCAAGGCCCGTTCCAGGAGATCTGCACCAGACCACTTGCGGGGTTGGGAAAGATGGTGATCGGCACCTGCCCGGAAGGCGCGGCAACGCCCAGCGGCAACTGCACCTTTACAAAGCGCTGCGTGGTGGAGAGCGGCCCCAAGTTGGTGGCTGCCTGAAAATACAGCGTGTGCAATCCTGCTTCATCCGCCGTGGGCGTGAAGGAAGCGGTAAGCAGGTGGGCGCCGTCCACCTGCTGGTCGGCGATGGCGAAACTTGAAAGCGTAGGGCAGGCGGCACTTACGACCACCGGTGGTGCCGGGCCGCCCCTGTGCGCAATGATCCGATAATATCCCGTGCTGCCGGCCTCCACCTCCACCGTATCACATTCGGTGGTGCTGAAGATAGGCGGAATGCTCTGCGGCACCGTGTTGAAGGCCAGGCTGCGGCCGTTCAGCCAGCCGACGCCGGATTGGGCGATCCTTCCGTTCCAGGTGCTGTCCACCGTGGCGAACCGCCCCAGCTGCATGTAGTACAGGTCATCGCCGGTGTTTGCCCCGGCCAGGGATGGCGTTACCGGATGCCCATAGGCACGACCTACCGCCCATTGCATTTCCTTGTAACAGAACGCCACATTGTTGCCGTCGCGCACCTCCGCGCTGTTGCCGTTGGTGATGGTGAGTTGAAAGGAGTTCAATGAATCCGTTAGGTGGGTCATCCTCCCCATGCGCGCCCAGCTTACCCGCAATGCGGAATCCGTCAGCTTATAGGCCACAATGCCATTGTCTGGCGGGGCATTGTAGGACAGGCTGACCTCCATGGGCGCCCAAAACGGGGCGAGCATGGGCGCCCCGGGCAGCGGCAGGTTCACCGGCGGCTCCCCACCCCAAGTGTGGCCGAATGAAACGATGCCTGCGGCATTGATGAACACCGAATCAAGGGTTTGGCCGCCAAAGGTGAAGGGGAACGGCAGGACCAGCGGGCCATAGCTCGATTGGCCATATTCGTTATTGCTCCAAAGCGAGCCCGGACGGTACGGGTGCCCCAGGAAAACCCACGAACTGTCGGGCTCCACCCAGCAGGTACACGCCTCCTGCGGAAAGGCATGCAACGCAGCCTGTGCGCACAACCCGAAAAAGAAGTAGCGGAACCCCATGGCATGCCTGTATTGGTCCACGAACGTAGGATGCGGTGCAAGGGCCGCCACGGCATCCCGGGCAACGGCGCGGCTGCACCAGGGAACGGCGTTGCAGCCGCTTGTAGCTAAATTCGCGGGCCTTTTCGCCTCCGCCGCATGAAGAACATCCGCAATTTCTGCATCATCGCCCACATCGACCACGGCAAAAGCACGCTGGCCGACCGCCTGCTGCAGATGACCGGCACCATCGCCGACCGCGACATGCAGGCGCAGAACCTGGACGACATGGACCTGGAGCGCGAGCGCGGCATCACCATCAAGAGCAAGGCGATCCAGATGAACTACGCGCTCAACGGCGAGCCGTACATCCTGAACCTGATCGACACGCCGGGCCACGTGGACTTCAGCTACGAGGTGAGCCGCAGCATCGCTGCATGCGAAGGCGCCCTGCTGATCGTGGACGCCACGCAGGGCATCCAGGCGCAGACCATCAGCAACCTGTACCTGGCGCTGGAACACGACCTGGAGATCATCCCCATCCTCAACAAGATGGACCTGGCCAGCGCCAATCCGGAGGAGGTGAAGGACCAGATCACGGACCTGATCGGCTGCAAGCGCGAGGACATCCTTGCCGCCAGCGGGAAAACCGGCTTGGGCGTGGACAAGGTGCTGGAGGAGATCGTCCACCGCATTCCCGCACCCAAGGGCGATCCCGCAGCCCCCCTGCAGGCGCTCATCTTCGACAGCGTGTTCAACTCCTTCCGCGGCATCGTGGCCTACTTCCGCGTGATGAACGGCACCATCCGCAAGGGCGACAAGGTGAAGTTCTTCAACACCGGCGTCACCTACGAGGCCGATGAGATCGGCGTGCTGAAGATGGACCTGCTACCCAAGAAGCAGCTCGCCGCGGGCGACGTGGGCTACATCATCAGCGGGATCAAGACGGCAAGCGAGGTGAAGGTGGGCGACACCATCACGCACCAGGAGCGCCCGTGCGCCGAGGCGATCAAAGGCTTCGAGGACGTGAAGCCCATGGTGTGGGCGGGCATCTTCCCGGTGGACACCGACGAGTACGAGGAGCTTCGCGACGCCATGGAGAAGCTCAAGCTCAACGATGCCAGCCTCACCTGGACGCCCGAGAGCAGCGCCGCGCTGGGCTTCGGCTTCCGCTGCGGCTTCCTGGGGCTGCTGCACATGGAGATCATCCAGGAGCGGCTGGAGCGGGAGTTCAACATGACCGTGATCACCACGGTGCCCAACGTGGGCTACATCGTTACCAAGACCGACGGCGAGGTGGTCCATGTACACAACCCGAGCGAGCTGCCGCCGGTGATGAACATCGAGCACATCGAAGAGCCGTACATCAAGGCACAGGTGATCACCAAGAGCGAATACATCGGTGCGATCATGACGCTCTGCATCGAGAAGCGCGGCATCCTCTCCGGGCAGCACTACCTCACCACGGACCGCGTGGAGCTCACCTTCGAGCTGCCGCTGGGCGAGGTGGTGTTCGATTTCTTCGACAAGCTCAAGAGCATCAGCCGCGGCTATGCCAGCTTCGACTACCACCCCATCGGCTTCAAGGAGAGCGACCTGATCAAGCTGGACATCCTGCTGAACGGCGAAAAGGTGGACGCGTTGAGCGCGTTGATCCACCGCGACCACGCACATGAGCTGGGCAAGAAGATGTGCAGCAAGCTCAAGGAGCTGCTGCCGCGCCAGCAGTTCGACATTCCCGTGCAGGCCGCCATCGGCGCCAAGATCGTGGCGCGCGAAACGGTGAAGGCCCTGCGCAAGGACGTTACCGCCAAGTGCTACGGCGGCGACATCAGCCGCAAGCGCAAGCTGCTGGAAAAGCAGAAGGAGGGCAAAAAGCGCATGCGCGCCGTGGGCTCCGTGGAGATCCCGCAGGAGGCGTTCCTGGCGGTGCTGAAGCTGGATTGAGCAAGTCCCTGCAAGGAGAAGCCCCGGCGCAGGATCCCGAGGTGGTTGCCCTTCGGGGACATCAAGGTGCGGACCGTTGCTATCTTTGGTTCATGGACTGGCACAAGTACATCACCAGCAATCCCAAGGTGCTGGACGGAAAGCCAACTGTAAAAGGAACACGGCTGTCCGTGGAATTCATTTTGGGGCTGATGGCGAACGGGTGGACGGAAGCTGCACTCCTGGAGAATTATGAGCGCTTGAGGGCGGTACACATCCGGGCGATCTACGGCTTCATGAGCGAGAACATCGCAGCCGGGCGGTATCCGCAACCGTTGGGCGGCCTCAAATGAGGTTCCTCGTTGATGAGTGCGTGGCCAAGTCCTCCGCCATCCGGTTGCGCATGCTCGGTCATGATGTGGTGCGCATCGGTACGGATATCCGCATAGCGGAAGATGTGGACATCCTGGCATTGGCCACGTCCGAAATGCGGACCGTGATCACGCATGACCAAGACTTCGGTGAATTGGCCTTCAAGCGGGAGCACCGTGCCCCCCACGGGATCGTGCTGTTCCGCTATGAGCCGCCAACCCCCGAAGAAGTGGCGAACCGCCTATCCGTGATCATCCGTTCAGGGATCTATCGCTTTGAAGGCTACTTGACCGCCGTGGATGAAGGCAAAGTGCGGCAGCGCCCATGTTGAACTGCTTCTTCAGCATGGAGGTCCGCAGGAGGCGTTCCTGGCGGTGCTGAAGCTGGATTGAGGAAAGCCCCCCTGTGCAGGGTCCGGGGGTGGGGACCTTCAACCCAGCACCAGGATGTCCAAGCCCTTGAACTGCTTGAACGCCCTGTCCGTGGTGACCAGCGTAAAGTTGCCCGCCACGGCAAACGCGGCCAAGTAGGCGTCCATCCACAGTTTTGGGGATGCGCTACGAACGGCCCCGAACTTCTCCCAGGCCGGACCGAGGTGCAAAGGCTCATCGGCAAATTCGATCACCGGGTCGGTCAGCCAAACGCCATAGTTCCGCCATGCCGCTACGTTGGTGATGGGGCCGGTTCCATACAGGGCCATGATCGCCGCCGTGGAGGACAACCGCAACAGTCCCTGCTGGGTGGGGCGGCAAAAGGCGACTTTATCCGGGGCATGAACGCCCTGTAGCCATGCCTGGGCAGCGCCATGGTGCTGGTGCTGCACTTGGGATAGCGCAAACCACACGTTCACATCGGGAAGGAATTGCTTCATTCGCCAGTGCCGTACAAGGCATCATGGACATGCTCAGGGGTAAGCTCCTTCCCTGCCGGAGCCTTCCGTCTTCCTTTCAACAAGGGCATCTCCGCATAGTTCAAGCGATGTGCATGCTTGGTGCCGGGCTTGGTTCGGAGCAAGGAACGGATGGCCTCGGTCAATAGTTCCTTCAAAGTGGCTCCGCGCCTTGCAGAGAGCAACTTCACCTTTCGGTACAAGTCATCCGGCAGTTCAATGGTTGTTTTCATCGGCTTCAACTGTCAGGGGTTCCCGCGTTTTGCTGGCCGGGGCCGTGCGCCCTTGCCCGGGTCGCCGGGTTCCTTCAGCATCTTCGTGAACAGTTCCTTCCAAAGGTCCTTCATCGTGCGGCCCTCCTGTGCCGCGCGGACCTTCAATGCGCGCACCAGCGCATCAGGCAGTTCAACCGTGGTTTTCATCGGGGCAAAGTTAGGCTTGAATATGGGTATATGGGATTCCATATACCTGTATCCAAATAAAGGACCGGCCAAGCCGGAGCGAATGCCGGAACAACCGGGGAACGTGTGAAAGCACCCTTACGGCCCTCCACTTCGGCCCCTTGCCGTGCAAGGATCCGCCCATTCTTTGTAACCCGCGAGAACATATTGCATCCAATGCGTGTTGACCCTGCAAAACCGATCAACATCATGAAAAGCATAACATCAACCATCCAACGGAGTGCAACCCTGTTCGCGCTCTCCACCTTCCTGTATGCCGGGGCCTTTGCCCAAGACGCACCGAAGCTCACCGACCCCGAGATCGCCCATGTGGGCGTAACGGCAAACCAGATCGACGTGAACTATGGCAAGCTGGCATTGGAAAAATCCAAGAACAAGGACATCCGCCACTTTGCGGAAACCATGATCAAGGACCACGAGGGCGTGATCAAGCAGGCCACGGAGCTGGCCGCCAAGCTGGGCGTTACGCCTGCGGACAACGCCATGAGCAAATCGCTGAAGCAAGGCGAGGTGGCCGAAATGAAAAAGCTGCACGCCCTCAATGGCGTGGCTTTTGAGAAGGCCTACATCGACAATGAAGTGGCCTACCACAAGGCGGTGATCAACGCGGTGAAGACGGTGCTGATCCCGCAAACGCAAAATGCGGACCTGAAGAACCTCTTTGTAACCATCTCGCCCGTCCTGGACTCGCACTTGGAGCACGCCGAGATGGTGGCCAAGGAGTTTGCCGCCAAGAGATGAGCAACATCCACATCCGCAGGTCCTTCCGCGCCTTGTTCCTCGGCACGGTGATGTTGGCCGCATGCGGCACACCGGAGGTCCCGAAACAGGAACCGGCGATCCCTGTGGCACCACCGCCGCCCGCCTTGGTTCCCGTGAACATCGCCATGATGAAGTTCCAGCCGGACACGGTGCGCATCCACAAGGGCGACACGATCCTGTTCACCAACAAGGACGTGGTGGAGCATGATGCCACAGCGCTTCCGGACAGCGCATGGACAACAGGTCCGCTTCAACCCGGCCAGAGCAAGAAAATGGTGATCGACAAGTCCACGGACTACTTCTGCAGCATCCACGTGGTGATGCGTGGAAGAGTGGAAGTGGCACCATGATTCCTTGAAACGCTACGCAACGAAGGCCGCCAATTCAAGGCGGCCTTCGTTTTTTTTGCGGAAAGCGCGGTATGGTCAATCCTCCGCAGCGCTTCCATCGCCGCACATGCGCACGATCTTCGGCGTGAACGAGCCGATCACCTCCACCAATTCCTGCTGGCTGTCCATCACCGTGGCAATGTCCTTGTAGGCCATGGGTGCCTCATCCAGCCCTCCGCCGATCAATGTGATGCCGTGTTGCTCCAAATGCTGCCTCACGCGTCCCGGGTCCAGCGTTTCCTTCGCCCGTGTGCGGCTCATCACGCGGCCCGCGCCGTGGCTGGCTGAGCTTAGGCTTTCCCCCCGGCCCGTACCGCGCACGATGTAGCCGGGTGCCGTCATGCTTCCGGGGATCACGCCCAGCACGCCTTTCCCGGCGGGCGTTGCGCCCTTGCGGTGTACGACCACCTCCTTGCCCATGAAGGTTTCCTTCCATGCGAAATTGTGGTGGTTCTCCACCCGCGCAGCCGGCATTTCGCCAAGTGCCTCCGCAATGCGCGCATGGATCTGATGGTGGCAAGCGGACGCGAAATCACCGGCCAGGTTCATCGCGGCCCAGTACTCCTGCCCTTCGGCACTATCCAATGAAAGCCAGGCCAGGTTGCGTGCTTCATCGGGCAGCTTGCACAGTTCCTTGGCCAGCCGGGTGTAGTGCTGTGCGATGCCCGCGCCAAGGCCGCGCGATCCGCTATGCGAGAGCAAGGCCATGTAGTGCCCCGGCAGCAGGCCGAACTCGTTGTGCGGGTCGGTGATCTCCACGGCACCGAACTCCACGAAATGGTTGCCGCTGCCGCTGGAACCGATCTGGCGCCAGGCACGGTCCTTCAGGTGTTTTACCACGGGTATGGCACCGAACTCTGCACGCTCCAGCACGGGGTGGTCCATGGGCTTTTCATGCACGGCACGGCCAAAGCGCGTATGCGTGGTGAGCAGGCGCTTGTGGTCTTCGCGGTGCGTGGCCCATACTTCCGGCGGGATATTGAAGATGCTCAAGCACATGCGGCAGCCGATGTCCACGCCCACGCCGTACGGGATCACCGCGTTCTCCACCGCCAGCACGCCGCCGATGGGCAGGCCGTAGCCTTGGTGGGCATCGGCCATCAGCGCACCGGCCACGGTCACCGGCAGCTTCATCGCCACCTCCATCTGGTGAACGGCACCCTGCTCGATGTGCGCGCGGCCATACGTGCGGTAGGCTTTGCGCGGCACCAGGTCGTACAGGCCCTCGCGGGTGCGGTCGCGACCGGTGAGCGCATCGGAGATCGGCGCATAAAGTGCATGCTCCGCAAAGGCTGCCGGATCGGCGGCGATGCGCGCCAATTCCGCAAGCACCTCTTCTTTTTCCGCCTTGCGCTGGTGTTTCAGCATCACGTTGATAGCGATGCCGATCGCGCGGCCTTCCGGAAATCCGGCCGCGATCAAATCCTTGCCGTGGAGCTTCAATCCTTTCATTCGTTGTCCGCCATGCCCTGGCGGAGAGGGGTTCAAGTTCGTTACTTTTCAATTCGTCGGTGGATGGACGGGTTCGAACCGTCGCTTACTGCCTCACAAGCAGCCGTGCTTCCATTACACCACACCCAACATGTTCCGTGGAAGAGGATGGGATCGAACCATCACCTGCCGGGCTTCAACCGGCCGCTCTACCCGAGAGCTGCTCTTCCAATGCCGATCGCGGTCTTGCCTTTCACCAATGTCCATCTGGATGACCCTGCCCACTTCCGCCCTCATGGTTGCGCACCTCGGTACGCTTGCGCGTGTTTGCATTGAACCTCATGATCGTCCCTCTTTTTCTTCTTCGTTGAAATCTCCTTATGCCTTCCAAATCGCCCCAAACGCAGCGAACCCGGCCTTGTGGGACCGGGTTCGCTGCCGAGGATGCTGTGGATCACATCACTTCATGGAACACCGGTCTGGTTGCGTATCAAAATACTTCCGCACGCCACTACTGAGCAGGCTTGTGCCAAAGCCGCAGCCACACACGCAATCCGCTCCTCTGTGGAGAAGGGCCGTGGTGGTATGTGGCATCGTGCGAAGCATTGTGCGCTACAGTTCGGTCTTCCTTTCTGATGAATGCGGCTTGCGCGTTCGGAACCCAAGACGGAAGCACCACGGCAAGGGTTGCCTGCCAAGGGAAAATATTTTTGTGGGCGCTGGCCGCATCCGCTTGCGCACGCAGTGCCGGAGTGCCCCGTGTAACTTTCGGAGCGCGTCCGCGTCACACCTGCAACACCACCCCGCGTGACCCTCCACGAATACAACTGCGCCGTAGACCAGCATGCCGACGGCATCTACCGGTTCGCGGTGAAGCACCTGCGCGACCTGGACACCGCCAAGGACGTGGTGCAGGAGAGCTTTGCGCGGCTGTGGCAGAAGCTGGACGACGTGGACGGCGGCAAGGTAAAAAGCTACCTCTTCACCACTGCGCACCACCTGCTGGTGGACACCGCCAGGCGCGATACGCGAAGCACCCGCATGGAGGAGCGCCACGAGGACCTGCGCTGGGGCACGCAATCGCAACCCGATCTGAAGGAAGTGCTTGATGCCGCCCTGGCCACCTTGCCGGAAGTGCAACGCAGCGTGGTACTGTTGCGCGACCTGGAGGGGTACAGCTATGAGGAGATCGCGGAACTGGCGGGGCTGAACGTCACGCAGGTGAAAGTGTACATCTACCGCGGCCGCACCGCCTTGAAGGAATACATCGGCAGCTTGGAGAACGTGCTATGAAGCTGGACCGCACCACATACGAAGCTTGGCTGCTGGACCGCGCCGAAGGCAACTTGGGTCCGGACCAGGATCGGATGCTTGATGCGTTTCTCCACGCACACCCGGACCTTGCCGTTGCCCAAGAACCACTGCCGCGCGTAACCGCAGGAACTGAACCTTTCCCCAGCAAGGAATCCTTGTTGCATGCCTTTCCCCCTTCCGGCGCACCCACCGCTGCACGGCTGAACGACTTTCTCGCCGCACGGCTGGAAGGCGATCTTTCACCGGAACAGGAACAGCAACTTGACCAATACCTGTATGAGCACCCTGAAGCGGCCATGGATGCAGCGGCCATGGCCAGGGCCAAAGCGATCGCGGCGCGCGTGGCATACGGCGCGAAGGCCGGCCTGGAACGGCATTTCCCCCCGGGAGGCATGCCGGATGCGCAGCACCTTGGCGATTTCCTCATTGCCGATGCGGAAGGCGACCTGACCGGGGAACAACGGGTAGCGTTGCGCCTGTATGTGCATGAGCATCCTGCGGCACAGCGTGAACAACGGCTTGTTTTGGCCTCCCGCATCCAACCTGCACCGCTGCGCTTTCCCTGGAAACAGGAATTGAAAAAGCGCGAAGCCCGCGTGCTTCCCCTGTGGACCCGCTGGGCGGCGGCGGCCAGCATCATGCTGCTGATGGGCATGGGCTGGTGGATCATCCGCAGCGACGGGCAACCCATTGCCGGCAATGCGACGGTGGCAGGCGGCACGGTGCCCCCCGCCCCTGCCGCCCAAACCGCATCGGCCTACGCGCAGCCCCTTCAGCAGCCTGGGGCAGCCGCAAGCACTGCGCACCAGGCGGTGCGGCGGGCCGCTGCGGCCCGCAACCGCAGCATGCACCAGGCGCCGGCAGCCGCATGCAACAAGCCCGAGCCGGGGATGCCGCCACATGAAGCGCCCATGCCGGACCCCGTCCTGCCTGATCCAGCACCGGCACCCGGCAAGGCCGCAACATTGCTGGCCGAGGCTTCACCAAGGGAACAGGCGGCCCCGCAGGCACAGGGTGCCTCCGGCGAGAAGGGCGGAACCGCCACGACCGCGGCCTCCGGCGGCCAGGACATAGGCGTGTACGTAGCCAACAAGCTGCGCGGTGATGTGCTGGAATCCCCGCAACGCCCCACCGGCCTTGATGTCCACGACATGGTGGCCGTGGCGGACCGGGCGATCGCGGCCGTAAGCAGCGGCCAAGGTGGTGTGCAGGTGCAGCGCTCCGCCACCCGCGAGCGGATCCGGCTCAGCTTGGGCCGGAACTTTTCCATCAGCGCGAGCCGTGCCCGCTGAAGACCGTTCGCCAAGTCTGCCTTCCGTCCATCACAAGCCTGCCACTGGCGTGTAACTACTCCGGCCTCACCGGTGTCCTATGCCCAACAACCGGCAACCGGCCACAAACACCATGACGATGAAAACCGCACATCTCTCCTTCGCACTTACCCTGGGCGCCCTCATGCACTTCGCTCCATCCCGCGCCAGCACTGACGCGCCCGCAACGGTCCCCTTCACCAACCATGCCCTGGAACGCGCCGTGATGCACCAGGTCAACCGCCACGTGATCTTTCCGCTGCAGGCTGCGGAAGGCGACATGTACGGCGTGGTGGACGTGTCCTTTGCCGTGGACGTGCAGGGCCGCCTGGTGGTGAAGGAGGCCCGCTCCGAAAACCAGGCGCTGCGCGACTATGTGGTCCGCAAATTGGGCAAGGTGCAGGTGGGCGCAAACCCCTCCGGCCTGTGGAGCACCACGCACCTGCGCTTCATCTTCAAGCCTGAGCGAAAGGACCTGTAACTATTCCCCACCGGGGCCGTCCCATGTTCAAATATCACCGCGCCATGCGAATGCTTGCCTTCACCCCCTTGCTGCTTCTGCCCTGCCTTGCATCCGCCCAGCGGGACAGCACGGCCGCGGACAGCGCAAAGGTCCGCCCGAAACAGCACGCCATAGTGGTAAGCGCCGGAAACGGCGGGCTGCGGATGGACGTGGAACGCACGGACACACTGAAGGTACACCAGGGCGACACGGTGCGCATCAACACGCGGCGCAAGACCATCCGCATCATCACCACGCTGCGCAACGGCGCGGACAGCGTGGAATCCTTCCCCGACCGCTTGGCCAGCTTGAAGCGCCAGCGGCGCAACCTGTTCACTTACTGGGCCGGCCTGGAGCTGGGGGTAAACACCTTCATCGCACCCGACGGCCGCATCGGCGACGGGCCGCAAAGCGGGCCCCTGCAGCTGAACAACTCCAAGAGCCGCTTCCTTGCCATCAACTTCATGGAGCGGAAAGTGGAGTTCGGCACCCACCACATCGGCCTGCTCACCGGGCTGGGCATCGAATTCCTGAACTACAAGCTGAGCGAGAACGCAACGCTCGCCTACAACAGCGACAGCACCTACGCGGTGCCCATGGACCTGCCCGTGCTGAGCAAGAACAAGCTGCGGCAGATCGGGCTGCGGGTGCCGCTGATGCTGGAGTTCAACACGGCGCGCGCCAAGCTGCCGGCGGATGCGCAGGAACTGCACGCCAAACCCGATTGGTCGTTCAGCCGCAAGAACAACTTCCATTTGGCGGCCGGGGTGGTGGGCAGCTGGTACTTCGACACCATGTACAAGCAGAAGTGGACTGCGGGCGGCCATGCCGAAAAGCAGCGAGACAAAGGCGGCTACAACCTGCTGCCCTACCGGTTGGCGGCCCGCGCCCAGCTTGGCTTCGGCAGCGTGAACCTCTTTGCCGAATATGCGCTCACGCCCATGTTCGAGGAAGGGACGGCACCGGACCTGCGGGCCTTGAACGTGGGCCTAACGCTGGTGGGCTTCAATTGAAGGGCCGGGTTTGCGACGAGGGGAAAGTCCGCAAAAGCCCGGAACAGGGCCGCCGCGCTTGCGGCGGCCCTTTGTACTTTCGCGGCCCGCCGCGCCGGTGTTCGGCCCGGGTTCACCAGCACCACTTCAGCCATGGGCCGCATTTTCGAGAAACGCAAGCACAAGATCTTCGCCCGCAACGCCAAGCTCAGCAAGCTCTTCACCCGCATCGGCAAGGAGATCTCCATGGCCGTGAAGGCCGGCGGGCCCAGCCCCGAGGCCAACCATCGGCTGAAGGTGGCCATCCAGAACGCCAAGGGCATGAACATGCCCAAGGACAACATCGACCGGGCCATCAAGAAGGCGGCCGGCGGCACCGAGGACAACTACACGGAGATGACCTACGAAGGCTACGCCCCGGGCGGCGTGGCCATCTTCGTGGACACCGCCACCAACAACCCCACCCGCACCGTAAGCAACGTGCGCAGCTTCTTCAACAAGTGCGAGGGCAACCTGGGCAACTCCGGATCGCTCTCCCACGTGTTCGAGCGCAAGGCGGAATTCACCGTGGAGCAAAAAGCCCTCAAGGGCATGGACCCCGACGAATTTGAGATGGCCATCATTGACGGCGGCGCCGACGACCTGGTGCATGACGAGGACGGCTTCATCATCCTGGCCCCGTTCACCGAGTTCGGCAATATCCAGCACAAGCTGGACGAACTGGGCATCGAGGCCAAGAGCGCCGAGCTGAAGCGCTTCCCGCTGAGCACCATCCCGGCGGACCTGGCCACGGCGCGCAATGTGATGAAGCTGATCGACATGCTGGACGACGACGACGACGTGAACGCCGTGTACCACAACATGGAGCTGAGCGAGGAAGTGGAAGCCGCGCTGGCGGAGGGCTGATTCCGCATGGTGCTGCGTCCTTACTCCACCTTCAGGTCGTCCATCGCCTTCAGCACGATCTCGGGTTTACCCTTGTAGGCCTTCACCAGCCCGGACACCTGTACTTTCTTCCCTGTGAGGCGCTTCACCAAGCCCTGCACATCATCACCGGCCACATCCGGGAAGATCACCACGGAAAATACCTGGTTGGGGTAAGTGCCCCCGAAATTCACGTGTACCGGCCCACCGCTCTTGGCGGAAACATGTACTACCAATGTGACATTCAGATCAGTCCATAGGACGATCTGAATGTCTACAGTGGTATATGCCGTGTGTACAAACAAATGGTTGGATGAGGCGAAGCCGAAATCGGACCATATTGTTTGTCACAACGGTAAACTTCATCGGGCGTACCGCAGAACACCACTGCGGCACCCACCTGCCCCGCCACGGTTTCAATGGTGGCCGTGCATGATTGCGCCCGCATGGCCGGGCAGAGGCCGAGCAGAAAAACACTGAAGGCGACAGCATGGAGGCGCGGCATGAGGCGTTGGATAGGCCGCAATAATACAGTGGCATGAACGGGGAAGGCAATCCCGTGGGCGGCGCACAACCTTGCCGGGCGTGATCCACTGCCTGATGAGCGGAACCGAAAAATACCCGGAAGCGGGTATGGTGGAAAACGCCGGCATCCCCGACCTTCACCGGCCATAAGAAGCCCCATCTGCAACCTTACCTCTGAACCTGAAAACCGATGAACCACCATTCGTTGTTCCCCAAGAACCCGTTCCTGCTCCTGTTGCCTGTTGCGTGTACCGCCATGTTTGCGGCATGCGCCGGAAGCGGGAGCGCAGGGGCTGAAACTACCAATGCGGCAGCGCGCACATCTGAGGCTGAAACTCCTGCGGCCCCGCCGGAGGCATTGGCCGATAGCAATTGCATCAGCTGTGAAAACCGTCAATCCATCTACACGAAGACTGAACTGGAAAGCGCCCAAAGGAAGTTCAAGCAAATGTTCGTCGTTGGCGATGCGCATGCCCCCATTAGGGATACCGTGCAACGGATCCCGTGGAAAGAAATCAGGACCAAGGGCAAGGGGGCCCTGCCCGCCGGGAAGGGCGTGGCGGGCTTTTACATCTCATACGGGTTGAGCGGAAATGCCTTCCATCCGATCTTCCGATTTATGTACCACGCCTACGAAGGCGCGAACCTATCCCTTGCCCCAAAGGCATTTTCCCTTGAAAATGGTACGCTTCTGGAGGAAAAGGACCCAGGCATCTACGAGCAGGCCTATCGAAAGAACATCCGCATCGATCGGCTGGGGGACGGGAAGTTCAGTTCCTTGGTCCCTGATGACACCCTCGACGAGAAAGACCATCCGGACCCCTATGCCACCTGGTTTCCCTATTCGGACAAGCTGAACAATTTGATGGAACAGAACACAGCCCACGACACCATGCTTGTTGTAAGCTGCATCAGCGACAAATACCGGTATGGTGCCATCTTGGCCTTGGCCGATGTTCCGGAATATAGGCACCTGATGACCTTGCACGTTGGCGATGGCAATACGGACCTGTTGTCGTCCGCCCCGCCCGTATCCGGACGTCCATACCATGAGCATGCCATGGACCTCGGCAGCATGTGCCCTCCGAAGTACCCTCATTAGGGAACTTTTGGATACTTGTCCAACCGCCACATGCCGTTCTACCTCCTCGTGGTGCTCATGCTCGCGGCCATGTTGGCGGCATGGCTGGCGTGCTGGCGCATACCACGCTCTGCATGGCAGCTCCGCAACATTTTGCTCGCTTCGATCTCCTTGGCCATCGCCACGGAGGCGGCCGCGTTGGTCGGCATGTTCTATTTCATGGCAAACAGCATCGTGTACAATTGCTGCACACCGTTGGAGTTTTTTCTTCTATTGTGGCTCATTCATCGGTTCCGGCCCCATTGGGGCATGGCCCTTGGTGTTGCGGCCGTGATCGGCTGCATAGCCATGGTGGTGGACGGCTTCTTCCAAAATCCCATGGATTTTGTGCTGGTGGAAGGCGTGCTGGTGATCTCCGCACTGCTGTCCATCATACTGCTTGCGGCCTTGTGGAGCGTGGCTACCCGAAGCGACATTCCCTTGTACCGCGTTCCTGAGTTCTGGCTGTTCATGGGCATGCTGTTGTATTTTGGGGGCATGGTTCCGTACATCGGCATGGTCCGCTACCTGTTCCAGCGGAATCCGGTATTGGCGGAGCGGTTTTCAGTGCTGATGCCGCTGTTGTGCATCGGCCGGTACGCCCTTACCGGTGCCGCGTGCATCATGCAGTACAAACGCCCGCGGGGGCTGCAGCATGGATGACCAGGGCTTCATCTTCGTGGTGGTGGTGGGCACGGCATTCGTGTTGTTGCTGGTGGGCCTGGTGGGCGTATTGATGGTGGTGAACACGGGCCGCAGGCACCAGCACCGCGCGAAAATGGCGGAAATGCAGCTCAGGCACGCGCGTGACCTGATGGAAGCCGAACGGGAGGCCGTGCGTGAAACGCTGCACGATGTGGGCAAGGAGCTCCATGACAACGTTTCCCAGCTGCTGATGGTGATCCACATCGGGTTGAACTGGAGCAGGCAGGGGGAAGCACCGGACCCGCGCCTGGACCCGGCCCGGGAGGCCTTGGCGGAATGCATCAACGAAGTACGCAGCCTAGGCCATGCACTTAACCTGGACCTCTGGAAGGTGAACACGCTGCAGGATGCCATTGCCCGCATGGCGGACCGGATCAACCGGTCGGGGAAATGGGCCGTAACGGTGGAGGCCGGCCCGCGCCCGCTGATCCTGCCGCCCGATACCAGCGCGATCCTGTTCCGCGTGTGCCAGGAAGTGATGACCAATGCGATGAAGCACAGCGGGGCGCGGAAGATCACCATCACCCTGAACGCCAGCCCGCCTGTGATCACCATCGCCGATGACGGCCAGGGGTTCGCCGTGGGCGAGGTGACGGCGCAGGCCGGGCTTCGCAACATCGTGGAGCGCACGGCGCTGGTCGGCTTCAAGGCTCGGTGTACCACTGCGCCCGGCCAGGGATGCACCTGGGTGCTTGCCGGTGCGCAAGAGGAGGATGAAGCGGAGGAGCCGCCCCTTCCCCTCCTTACGCGGCCCGCAGATCATGGGGCTGCCGCCCCCCATGGCTTCGGCGTATCCGGTCAACCGGCCCGGAACCGGATGTGGTAGCGCGTGCCCTCGCTGTCCGATTCCATGCGCAAGGTGCCGTTGAGCTGCTCCACGAGGCTGTCGATAAGGCTGCGCCCCAGCGTATCGGATGGTTTACCGCGCTTCTCCTCGGGCATGCCCTTGCCATTGTCCCCGTAGTTCAGGTCGAACACATCGGCTTCGGCGCGGTGGATCCGCAGGTTGACAAAGCCCTCCTGCCCGGGCGAGAAGGCATGCTTGAAGGAATTGGTGATGAGCTCGTTGAGGATCAACCCCAGCGGCACCATGGTGTCCATGTCCAGCACCAGGTCCGGATCGATGGCCGTGCGGTAGCGGATCTTCTCCTGCACCTTGTTCAGCTGCACCAGCTCGGCGAAGAGGTCGCGGATGTACTGCGCCAGGTTCAGCTGCGCCAGGTCATCGCCCTTGTACAGTTTCTCATGGAGCAGCGCCATGGAGGCCACGCGGCTCTGGCTTTGCGCGAACACCTGCTGCATGCGTTCATCGGCAAGGGTTCCGGACTGCAGGCGCAGCATGCTGGACACCAGCTGCAGGTTGTTCTTCACGCGGTGGTGGATCTCGCGGATCAGTGTTTGGATCCGAGCATTGGCCTGCTCCAGTTTTTCCTTCTCGCCCAGCAGCGCCCGGTTGTTTTCCCGATCACGTTCGCGGGCCGCCTTCAGGTTGTCGCGCATGCGGGCCAGGGAATGGCCCAGGGCATCCTGCTCGCCCCGCACCACCACGGGCGTTTCATAGTTTCCCTGGCCGATGGCATCGGCACTGGCGGAAAGCGAGCGGATAGCCTCGATCATGGCATTGAAAGACCCGGCCATCTGCCCCAGTTCATCCTTTGTCTTCACGGGCACGCGCGCACGCACATCCCCCTTGGCCAAAGTGGCTGCGGCCTGCGTAACCTCCGAGATGGTGCTTCGCAATGCGTTCATGATCATCATGGCCATGACGATCACCGTGCCCACCACCAGCATGAGCGCCACCAGCACCAGCACCAGGCGCCGTTGCGCCGCATTGGAGGCCTCGTTGCTGGCCTCCATGATGGAAGCAATGGAAGCTTCCTCCACGGTGCGCAGGCGCGCGGCGACCTTGCCGCTCATCTCCCACCATTGGGCCGCGTCCGTATCCAACCCGGCCACGTTGCGCCGCGCCCGCACCACGGCCAGCACCGAACGCAGGAAGTTCACGTCCGGCCCCTGGAAGGTGGCCCTGTAGTCGTCCAGCACGCCGGAAGCCGCATCCCGCTCGAACAGGGCCATGTTCGTCTCATACTGGGCCGTGCGTGCATTCAGCTCATCAAGTCCGGGGGCGTCCAGCCCATGCACCAGGCCGCGCACCATCAGCGTGCGGATGCCGCCCATGGCCTGCTTGGCATGCAACAGGCTTTGGTGCGCGAACAGCTTGTTGTTCACCTCCTGGTTGCCGGCCTGCTTGGACACCTCGCCCAGGCCGCGCATCAGTTCATCGCCCAGGCCTTGGTAGGCCAGGTCGGCTTGCTGGGTGGTGATCTGGCCCGCGTCCACGCGCTTGCGCAGCATGGCCAGCGGGGCCAGCACTTCCGCCGGGCGAAGCAAGGGAAGCAGGTTGTTCGCGGCATTGTCCAACCGCGCTGCGCGGGCATCGCCCTGGGTGCGCGCCAGCTCCAGCAGCCGCTTGTTGGGCACCACCCGCTCCAGGAGGGCCACCGTCAAGGCATCCTCCTGCTGCAGCGCGTCCATCACATCCCCGATCAGTTGGATGTTCCCCGCCTGCCGGGACACATAGCCCAGCACGCGGCTGCGCTTCAGGCTGCTGTCCACCTGCTTGCCGATCAGCAGCACCAGCCCGAGCACGGGAATGCCCAGGGTGACCATGAACTTGGTCCGGATGGGGAGGTCGGCAAAGCGCCAGCTCATGGCCAGCGAATGTAGGCCAAGCAAGCGTGCCCAGCATCCTACATTTGGCCGCACCTGCCGGGCGGGCAGAAAAAGCCGCATCACCCATGGACATGAAAATGAAATTTGGCCAGCTGGACCGGAAAAACGCGGAAGCGCTGCTCGGCGGTGGCGAGGAACGCATCGCGGCCCAGCACGGCAAAGGCAAGCTCAGCGCCCGTGAGCGCATCCACCTCCTGCTGGACGAGGGTTCCTTCCAGGAAACCGGGCGGCTGGTGATGCACCGCAGCATAAACTTCGGCCTGGACAAACAGCACTTCCTGGGCGACGGCGTGGTCACCGGCCACGGCACCATCAACGGGCGCACCGTCTTCGTCTTCTCCCAGGACTTCACCGTGCTGGGGGGCTCCTTGGCCGAAGCCCATGCCGAAAAGATCTGCAAGGTGATGGACCTTGCCATGCGCACCGGCGCCCCGGTGATCGGCCTGAACGACAGCGGCGGGGCGCGCATCCAGGAGGGCGTGGTATCGCTGGGCGGCTACGCGGACATCTTCCACCGCAACGTGATGGCCAGCGGCATGGTGCCCCAGATCAGCGCCATCATGGGGCCCTGCGCCGGCGGTGCGGTGTACAGCCCCTCGCTCACGGACTTCGTGCTGATGGTGGAGAACACCAGCTACATGTTCGTTACCGGCCCCAACGTGGTGAAAACGGTAACGCACGAGGAAGTGACCGCCGAGGAACTTGGCGGAGCGGCCACCCACGCGTCCAAGAGCGGCGTGGCCCACTTCACCGCGGCCGATGAGCTGGACGCCATCGACCAGCTGCGCCGCCTGGTGGCCTACCTGCCCAACAACTGCGAGGAGCGCACCCCCGCGCTCCCCTACACCCCCGGCGATGAAACCAGGCCGGTGCTGGACACGCTGCTTCCGGAAAACCCCAACCAACCGTACGACATCCGCGACGTGCTCAACGCGGTGATCGACCCGGACAGCAGCATGGAGGTGCATGCCGACTATGCCCGCAACATGGTGATCGGCTTTGCGCGGGTGGCCGGCGAAACCGTGGGCTGCGTGGCCAACCAGCCTGCGGTGCTGGCCGGGGTGCTGGACATTGACGCCAGCCTGAAGGCGGCCCGCTTCGTGCGCTTTTGCGATGCCTTCAACATTCCGTTGCTGGTGTTCGTGGACGTGCCCGGCTTCCTGCCCGGCACCGAGCAGGAATGGCGTGGCATCATCAACCACGGGGCCAAGCTGCTGTACGCCTTCAGCGAGGCCACCGTGCCCCGCATCAGCGTGATCACCCGCAAGGCCTACGGCGGCGCCTACGACGTGATGAACAGCAAGCACATCGGCTGCGACATCAACTTCGCATGGCCAGCGGCCGAGATCGCCGTGATGGGCGCCAAGGGCGCCGCGGAGATCATCTTCCGCAACGAGATCAAGAACGCCAAGGACCCGGCGGCCAAGCTCGCCGAGAAGGAGGCCGAATACAAGGAGCGGTTCGCCAATCCGTACGAGGCGGCCGCCCGCGGCTACATCGACGAGGTGATCCACCCGCGCGAAACCCGGCGCAAGGTGATCGAGGCCCTGCGCATGCTGCGCAACAAGGCGGAGCGGCATCCGCGCAAGAAACACGGGAACATTCCGCTCTAGGCCCGCTGCACCGGCACAGGACACGCCATGCCCCCCGGCCCAGCCATCATCCGCGCCGCACGCCGCCCCCGGGCCGCCTGGCTGCTGGCCTGCGCCGGCCTTGCGCCCACGACCGGGGCACAACACCCCGCCAAGGTGCTGGCCATGCCCGACGACACCGCCAAGGTGCTGGCCTTGTCCGACCTCTGCTTTGCCTACCGCCGCACGGATGCCGACAGCGCCGCCTCCTTCGGCCATGCCGCCCTCCAGCTGGCGCAACGGCTGCACTTCCGCAAGGGCCAGGCCCAAGCGCTGAACGACCTGGCCATCCTGGACATTGACCGCAGCAGGTATGCACAGGCCGAAAGCCTGCTGGGGCGGTCGCTCGCGCTGCGCACCCGGCTTGCCGATTCCGCAGGCATGGCCGCCATACACAACAAGCTCGGCATCATCCACCAGGCACGCTTCCGCCTGGAGGACGCATTGGAGGAAGACCTCAAGGCCCTGGCCATCTACGAGCGCACCGGTCCGCCCGCCCATGAGGCCACGTTGCTCAACAACATCGCCATCCTGCAGTTCAACCTCAAGCGCCTGCCCGAAGCCCTGGCCACCCACCGCAGGGCGGCCGCCATCCGCGAACGCATCGGCGACGGCCCCGGCCTGGCGGCTTCACGCGGAAACATGGCCAACGTGGAAGCGCAACTGGGCGATACGGCAACCGCCGCCGGGCACTACCGCGAGGCGATCGGTTTTTTCCGCGCAAAGGGCCTGGAGGCCGAATTGGCCGTGCAACTGCACAACCTGGCCGGCATCGAAATGGCCCAGGGGAAATTGGAACAGGCGGCCCGCGATTATGGCGAAGCCCTGGCGCTGCGCACGGCCGCAGGCGACCGCAAGGGCACCGCCTCCTCGCTGGTGGGCCTTGGCGGCACCCGGTTGCGGCAAGGGCGCACCCGGGAGGCGCGCACCCTGCTGGCCAACGCCCTGCACATAAGCCGCGAGGTAGGGGCGCGCAGCGAGGAAATGCAGGCCCTGCTCGACCTTGCCCGGCTGCATGCCCGCTTGAACCCGGGCGACAGCGCATTCTCCTACTTCCAACAGTATTCCACCCTGAAGGACTCCGTGTTCAACGCCGAACTGGGCAGGCAGCTGGCCGAGGCCGAGACCCGGTTCGAGACGGAAAAGAAGGAACGCCGCATCCAGGCGCAGCGCCTGCAGATCACCGAGCTGGAGGCGGGCAACGAACGCCGCCGGTTCTGGCTTGTGCTCGCCATCGGGATGGCCGCCCTGGCACTGATGGGCGCCCTGCTGCTGGTGCAAGTGCGCCAGCGCCGTGCGCGTGCCCGGCACGATGCCGCGCTGATCCGTGAGCGCGAGGCCGGGCTGCAGGGCGTGCTGCAGGCCACCGACCGGGAGCGCAAGCGGATCGCCGCGGAACTGCACGACGGCATCGGGCAGCAGCTCACCGGCCTGAAATACCGGCTGGAGGAGATGGCCGCACCGGTGTCCGGTGCCGGGCAGCCCCGGCAGGAGGCCGCTGCGGAAGCCCTGGCCATCGCCACGGATGCGGGCCGCGAAGTGCGCGCGATCGCCCATGCGCTGATGCCCCAGGCCCTGGAGAAGGTCGGCCTGCCGGCAGCGGCGGCGGACATGCTGCAGCGTTCGCTGGGCGGCGCCGGCATCACCCATGAGCTGGAGCATCACGGGCTTGAAGCGCGCCTGCCGCCCGCAGTGGAGGTCGGTGTCTTCCGGGTGATGCAGGAGCTGGTGCAGAACACGATGAAGCACGCGGAGGCCCGCCATGTGAACCTGCAACTCCTCAAGAACCGCGAGCACCTGGTGTTTATCTACGAAGATGACGGCAAAGGGATCACCGGCACACCGCACGGCAGCGGCATCGGCCTGCACAACATCCGGGAACGCGTCCGTGCCCTGCACGGCACCTTCTCCTTCGCGAACGGCGAGCAATGCGGCGTGCTGGCCACCTTGCGCGTGCCCTTGGCCGGGGCGGCAACCTGAAAACATCCGATCTTGCGCCCGCATTGAAGACCATGGAAGGAACCGCCGGACCCGCACGCGTGCTCATTTGCGACGACCACCGCATCGTCATAGAAGGCGTGGAGCGCCTGCTGGCCGATGTGCCGTGGATCGATTACCTGGGATCGGCCACCAACGGGCCTGAACTGCTGGCCCGGCTGGAACACGCCGCCGCGGACCTTGTCCTGCTCGACCTCAACATGCCGGGCATGGAAGGCTCCGAGGTGATGCAGCAGATCAAGCAGCGCTGGCCTTCGGTGAAGGTCATCATCCTCACCATGGAGGACGGCCCCGCCATGGTGCGCCACCTGATGGACCACGGTGCCGACGGCTATGTGGTGAAGACCAGCGGGCGCGATGAGCTCCTGCACGCCGTGGAGGAAGTACACAAGGGGCGCAAGCACTATTCCAAGGCGGTCACCGAGGCCCTGCTGATGCAACGGGGCGCAACACGGTCCGGCAAGCTGGGCGCGCTCAGCGACCGCGAGATCGAGGTGCTCGGCGCCTTGGCCGAGGGCCTTACGAACAAGGAGATCGGCGACAGGCTCTTCATCTCGCCGCGCACGGTGGACACCCACCGCACCAACATCATGAAAAAGCTCGCGGTACACAATGTGGCCGCACTGGTGCGCGTGGCCATCGCGGCCGGCCTGGTGCGCTGAGGCCCGCCTTCACCGCCGCCCTTGTTGAATTGTTGGCAACTTCATTTTCCCGCACGGGGAAACGGCCCTTCCTTTGTACAAACGGATTTCCCCCATGAACGTCCTCTTGATCGGCAGCGGCGGCAGGGAGCATGCCCTGGCCTGGAAACTGGCCCAAAGCACCCTGCTGGACGAACTTTACATCGCCCCCGGCAACCCCGGCACGGTGCGGCACGGGCGCAATGTGGACATCGACGTGAAGGACCACCGCGCCCTGCGCCAATTGATCATCGACAAGCGCATCCGCATGGTGGTGGTGGGGCCTGAAACCCCGCTGGTGGACGGGCTCCACGACCGCATTGCGGCGGATCCCCAGCTCAAGGGCGTCACCGTGATCGGCCCTGGCAAGGCCGGGGCCCGCTTGGAGGGCAGCAAGGAGTTCGCCAAGGAGTTCATGCTGCGGCACAACATTCCCACGGCAGCCTTCCGCGCCTTTGGCAAGGACCAGTTGGCAGAGGCCCTGGCCCACCTCAAGCACCTACATGCGCCCTATGTCATTAAGGCCGACGGCCTGGCGCAGGGCAAGGGCGTGGTGGTGGCCGCCGACCGGCGCGAAGCCGAGCAGGCGCTGCACGACATGCTGGGCGGAAAATCGCTCGGCCAGGCGGCCGACCGCGTACTGATCGAGCAATACCTCAAGGGAATCGAAGTTTCCGCGTTCCTGATCACCGACGGGGAGGCCTTCAAGATGCTGCCTCCGGCCAAGGACTACAAGCGCATCGGCGACGGGGATACCGGGCCCAACACCGGCGGCATGGGCGCCGTGTCACCCGTACCCTTTGCCGACAAGGAGTTCATGGCCAAGGTGCATGACCGCATCGCCGTGCCCACCATCCGGGGGCTGCGCAGCGAAGGGATCCCCTTCCAAGGCTTTCTCTTCATGGGGCTGATGAACGTGGACGGGGACCCGTACGTGATCGAATACAATGTGCGCTTGGGCGATCCCGAGACACAGGCCATTCTGCCCCGCCTGCGCAGCGACCTCATGGACCTCTTCGAGGGGATCGCCACCAACACCCTCAGCGAACGCCACGTGGACGTGGACGACCGCACCTGCGCCGCAGTGGTGCTGGCCTCCGAGGGCTACCCCGGCAAGTACGCCACCGGCAAGCCCGTGGTGGGCCTGCCCCTGGTGCAGGGGGCCCTGGTGTTCCAGTCCGGCACGGCCATGGAAGGCGGGCAATTAGTGACCAATGGCGGCCGCGTGCTCAGCGTAGCCGCCTTTGGCAAGGACCTGGAGCATGCCATCCTGAACACGTACGCCAATGCGGCGTTGATCGACTTTGAAGGGAAGGCCCACCGCACGGATATCGGCCACGACCTGCTGCGCAGCCCCGCGGGCCGCACCGAAGGGGCCAAGCTCGATGTCAAATGAAATCACCGCGCTCCTTGGCCTTGCGCGTCAGCGTGCGCTCCTTGGCCAGCCAGTACCCCATGCCGAAAAGCAGCACGGCAATGATCACCACCGGCGCGCTCCACTTGGCCGCCTCCCAAGCCTTCAGCACCCACTGAACAAAATGGCCGATACCAAAGAAGACGCTTGTGGAGGTCATGGATGATTCCTTGTGTTGGAGGGGCAAATATAGCCGCACCGGTCGTTGGCACCACAACCCGCAGGGCACATGCTGACAAGGCACTTCCGCCAGGACCGCCCCACGGCCTACCTCCCGGTGCCCCTGTTGCTGCTGCTGCTTTGGCCGGGGGCCGGCACCGGGGGCACCTCCTATTTTTCGTTGGCGGACCTGCCTGCCCGCGAAATGGTGGAGGGCATGCCCTTCCACCGGCCCGTGCAATGGCTGCTGGCCCTTTCCCCCTGGGCGGCGCTTGCGGTGTCCGTGGCCATCACCTTCGGCGTGGCCTACAGCCTGGACCGGTTGGCCAACAACGCGGAGCTGTATGTGCGGCGGAACCACCTGCCGGCCTTGCTCTTCCCGCTGTTGCTGGCACTGGCACCCTTCGGGTTGTTGGCGGACCCCGCCATGGTGGGCCTTTGGCCCGTGCTGTGGGCGCTGGGCCTGCTATGGCGTGCGGTGGGCCGCGCCAACATCCGGGGCGCCCTGTTTGATGGCGGCCTCCTGCTCGGCCTGGCCAGCCTCTTCTACCTGCCCTACGGCTTCCTCATCGTGGTGCTGTGGGCCACCCTGGCCCATACCCGTCCGCTGAACTTCCGCGAATACGTGCTGCCCGTGGCGGGCATGGCCGCAGTGCTGGCCACAGGCTGGGGCCTGGTACACTTTCTGGCCCCCGGAACATGGCACCCTGCGGCCTCGCTCCACTTCCCCAAAGATGTACTTGCACCCAAGGAGGCGCATTGGATGTACCGCATCGTGCTCACCGCAGTGCTGGGGGCGCTGGCCTTGGCGGCGATCATCTCCTTCGGCGCCATGTACGGCCGCAGCGTGCTGCGCGAAAAGAACATCAGGGCCTCCTTCCTGGCGTTCGCCTTCGCCATGGCCCTCCTGGCGTGCTTTGCCTGGTGGCTGGACCGGCGGATCCCGCCGGTGCTGATGGCCGCACCCGGCGCCCTGCTGGCAGCCACCCCGCTGCTGCAGCCACAGCAGCGGGGCGCAACCTGGGCCGATGCCGTGCCGTGGGCGTTGCTGCTGCTGGCTTGCTGGGCGCGGTGGGCGGGTTGAGCCAATACCATTTAGACACTCAAGACCGGCCAAAGCTGCGCCGCAATCTGTTCGGAGGACGATCCGCGCATCGGGTTGCGTAGCGGTGCCTACGGGACCCGATGCGCGGAGAAGTCATCCGGAAAGAGGGCAAGCAGATCGGGTGGTATTGAGTGTCTAAATGGTATAATACCGTTGCGGCATGCAATCTGGTCCGATCTCGGCTTCGCACCTTATCCGGCCATTTGCCTGTACACCCGGCTAACACCGCTGTAGACATTCGGATCGTCCTTTGGACCGGTCCGAATGCCACATTGGTTAACTTTGTGCCGCAGCGTGCAGTCCAAGCTGCAACAAGCTGTGATCGACCATGAAGTTCGGCGTTGTCACCTTTCCTGGATCTAATTGCGATGAGGACATGGTGCATGCCGTGGAATCCATCACGCAGGGGCGCGTGGAGCGGCTGTGGCACAAGGAGCACGACCTCAAAGGCTGCGACATGGTGCTGCTGCCCGGCGGGTTCTCCTTCGGCGACTACCTGCGCAGCGGCGCCATCGCCCGCTTCTCCCCGATCATGCAGGAGGTGGCCGCCCATGCACGCAAGGGCGGCCTGGTCTTCGGCGTGTGCAACGGCTTCCAGGTGCTTTGCGAATCCGGGCTGCTGCCGGGCGCGCTGCTGCACAACGAGAGCCGGAAGTTCACCTGCCGCAATGTGTGGATCCGGCCGGCATCACGCAATACGGTGCTCACGGCCGGCCTGAAGGACAAGCCCCTGCGCATCCCGGTCGCGCATGGTGAAGGCCGCTACTATGCGGACAGCGATACCCTGCGCGCCCTGAACGACGAGGACCAGGTGCTCTTCCATTACTGCGATGCGGAAGGCCGGCTCAGGGAGGAGGCCAACCCCAATGGCAGCGCGGAGAACATTGCCGGGGTGTGCAACCGCGGGCGGAACGTGTTCGGCATGATGCCCCACCCGGAACGCGCCACCGACCCGCTGCTGGGCAACACCGACGGGCGGCTTCTCTTTGAATCCCTGCTACAGGCCGCCCTTGCGTGAAAGTGCCTGGGGCCTGAAGACCGCCACAAGACGCATGTTCCCTTGGGGCGCCAGGGTGATCCCGGCTTCCTGGGCGGCAACACCGCGCCACCCGTCGAACTCCATGCCCGCCGCAGGCTTGGCCTCCAGCTGCAACGGCACGCCGGCAAAGCCCTCAACTGCGGTCCGGCTTCCCGCCAAGGCCAGGCCCTCCACCGCCACAATGCCCGCGCCCGCAGGCTCCACCTGCACGGACAGGCGGCATTGGGCCCTGCCCGTGTGCTCGGCCAATTGGCGGAGCACCTCCGCATTCCGTTGCGTGATGTGGCGCACCAGGGCGGCATGCGCTTCCGCGGGCGCCACCATGGGCATCCTTCCGCTCCACCGTGCATGGTCCGCCAACATGGCCGGGCCGTGCCGCGCAACCAGTGAATCCGCCAGCCCCCGGGCCTGGCCCGGGCTGAGGACGGTGGCGCAAAGCGCGGTGAAGCGCGCCAGGAACAGTTGCTGGCGGTCCTTTCGGCCCAGCAGTTGGGGCAGGAACGGTTCCTCCGCCGACCTGGCCCCGCACATGCGTTCCACGGTGCGCTCGGCAGGCGGCGCCCATTGGTCCATGTCGTACATCACCCAGCGCCACCGCCCGGCAGGCCCGGCCGAGCGCCAGGCGCGCACGTTGATCTCGTGGTCCGCGCGTCCGGTCCACAGGTCGAAGCAGGCCAGTTCCACCAAGCTGCGCAGGTCGATCAGGCGCTCCAGGCTGTCCCGGGAACAATCCCCCAGCAAGGCTGCGGCGGTCCGCTTGTAGCTCTCGGGCAGCTGGTGCTCCCCATCGTCCGCGGCCACCTGCACCTCCGCGCCCTTGTTCAGGCTGCGCAGCCACTCTCCGCCCTTGGCCGGCATGGCCCGGTAGAGGCCCTGGTAGGCCCCGTTGAGGTACAACGGCACCGCCAGGCCCGGCTGCACGTCCACCCTTCCCCCGCCCCGGCGCGCCACCTCCTCCATGAACGTATTGCGCAGGAATGCGTGCGGGGTGGCATCAGCCCTCAGCACCATGGTGCGCCACGCCGTACCGTCCGGCAGGTGCAGGGCATCGGTGCCGCCGAAGCGGTCGCGCACCGCCACCTTGTAGTTGCGCTTGGGCAGGCTGCGCGAGCCGCTGCCGGCAATGGAAAGGCCCACCGGCAGGGCCGTGCCGCCCTGCTGCAGCCAGGCCTGCCGCTGCCACGCCCTTCCGCTGCGCGCAAAATTGCCCGTGGCCGTGTCCGCGATGCCGGCAGGGCCGTACAGGTCGGCCTGGTCGATCGCCAGCGCCCATGCGGAATCGGGCAGGCCTGCGGTGAACACGGCCACAGGGCCCGGCGGTGCGCCTGCGGCCATGTTCCGTGCATGTACCACGGTACCCGCCGGCAAAGCGAGCGGAACCGTCCAGTGCGCCGAGCGGGGCGTGGGCACGGTTCCGTCGGTGGTGAAGCAGGTCTCCGCCCCATCCGGCGCGGAGATCACCAACCCCCTTTCCGTCTGCTTGAATTGCGGCGGAGGCCACAGCGTGGGGCATGCGCGCTTGTTCGGCCCCCCGGGCGTGGGCTCCTGGAAAAAGCCCCAGGCGCGCTCCCCGTCCACCGCGCGGCCTATGGACACCCCCGGGGGCAGCAGGGGCCAGGAAAACAGGTCCAGCACGGTAGCCCCGTCGGGTGCGATCAGCAACAGCGATCCGCCCATGCGCGGAAGCTTGAGCGGGATATGGTCTGCAAGTGCCTGCTTGCCGCACCACAGCACACGGAACGCGCCGGGGGCGATCACCAGCCCTGGCGGCACGCGCGCGGTGCGGCCCTTGGCCACCAGGAGGTGGCCCCCAAGGTCCACGGTGCGGCTCCCTGCATTGTACAGCTCCACCCAATCCCCATCGGGTCCTTCACCGCTGGTGCCCGGCATGCGCGTGCATTGCACTTCATTGATGCGCACCTGGGCGGTGAGCAGCCCCGCCCAACAAATCCAGGCAAGGAAAAGAACCGGGCGCATGGGGCCAAATTAGACGGGTGCATGGAAATCCTGCTATTTTTGAGCACCGACCCCCATCCACATGCATCGTTCACTCCTCCTCCCCTCCCTGCTTGCAGGCACCTTTGTTTCCGCGCAGCAGATCACCAACGTAACGGTGAACCCCAACCCGCTCCATGCGTGCGTGCCCGCCACGTTCAACGTGATCGGCACCGGCCCTGCGGGCATGGAATTCACATACGTGAACACGTCCATCGGCACCAATGACATCACGTTGGTGTTCGACCTCAACACCGGGGCTTCGGGCAATGTGCCCTTCAACAAGCCGGTAGGGCCCATGGGCCCCTTTGCAGCCGGGCAATACACGCTGCATTTCAGCCTGCGGTACAACAACAACGTCCTCAACACCTGGAACGGCAACCTCACCATCCAGGCGCCGGTGCTGCCGAACCCCGGCGAGTACACGGCCATCCAAGTGTGCCCCAATGCCGCGCCATTCCAGCTCACCAGCCGCCTGGGGGGCAACCCTGACCCGGGGGGGCTGTGGATGGATCCCCAATTGGAGACCGTGCCCAACGGCATGTTCACTCCCGGCACCAGCATGGCGGGTGATTACATGTACCACTTCGACCTTCCCTCCCCGTGCGAGATGCAGTTCCAGATGCTGTCCATTTCCTATTTGCCGAACACCAGTGCGGGCAGCAACGCCACCGTCACCCTATGCACCGCACCGGGCGCCCCTGCCGTTCCGCTCATCGGCAAGCTGGGCGGCACGCCCACCCCGGGCGGCACCTGGACGGGCCCTGGCACCTCGGGCATCTTCACCCCTGGCGTTAGCGCCCCCGGGAACTATGTGTACCATGTGGACGGCACCCCGCCATGCGCAGGCAGCACGGCCACGGTCACCGTGCAGCCCGGCGCCCCGTCCAATGCCGGCACGGGCGGAACCGCCTTCTTCTGCGCCGATGAGAACTATGTGGACCTGAGCAGCTATGTATGGGGCGGCTCCACCACCGGGATCTGGTATTCCCCCACGGGGCTGGGCATCACGTACTGGAACCAGCCGGTGGACATCGGGGCGGGCCCGGGCGCATACATGTACATTGTTACCTCGCCACCCTGCCCTGCGGACACGGCATTTGTAGTGGTTACGCTGCTCAGCGCGCCCTGCACCGTGGGCATCGGCCCGGAGCAAGGGACGGCCGCGGACATGGCCCTGCACCCCAACCCGGCGCATGGGCAGGTGGTGCTGGACCTGCATGGGGCGCAAGCATCCCAGGGCCTCACCGCAGTGGTGGCTGATGTGAACGGCCGCACCGTGCTGTGCCAAGCGCTACCCGCCCTGGCGGGGGCCGCGCGCCAGGTGCTGGACATTTCGCGGTTGGCGCCCGGGGCCTACACCATCCGGCTGCAAGGGGGAGCGAAGTTCCCGGTGCAGCGCCTGATGGTGGAGTAGGTCGAGGCGATCAGAGCGCGTTGCGCGTTACCCAGTAGCGGTAGGCGGCAAGCAGCTTCCGTGCGGTGCCCAGCCGCGCCAGGTCGCGGTGCCATTGCTTGGGCAGCACCCTGCGGTTGATGGCCGCCAACAGGCGGAAAGCGCGTTTCTGCCAGGTCATCTTGATCAATGGTGCGCCAATTCGCAAAGGTCCTGCGGCCGTTCCATCTCGATGGTGGCGTGGTTTACGCCCATGCGCTGCAACAGCTCACGTGCGGAGGCGGTGAGCTGCGCCCGCTCCTCCGCATCGGTGGTATCCACTTCCAGGTGTACCGTAAGGATGACATACTCCCCGTCCAGCGACCAGGCGTGCTGGTCGTGCGAGCCCGTTACATGCGGCAAGGCGCGCAAGGCCATGGTGATGGCCTCCCCGTCGATTCCCTCCGGCAGGCGCTGCATCAGGATGCCGGTGCCTTTGCGCAAGGTGCGCACCGCGTTGAAGAGCACGTAGATGTTGATGGCGATGGACAGCAAGGAATCCACGATGCCCCATCCGGTAAAGCGGATCACAACGGCTCCCACCAGCACGGCGGCCCAGCCGAGCACATCCTCCATCAGGTGCAGAAAGGCGCCATGTTCATTGAGCGAACTTCCGCCGTGCAGCTTCCAGGCAGCAATGCCGTTCATGGCCAGGCCGAACACGGCCAGGGCCATCATGCCTTCCGCATGGGGCTGGTGCCCGGCGTGCATGCGGGCAAGGGTGAACACCATGAGGACCAGGGAGCCTACGGCCAGCACCAGCGCGGTAAGCCAACCGCCCAGCATGCCGTAGCGGCCATACCCGTAGCTGTACTTGCCGTCGCGGCCCCGCACGGCAATGTGGCTCAGGTACCATGCGGCCCCTAGCACCAGCGAATCGCCCAGGTCATGCAAGGCATCGCTGAGCACGGCCATGCTGTTGGTCCAAAGGCCGCCGAACACCTCCACCACGGTGAAGGCCAGGTTGAAGAAGAAGGCCATGCGTAGATTGCGCGCTCCGGAGGGATGCGAATGCCCGGAATGTCTTCCTTCGTGCGTGTGTGCATGGGCCATGGGCCTAAAGTAGCGGGAGCTGCAAGAAGCGGGGAAACAATCCTCTGATTATGCCGAAAACAATGGCCTCCTCTTCCAAGTGGGCAGCCATACTATCGATAATCTGCATTGGCATTTTCGTTTATAGGGCCAGCTTTGCATCTGGCTATTTCCAATGGGACGACCAGGACCTGGTGGTCGATAATACGCTGGTCCATCACCTCGCCTTTTCCAATCTCAATACATTCTTCAGAAGCACCTTCCTGGGAAATTACCAGCCCTTGACCATGATGGCGTACATGCTGGAATGGCATGCCGGTAAAGGGGATCCATGGCCGTTTCATTTGGTCAGCATCCTGCTTCATGTTTGCTGTGCAATTGTCGTCTACCGCTTGGCTGATGCGCTCTCCAAGGAACAATACGTCGCATTAGGCACTGCGCTTTTGTTCGTTGCCTCCCCCGTTCAAGTTGAATCCGTTTCTTGGATTTCCCAGCAGAAAACCGTTCTTAGCGGTCTTTTCTATTTTTTAGCCATGCTGCAGTACAACCGATACTGCGGCAACGGTTCCAAATGGAGCTATTTCTTGGTATTGATATTCTTCATTTTAGGGATCATTTCCAAGGCGACAGCGGTCATGTTACCGATAAGTTTGTTCGGTATTGCCCTACTTACCGGGAATAAAGGAACCCTCACAAAACGATGGCTTGGCCTTGCCTTATTTGTTTTCGTTGCCATCGGTTTCGGATTGATCGCGATATGGGCACAAGCCCATGATGGCTACCTACGACCGGGGCGGCTAAATGCACCGTTGGTGGAGCGGTGTGTGTTCGCCGCCTATGCACTATGTCAATATGTGCTGCGCATGGTCCTTCCGTTCCACCTGTCCGCTCTTTATCCGATACCGCAAGAACTGCGGTGGTATCACTTAGCCATAGGCATTGGGGGATTGCTTTTTGCACTATTCATTTCCCTTAAACCTGGATTACAACGCAGGAAGCGGATAGGCCTGTTGCTGCTCTTTATTGGACCTCTTATCCCCTTGTTGCAGTTGATTCCATTTGGAGAAGCATTGACAGCTGACCGCTATGGTTATGTGGCCTGCTTTCCCGTATTTTTTCTTATCTCCACGTTTCTTTTTCGCATTCCAAGCCATTTCAAGGTGGCAGCCCCGATTTCCATTGGCGCGGTTTGCGTGCTCATTTCCATCAACATCCATGCAGCTCAAGGACGGACGCATTTATGGAATGATGAACTGGCGATGTTCAAAAATGTAGTGAGCCGCTATCCTGATAGTGATATCGCCCAATTCAATTTGGCCAATGCATATAGGCGGGTGAACCGGCTATCTGAAGCACGGGACCACTTTTCCATGGCCACGAAGTTAAATAATGACTACCCGCAGGCATGGCTCGGCTTAGGGGTGGTAAACGCTTCTTTGCATCAATGCGACTCGGCCATCAGTGATTTTTCAAAAGTGATCAGCATAGCCCCTGATCATCCCAATACGTTCACCGCGTATTACCAGCGGGCAATGTGCTATCTCCAGCAAGGCAAAGCGGAGCTCGGCCGTGCGGACCTCTTGGAAGCGATCCATCGGAGGCCGGACTTTGCACCAGCCCACTACCGGTTGGCGCAACGCATGGCCGGGTCCGGGGATCATCGCAATGCCATACGCGAGTATTCACTTGCACTGGCCTATGGCTATGACCGGCCAACTGATTGCCTGTTGAACCGGGCGATCAGCTTGGGCTGGTTGGGTGATAATGGAGCCGCGATCACCGACCTGAATGCCGTGATCGGGAGTGACCCGGGCAACGCCGCCGGCTGGTTTCTGCGGGGCATTGCCAAGTTGCGGCAGGGGGCGGAGGGCTGCCCCGACCTGGAGCGGGCCGCAGCACTGGGGTATCCGGAGGCTGGAAGAGCTGTTGCGGAGCTGTGCCAAAGGGGCGGTGCCGAAGCGGGACCTACCCCACCACCACGCGGCCGGTGATCTGGGCCAGGGCCATCTTGACATCCAGCAGCCGCTTCAGCCTTTGCATGCGCTGCTCCAGTTCGTGCTCGTCGGTGATCGCCTTCAGCTCTTCCTGCCCCTGCTTCAGCAGGCGGTCCACTCGGCGTTCCTTCAGGATGTTCAGGGCCTGCTGCACGGCATAAAAGAGCTGGTCCTTCTCATGCATGACGTGGATCTTGTGCTTGGCGGTCCAATTTTCGCTCAGCTGGTGGCGGTCCGTAAGCAGCTCTATGCACAGGTTGCGCCACTCGGGGTCGTCATTGTCGATGTAGCGGGAAGGATCCACGGCGAGGCCCATGTTGTGCGCGGTGCGGTAATCGCGGAAGATCGCCTGGAAGAGGGGATCCTCCAGCATGATGTCGTCCACGGCCAGGGATTGGAAGATGAACTCGGCCACGGAATAATCCTCCTCGGTGGTGGTACCGTCCTCATCCACCATGGGTGCGGTGATCCGCTGCTGGCCGTAGGCGATAAGCATGCGCAGCAGGTCGCGTTCCTGGGGCGAGGTGCCCGGATCTTCTGGCCGGGGCTGCGGCGGTGCCACCTCCGGTGCCTGCAGCTCAGCGGCCTCGGCCGCCGCATCGCCTCCCAAGTGCTTGCGGTAGGCCCTCCGCAGCACCTTGTTCATTTCGCTCACCAGGGCCTGCTCGGGCACCTCGAACATGCCGGCGCACTGCTTCACGTACAGCGAGCGCAGCACCAGGTCGGGCACCAGGGCGATGCTCTCCACCAGGTCATGGATGGCGGCGGCCTTCTTCACGGGATCGTTGCCGGCCTCGCCCACCAGGAGGTCCGCCTTGAACACGAGGAAATCCTTGGCATGGGTTTCCAGGAAGGCATTGATCTGTCCGCTGGCGTGCTTCCGGGCAAAGCTGTCCGGGTCGTCCCCGCCGGGCAGCGCGACCACCTTCACGCCCAGGCCCTCGGCGATCACCAGGTCCACCCCGCGCAAGGAGGCCTTGATGCCGGCGGCATCGCCATCGTAGAGGATGGTAACGGCCGGCGCGAAGCGTTTGATCAGGCGCACCTGCTCCACGGTAAGGCTGGTGCCGCTGCTGGCCACCACATTGCGAATGCCCGCCTGGTGCAGGCTGATCACGTCGGTATAGCCCTCCACCAGCAGGCAGGACCGCTGCTCCACGATGGCCTTCTTCGCCTGGGCAATGCCGTAGAGTGAACGGCTCTTCACATACAGGGCGCTTTCCGGGCTGTTGAAGTACTTGGGCAGCTTTTTGTCGCTCTTCAGGGTGCGGGCCCCGAAGCCGATGGGTTGTCCGGTAAGCCCATGGATGGGGAAGGTGACGCGGCCCTTGAAGAAATCCCATGCGGACCCGTCCTCGCGCAGCTTCACCCAGCCGGCCTTTTCCAGCAGCTCCGGTTGGAATCCATGCGCCAGCGCGGCCTTGGCAAAGGCATCGCCGCGCTCGGGCACGTAGCCCAGCTGAAACTCCCTGATGGTGGCCTCCTGGAACCCGCGCTCCTTGAAATAGGCCAGCCCGATGTGCCTGCCCTCTTCGGTTTCCCACAACTGCCCCACGCTCCAGGTGAGCGCCCACTGCTGCACCACGCCGAGGCTTTCGCGCTCATCCTGCTCCAGCTGCTGCTCCGGGGAGGGGGCTTCCTCCTCCAGCTCGATCTGGTAGCGCTTGGCCAACCAGCGCACCGCCTCGGTAAAGGAGAGGTGCTCCTGCTTTTGCAGGAAGGAGATGGCATCGCCGCTCTCGCCGCATCCGAAGCACTTGTAGATGCCGAGCTGCGGACTTACGTTGAAGGAGGGCGTTTTCTCGTTGTGGAACGGGCACAGCCCGAGGTAGCGCGGCCCCTTGCGCTTGAGCTGCACAAACTCGCCCAGCACCTCTTCGATGCGGACGGCATCCTTTACCTGCTGGATGGAGTGCGGCTGGATCACGGGCGGTAAGGTTCACGGGCCGGAAAAACCGGACCGCGAATTTATCTCCTGCTCAATGGGCTTCCTCCCGATCGTTGATAACTGCGCCGGTGCTGTCGTATTCCACGGTGCGCAGCAGGTTGCCCTGGTCGTCGTAGAACCGCCACTGCCCCACCTCCTTGTCGTTGCGGTACTGGCCGGTGTAGTACAGGGCGCCGTTTTCGCGGTACACGGTGGCTATCCCCTGGAGCTTTCCATCGCGGTATTCGCTTCGGCTGCGCTCCCGCCCGTTGGCGAAGAAGCTGGTCCACACGCCGTCCCGCTTGCCGGCCTTCATGTTCCCTTCCATTTGCAGCACCCCGCCCGCGCCGATCACCTTCATGGGCCCGTCCGATACCACCTGCGGGGCCGGGGCTGCCGTGGTGTCGCGTGCCGGGGCCTGGGGCGGCAGGGCGGGTCCTCCGCATGCGGCCAGGCCGAAGGCAGCGGCCAGGATGAACGGATGCAACGGGCGGTGCTTCATTTGTTGCGTTCCACGGTCACTTCCAGCAGGCCTTCCAGGGCCATGCGGGCCTCCGTGGGGGGCAATTGGTGCAGCAGCGCCAGCGCTTGGTCGCGCTGGTGGTACATGCACGATCGGGCATGGGCGATCCCGCCGGTTTCCACCACCTTGGCCATCAGGCGGTCCACGGCCTTCCCGTCGCTGCTTTCATGCTTCACGGTGCGCACCATCCATCGCCGGTCCCTGGCATCCACGTGTTGCAGGGCGAAGATCAGCGGAAGGGTAAGCTTGCCCTCCTTGATGTCGATGCCGGAAGGTTTTCCGGTGTCGTTTCCGGATCCGTAGTCGAACAGGTCGTCCTTGATCTGGAATGCGGTGCCGGCATGCGTGCCGAAGCGGTGCATGAGGTCCACTTGCCCGTCGGTTGCCCCTCCCGCCCGTGCCCCGCTGGCGCAGCAGGCCGCTATCAGGCTGGCGGTTTTCTTCCGGATGATGTCGAAATAGACCTCCTCCTTGAAATTGAGGCCGCGCGCCTTTTCCATCTGCAGCAGTTCGCCTTCGCTCATTTCGCGCACGGCGGTGCTCACGGTGTGCAGCAGGCCGAACTGCTCCTGCTCCACGGCCAGGAGCAGGCCCTTGCTCAGCAGGTAATCGCCCACCAGCACGGCCACCTTGTTCTTCCAGAGGGCATTGATGCTGAAGAAGCCTCGGCGCAAGTTGCTGTCGTCCACCACATCATCATGCACCAGGGTGGCGGTGTGCAGCAGCTCGATCAGCGCGGCGGCGGTGTAGCCGGCCTCGTTCACCGGGCCGAACTGGCGGGCGCTGAGCAGGGTGAACAGGGGGCGGATCTGCTTGCCCTTGCGCTGCACGATGTAGTGCATCACGCGGTCCAGCAGGGCCACCTTGCTGCGCATGGCCTGCCGGAAGCGCTGCTCGAAGACCTCCATCTCCCGCGCCACGGGCCCGCGGATCTCCGCCAAGGTGCGCGGAAGCACCGGGGCGTGTGCCATGGAAGGAGCATCCATCGGGCAAAGATGGGCAGTATGCGCAATTCCCGACATGCCGGAAGGCATGCCGGGCGGGCCTGGTGCCCGCCGCATGCGCCACATCCCGTTTCCGCCGCTTACATTTCGGCGCATGAGGTTCCTTCCGTATCCACTTTGCCTCGCCTTGGCCCTGCTTGCCGCGGGGCAGGACGCGGCAGCGCAAGCCAAGGCAAAAAGCAACGGCGTGGTGCTGTACAAGGAACGGCTGGCGGCCCAATGGGACACGGTAAAGTGCGTGAAGAACGTGCTGAAGTTCAACCCGCTGCTCTTTCTGCGGGGGGAGGTGCCGGTCTATTATGAACGGGCACTATCGCCGCGCCTGAGCGCGGAACTGGCCGTGGGGATCACGGTGCGCAACTACATCGGCAGCGAGCTTGGGGGCGACCTGCCCGATGACTTTAGCGCAGGCACGCGCATCATCCCAAAACCCTCGGCCCACATCGGCTTCCGCTGGTACCTTACGGACGACCTGGAGCCGCAGGGGCCATACGTGCAGGGCGAATTCGCCTACCTGGACCACAGCAAGGACATTTTCAAGAAGGACAGCACCGGCGAGGTAACGGACGTGTCCCTGCGGGACCAACGGGTGTACAACGACCTGCGGCTCTACGCGGGCTACCAACGCCTGTCCGGCACCAGCAATTGGCTGTGGGACCTATACGGCGGCATAGGCTTCCGGAACCGCTCCTTGACGCGGGTGCATGAAACGTTGGACCTTGCCGACCGGCACTGGAGCTACAGCGTGACCAAGGAGCACGGCAATGTGCCCGTGTTGTTCCTTGGCGTAAAGGTGGGCTACGGTTTTTGAGCGGTGGCCGGCTTCAGCAGGCGCTCACCGCCGGCCCTGGCCGGCTGGTTCTTGTTGGCCAGCTGCCCGCATGCCGCATCGATGTCGCGCCCGCGGCTGTGGCGGATGCGCGCGGTGATTCCCTTTGCCAGCAGGTACTGCTGGAAGCGCAGGGTCTGTTCGGGGTCGGAACGGCGGAAATCCATGCCGTCCACCGCATTGTATTCGATCAGGTTCACCTTGGCGTGTACCTGGCTGCAAAGGCGCACCAGGTGCCTGGCGTCATCCAGGGTATCGTTCACCTCGCGGAACAGGATATACTCGAAGGTGACCTCCCTGCGGGTGACCCGCGTGTAGTAGCGCAGGGCATCCATCAGCTCCGCGATGCTGTTGGTGTCGTTGATGGGCATCAGGCGGCTTCGCTTCTCATCGGTGGCGGCATGCAGGGAAAGCGCGAGGTTGAACTTGGCG
>JAFEAI010000097.1 GCA_018266475.1 Bacteroidota bacterium
GAAATCACAATGGCAGCGCGGGTTTCACCGAGAAGGAATAGCACAAGCTATTGCGCCGAGGGGAAAACCGGCGAAGCGTACGCTGCCGCAGTGATTTCGGGCCGTAGTAGAAATCCTGCTGCATATTCCTGAAGCATGCCGGTCGGGTTGGCGCGACACGGTGGCCTCTTGTGCAGGTCGCCGTTGGGTTTTCCATGGCTTGGCGGCGATCGGCGAATGATCGCCATCTTAGCCGCCCGAACATTGGCAAAGTGGCAACGCACGGCAACCTCATCGAGCTCTTCTCGGCCTACTGCACACCGGAATGGCAGCAGATCGCACGCGACCAAACCACCACCTTGTCCTTCAAGGCCGGAGAGACCATCTTCAAGGAAGGCCAGCGGAGCGACAACATGTACATGGTGGGGAAGGGGCGGGTGAAGGTGTTCACCAACTTCAGCCCCGAGGTGGAGGTGATCCTGCGCCTGGCCGGTGACGGATTTGCCATTGGCCACCGCGGCCTGCGCAGGGCCCGCACCTATCCGGTGACGGCCACCGCCCTTACGCCCACATCGGTCCACATCCTGCCGATGGCGGTCTTTGAGGACATGCTGCGCGCCAATGCCCTGTTCTGCTACCATTTCACGCTGTTCGTGGCGGATGAAATGGGCCGTTCCGAGCAGTTGCGCAAGAACCTGGTGAACATGCCGGTGAAGAACCGCGTGGCGCTCGCCTTGCGGATCAATGCCGACGTGTTCGGGTTTGATGCGAAGGACAGGAAGTTGCTGGCCCACACCATCACCCGGCGGGAGATGTCCGCCCTGGCGAACAGCACGTATGAATCCGTGATCCGTGCGCTGTCCGAGCTGCAGGAGGACGGGGTTATCGCCTTGGCCGGTAAAAAGGTGCGCATCAAGGACATGGACAAGCTGTGCGGGATGGCCGATTGCAGCATTTGAGCGCGCCGAAAGGGTTCGTTTGCGGTCCGGCGCAGCGGTCCCTGGCCCCACCCGGCGAATCCCGTAAATTTTTGCGTGCATGGCAGCGGCATGCAGTCCGCTGGTCTTACTTTGCAAGCATTGCGCACCCTTGATCGCTGCACGATGCCTGACATGAACATACTCTGCGCCACGGATTTCACGGCGGCAAGCGATACGGCGCTCCGTTTCGCGGCGGTGCTGGCGCGCCGCTTGGACGGGCGGATCACACTGCTGCACATGCTGCCCAAGGGCGAACGCACGCAGGCCACGCGCACCGCATTGGACAAGGCCATGGCGGAGCAGCGTACCCGGTGCGCCTGCGCGGATATCTCGGAACCCTTGCTGATCGAAGGCGACGTGGTGCATGGCATCGCGCAGGAAAGCGTGAGGCGCCACGGCTTGCTGATCTCCGGCACCCACGGACCCCGGGGCTTGCGTCAGGCCTTGCTGGGCGCGGACATGCTGAAGGTGGCGCGCAGATCGGCCATCCCCTGCCTGGTGGTGCAGGAGCAAAGCGCGGTGAATGCCCCTGAGCGCATTGTGGTTCCGGTGGCGGGCCACCACGACATCGGCCGCCTGCTGGACACGGTGGTGCTGCTGGCACGGGCTTTCGGGTCGGAGGTACACATCTTCCAGTCGGCGCGGCCGCACGAGCAGGTTTCCGAGGAATTGGCGGCCAACACGGAGCGCATGGTGGACCGCTTTCAGGCGGAGGGCCTCGCCTGGGTGCATTCGATCGAGCCTGCCAAGGTGTTCAGCGTGGGCTTTGCCGAAGCCACGATCCGGTTTGCCGGAGAGATGAACGCCGGACTGATCGCGATCATGGCGCATGCCTCCGATGAGTACAGGCACATTGCCGACGCGGAGAAGGAGCGGATGCTGGTGAACGCGGCGAAGATCCCGGTGCTGCTGGCCTGAACCGGGGGGGGAGCCCCATGCTCCGGGCTATTGGCCTTGGGCCGCGATGGCCTCGGCCACGCGCAGTCCGTCCATGGCCGCGCTTACGATGCCTCCGGCATAGCCTGCGCCCTCGGCGCAGGGGTACAGGCCGTTCACCTCGGGGTGCTCAAGGGTTTGCGGATCGCGGGGGATGCGCACCGGCGAACTGGTGCGTGATTCCACGGCCACCAGGACGGCCTCGTTGGTGCGGTAGCCGCGCATCTTTTCGCCGAAGGCCTGCAGGCCCCCGCGCAGGCGGCTGAACACCTCGGGCGGCAGCACGTCGTCCAGCATTGCGGGCACGATGCCCGGCGGGTAGCTGCATTCAGGCAGGTCGCGGCTGGCCCGCTTGCGGATGAAATCCTCCATGCGCTGTGCGGGGGCGGATTGCCGTTGGCCGCCGGCGCGCCAGGCGGCCTGCTCGGCCTGCTGCTGGAAGCGCAATCCCGCCAGGGGGGCGTTGCCTGGCGGGTCCACGGCCACCACGATGCCGCTGTTGGCGTACGGGTTGTTGCGTTTGCTGGGGCTCCATCCGTTGGTGACCACCTCGCCGGGCGCGGTGGCGCATGGCGCAATGATGCCGCCCGGGCACATGCAGAAGCTGTACACGCCGCGCCCGTCCACCTGCTGCACCACGTTGTAGCTGGCCGGCGGCAGCAAGGGGTCGCGCACGGTGCAGTGGTAGCGGATGCGGTCGATCACCTCCTGGGGGTGCTCGATGCGCACGCCCATGGCGAAGGATTTCGCTTCGATGCGGATGCCCTTGGCATGCAGCAGTTCAAAAATGTCCCGGGCGGAATGGCCCGTGGCCAACACCACCTGGCGGGCGGTGAATTCATCGCCCGCCGCCGTGCGCACGCCGTGTACCGCGCCGTTTTGGACCAGCAGGTCGGTTACGCGCGTGCCGAAGCGCACTTCGCCGCCCGCATGCGCAATGGCCTCGCGCATGGCGGTAATGATCTTCGGGAGCTTGTTGGTGCCGATGTGCGGGTGCGCGTCGATCAGGATGTCCGGCGATGCGCCGAAGGCCGTGAAGGTCTCCAGCACCTGGGCAATGCTGCCGCGCTTGTCGCTGCGGGTGTACAGCTTGCCATCGCTGTAGGTGCCGGCGCCGCCCTCGCCGAAGCAGTAGTTGCTGTCGGGGTCCACCACATGGTCGCGGTTGATGGCGGCCAGGTCGCGGCGGCGTGCGCGCACGTCCTTGCCCCGCTCCAGGATGACGGGCCGCAGGCCGCGCCGGATGCAGCCCAGCGCGGTGAACAGGCCGGCGGGCCCGCAGCCCACGATGATCACCGGGCGGCCCTTGTGTACATCGGGCAATTGCGGCGGTGTGTTAACGGGCTCCGGGAACTCCGTATCGGTGGAAATTTCCACCCGCAGGCGCACCAGGGGCTGTTTGCTCCGCGCATCAATGGACCGCTTCAGGATGCGTGCGCCCCGCACCTGCGCTGCGGGCAGGCCGCACGCCTCAGCCGCAGCCTGGCGCACCAGCGCGGGGTCCGCAGCCTCCCGGGGCGGCAAGGCGAGGTCGATGGTGCGGGGCATGGGTCGGGCGTGTGCCGGCTGTTTGGCGGATGTTCCCTGGCAACTAACAACTAACAACTGACAACCAACAACTGACAACCAACAACCGACAACCGACAACCGACAACCGACAACTGACAACTGACAACTGACAACCAACACCCCCTCACCCCTCGAAGGTGAACGTAAGCACATAGGTGCGCGTGCGCAGGCTTTGCAGGGGATTGCTGAAGCGGGTGCCGTCGTCCAGCAGCAGGTTGGGGATTCCGATGCCGGTCTTGAGCTCGATGCCGAACTTGAAGTAAGGCAGGAACATGTCGATGCCGCCGCCCACCTCGGCGCTGTAGTCGTACTTGGCGAGCTTCACCACGATATCCTCGTCCAGCGCATTGTTCACATCCTTCTTGGTGCCCATGTCGATGCCGAACTTGCCGCCGCCGATGAGGTACACGGCGAAATTGTTGATGCGGTCGCTGCGGAACTTCAGCAGCAGGGGAAATTCCAGGAAGGTGCTCTCCACGGGTTTTTGGAAATTGGCGGTCTTGCCATTGGCCTTCCGGAAGGAATACCGCAGGATGCGCTCCTCGAAGGCGAGGGTGGGCAAAAAGCGGAGGCTTAGGTTGTCGGTCATGTTCAGCGACGCCACAATGCCGAGGTTGAAGCCGGGCTGCTTCACATGGTCGATCACCAGCACGGAATCGGCGAACGGGGCACTGGGCTTCAGCGTCATCAGGAAGTCGCTGGTGTTGTAGCTGAGCAGGAAGCCGAAGTGGAAGCGGTGGAGGTCGAAGTTGGGAAGGTTCTGCACCTTCACGCCCCCGCGCTGCGCGGTGGCGGGCAGGGCAAGGCACGCGGCCAGGGCGGGTGCAAGGAGGAATAGGGGCTTGCGCGGGCGCATCGGTTCAAGGAACGAAGGTATCGGTTGATCCGTGCATGGGGCGGTTCATTTCCTGGCGGAGTAAAGCGTGGCCACCCCGAAGGTGAGGCGGCGCGACCGCACTTCCTGCAGGCCGCAGGAGCGGAGCACGTCCTCGAACGCGGCGCCCTGCGGGAAGGCGTCCACGCTTTCCGGCAGGTAGGTGTAGGCGGCGTGGTCCTTGCTCACCAGGCGGCCGATCAGGGGCAGTATGCGGTGGAAATAGAAGTGGAAAAGCTGCTTGAAGGGAGCGTGCTGCGGGCGGCTGAACTCCAGTACGAAGAGCCTTCCTCCCGGGCGCAGCACCCGCGCCATGCCGAGGATCCCCTGCTGGAGGTCCTGGAAGTTGCGGGCGCCGAAGGCCACGGTGGCGGCATCGAAGGAGCCGTCGGGGAAGGGCATGTCGGCGGCATCGGCCTGCACCAGCTCAATGCGGTTTGCCAGGCCGGCCTTTTCCACCTTCACCTTGCCTTGGGCCAGCATGCCGGCGGAGATGTCGGCGCCGGTGACATGGGTTGCCGCCCGGGTGGCCATGATGGCCAGGTCGGCCGTGCCGGTGGCCACGTCCAGCAGGCGGTCCACGGGTTCCTGGGCGATGGCGCGCACCACCTTGCGGCGCCACCCCTGGTCGATGCCCATGGAGAGGAGGCGGTTCAGCAGGTCGTACTTGGGCGAGATGTTGTCGAACATCCGCTCCACCTGCTCGCGCTTGGAGCCTTGCCCGGCGTAGGGTTTTACGGTGGTGTTCATCGGGCTTGGCCCAGGTGCAGCCGTTCAGCTTCGGCCAGCAGGGCCTTTGGGTTCACGGGCACCACGCCCACATGCTCGCACACCAGGCCGCCGGCCAGGTTTGCCCAGGCCGCGAGCTGCGGCAGGGGCAGGCCCAGGGCCAGGCAGAGTGCGGCCACGGCGATCACGGTGTCGCCTGCGCCGCTAACGTCGGCAATGGTGCGGTGGTGTGCCGGAAGGACGGCTTCCTCGCCGTGGCGGTGCGCGTAGATGCCGTGCTCGCTGAGGGTGATCAGGGAGGTGCTGTTCGCCAGGCGGGCCTCCAGCATGCGCACGGCACCGCGGAGCAGGTCCAAGTTCCCTGCGGGCAGGTCCACCTTCAGGCCGTCGCGGAGTTCCTTCAGGTTGGGCTTGAAGAGGTCGGCCTCGCGGTAATCGAAAAAATGGCGCCGCTTGGGGTCCACGGCCACGGGAATGCCCATGCGGTGTGCTTCTGCGGTGAGCCCTGCGATCACGCCCGGGGTGAGCACGCCCTTGTCGTAATCCTCGAAGACCACCACGTGGGGTGATGTGCTGCGGAGCAGGGCGATGGCGTGGTGGAGGAATTGTTCCTCCAGGGCGGGCGGGAGGTCCGCGTCCATCTCCTCATCCACGCGCACCACGTGCTGGCTGCCGCTGATCACGCGGGTTTTCACGGTGGTGGTGCGGCTGTCCATGCGGAGCAGCCCTGCGGTGGCAAGGCCCTCGTCGCTGAAGATGCGGTGCAGGTCATTGGCCTGTGGATCATTGCCGGTGGCACTGGCCACCACGGCGTTGGCGCCAAGGGCGCGCAGGTTGAGGGCCACGTTGGCGGCGCCGCCGAGGCGTGCGCTGCGGCGGGTAACCTGCACCACGGGCACGGGCGCCTCCGGGCTGATGCGCTCCACGCGCCCCCAGAGGTAGGCGTCCAGCATCACGTCGCCCACCACCAATGCGGTGAGGCCTGCAAAGCGGTCGAGGATTTCCTTGGGGCGCATGGCGGAACTTAGTTGCGGGGCAGCGCCGCCACGGCCCTTGCAATGCGGTTGATGGCCTCGGTGAGCAGGGCGTCACCGGTGGCGTAGCTGATGCGGAGGGTGTCCGGCGCACCGAAGGCATCACCTTCCACCAGGCTTACGCCGGCCTCCTCCAGGAGGTGCATGGCGAGGTCGTTGGCGGATTTGATGGTTCCGCCCAGGCTGCTGCTGACATCGGGCAGCACGTAAAAGGCGCCTTGGGGCTTGTTGCACCGCCAGCCGGGCACCTTGGCCAGTCCGTTGAGCACCAGGTCGCGGCGGCGCAGGAAGTCCGCGCGCATGCCGGCGATCACGGCGGGGTCGGCCTCCACGCATGCCTTGGCCACGCGCTGGGCGATGGTGTTGGCGCCGCTGGTGAACTGGCCCTGCACCTTGTTGGCGGCCTGCACCACCCACTTGGGTCCGCCGATGTAGCCGATGCGCCAGCCGGTGAGGGCAAAGGCCTTGGAGAGGCCGTTCACGGTAACGGTGCGCTCCAGCATGCCGGGTAGGGCGCCGATGGAGCGGTGGGTGCCGCTGAAGACGATGTGCTCATAGATCTCGTCGCTGATCACCATGAGGCCTGGCCATTTGAGCACCACAGCGGCCAGTTCCTCCAGCTCCGCCTGGGTAAGCACCGAGCCGCTGGGGTTGGTGGGCGAGCTGTAGAGCAGTACGCGGGTGCGCGGGGTGATGGCGGCGGCGATGCGTGCAATGGGCGGCTTGTATTCCTCCTCCAGGGAGCTGTGTACCACCACGGGCGTGGCCCCGGCAAAGCGCACCTGTTCGGCATAGCTCACCCAGTAGGGCGCGGGTATCACCACCTCATCGCCCGGCCCGGCCAGGGAGAGGATCACGTTCATGATGGCCTGCTTGGCGCCGGTGCTTACCATCACTTGTTCGGGCGCGTACTGCAGGCCGTTGTCGCGCTTGAACTTTTCGCTTATGGCGGCGCGCAGGTCCATGTAGCCCATTACGGGCGGGTACTTGTTCCACTTGTTCTCGGCGATGGCGCGTTGGGCGGCCTCCATGGCGAAGGCGGGCGGGTCCTGGTCGGGCTCGCCCAGGCTGAGGTCCACAATGTCGCGGCCGGCGGCGCGCAGGTCGCGGCAGCGCTGGGCCATGCGCAGGGTGGCTGATTCGGACATGGCATTGACGACGGGGGAAAGGTGCATGTTCTCTTTGGGGTTGCGCCTGGCATACGCAGTGCTGGCGGTGCGCGAAATTAGCCCTTGCCGCCGAAGCGTTGGGGGGCACCGCAGGGCTATCGGGCCTTATCCATGCGCCTGGCGGCGCATTCACACACTGCCTTGAACCACGGATCCACACGGATGAACACGGATAGGAAATGTTGTTTTGCTTGGTAGGTGGGTCCGGGATCCGTGTTCATCCGTGTCCATCCGTGGTTTGAATTCCATTGGAAGTCGCGCCCGCAGGGCGCGTTAGACCAGATGGCCCTGGGGGGGCACCGTGCATCCGCAATTGCGCGGCGGTGCCGATCTTCGCCCGCAAACAAGCGTGCATGTCAGGCGATCAGTATTTCCAGGTGTTGTTGGCGCTGCTGCCGTCGGTGGTGGTGTTCCTCACGGCGTTTTACCTGATGCGGCAATTCATAGGCAGCCGCTCGCGGGAGGTGAACAGCCAGGTGCTGGCGGATGCCAAGCGGGAGGACCGCAAGCATACGCTGCCGCTACGGCTGCAGGCGTATGAGCGGCTCACCCTGTTCTTGGAGCGCATTGCGCCCGGGGCATTGGTGTTCCGGGTACACAGGACCGGCATGGGCGCGCACGCGCTGCACAGTGAGCTGCTGGCCACGGTGCGGGAGGAGTTTGAGCACAATGTGACCCAGCAGATCTACGTGAGCGACCGGGCGTGGCAGCAGGTGAGGATGGCCAAGGAGGAAACGCTGCGCATCATCAACATGGCCGCGGAAGGCCTTCCGGACGGCGCAGGCGGGTCGGCGCTCAGCCAGCGCGTGTTCGAGACGGCGGCCAAACTTTCCCACCTGCCCACGCAGCAGGCCATTGCCGCGCTGAAGGAGGAGGTGAGGAAATTGTTCTGAGCAGTACCCGCGGGCCGGGCAAGCTGCCGGGCGCACCGGGGGGTCAGCGCAGGGCAAACTGCCGCAGCAGTTCCTCCGCGGCCTCAAAGGGGCCTATCGCGCCGTTGCGGACGCGTTCCTCCATGTGGGGCAGCAGTTGCTTCACGCGGGCATTGGCGAAGAACTCCCCGGTGAGGGTTTCTTCGATGGCGGCGTGCATCCAGGAGCGGGCCTGCTCTTGCCTCCGCATGGCCTGGTAACCGCTTTGCAGGTCGCGGGCGGCGATCTCCTCCAGGGTATCGGCCAGCTTGTCCATGCCCATTCCGGTGGTGGCTGAGCAAAGCAGCACGGGCGGGCGGTGGCCATTGCCGCGCGGGGGCAGCAGGGCAATGGCCTGCCGCAGGTCCATGGAGGTGCGCTGGTTGCGTTGTTCGTTGTCGCCGTCGGTCTTGTTTATGGCGATCAGGTCGGCGGCCTCCATGATGCCGCGCTTGATGCCCTGCAGGCTGTCGCCGGTGCCGCCGATCATCAGCAGCAGGTTCAGGTCCGTAAGGCGGTCCACCTCGGCCTCGCTTTGGCCCACGCCCACGGTTTCAATGAGGATGCGGTCGTAGCCTGCCGCCTCGCAGAGCACCATGGCCTCGCGGGTGCGGCGGGCCACGCCGCCCAAGGTGCCCGCGCTGGGGCTGGGGCGGATGAAGGCGTGGTCGTGTGCGGCCAGCTGCTCCATGCGCGTTTTGTCCCCCAGGATGCTGCCCCCGCTGCGCACGCTGCTGGGGTCTATGGCCAGCACGGCCACGCGGTGGCCGTTGGCGATCAGCCGCATGCCCAGGGCATCGATCAAGGTGCTCTTGCCCACGCCGGGAATGCCGGTGATGCCGATGCGCACGGACGGCACGGGATGCTGCATGGCCATGCGCAGCAGTTCGGTGGCTGCGCCGCGGTCATCCGCGCGGGTGCTTTCCACCAGGGTGATGGCGCGGGCCAGTGCCGTGCGGTCGCCCTGGCGCAGGGCCTGGAGCAGGGCTGCCGGGCGGGGTGGCGTGTGCGGGTTCATGCGCCGCTGCGGTATTCGTTCACCCAGTTCTTTTCGCCCATGTCGTGCAGCAGGTGGAACAGTTCGGCGCCGATGATGAGGCCGTTGGTGAAGCGCAGGCCGTAGCAGGAGAGGATCTGCATCTGCCGGGGGCTCGGCGCCAGCGGCTTTTCGCTCCAGCCCTTGGGCGTGTTCTGGCCGGCGGCCACCTTCAGCGGATATTCCCAGTAGCGCAGCCGCCAGAGGTCGTCCAGCGTGGAGCAATCGGTGAGGAAGCCCATGGCCGCGCTGTCGGGCGGCAGGGTGCATGCCTTCACGTCGTACTTGCGGAAGAGGTCCTCGGCATCGGGATTGGCAGGGCTGAAGGTGCGGCCCTGTGCCTGGCGGATGAAGGTGTCGCGGGTGATGGGGCGGCTTTCCACCACCTGGCCGTCCTTCACCTTCACCAGGAAAAGGCAGAACAACTGGCCGTCGGTGGAAGGGGAGAGGCTGAGGGCGAACTGGCGCTCCGGTGCGGCCTGGGCCAGGGCGCACAGCCACAGGCACAGGGCAATGAGGGAGGCCGGCAGGCGCATGGAGGGCGAAGGTACCGTGACTTTTGCCCGTGTTCGGCGGGTAGTTGGGGTTTTTGCGCCTGGGCTGCCTCAAGCATCGCCTTGGCACCACGGTTTCGACGGCGCCTGCACGCCGGCCCTGCCCTCGTACTTGCAAATGGCCAGCTTCAGCCCGGCCGGTGCAGCGGCGTGTGCAGCGTGTACACCAGGGTGTCGGTGAACACGCCGTTCACCAGGAGGTGTTCCTTGAAGTGGCCTTCCTGCACGAATCCGGTGGCTTTCAGGACATGGATGGAGGCGGTGTTGTCCGGTGTCACCCGGGCTTCCACGCTATTGAGGCCGATGCGGCGGAATCCGTGGTCCACCACGGCGGCCACGGCCTCGGTCATCAGGCCCTGCCCCCACAGGTCGGGGTGCAGGGCGTAGCCGATCTCGGCGCGGTGGTGTTCTTGCAGGATGCGCCAAAAGCCGATGTATCCCGCGAGCTTGTCGGAACCCTTGATGGTGATGGCCCACATGATGGATTCGCCTTGGGCTTGTGCGCTGCGGAACTCCTCCACCATGCGCAGGCCCTCTTCCGGGCGCACTTCCAGCGGCTTGGGGATATAGCGCATCACCAGCGGGCTGGAGCGGAGCAGGAACACTTCCGGCGCATCGTCGTCGAAGAGGCCGCGCAGCACCAGCCGCGCCGTCTGCAGGCGTGGGACGCGGGCAAAGTCGGTCTGCAGCATGGGTGAAAGGTAGCGCGGGCGGTGCCGTTTTTTCCGGTGCGTAGCTTGGCGGCATGAAAACGATCGGGAAATGGGGCCGCGCGCGCTTGGCCGCAGTGGCCTTGGCGGCATTGGGGGCATGGCAGGCGCAGGCCACGGAATATGTGGTGCCTGCCGGGGGCGATGTGGGCAAGTGGTTTGCGCAGCTGCCCGGCGATGCCACTGCGGTGGTGTTCTCCGCCGCCGAGAAGTACCGCAGCGAAGGCGACATCGTGCTGCCGGCAAAGGGCATGCTGGTGATCGACGGGCGCGGATGCCGCCTTGCGCTCGGCAAGGATTCCAATGGATTCACCTATCCGGTGACCTCCATGAAGGAGGCCATGGAGCGCACCAACTGCCGCTATATCATCAGGGATTTTGCGTCCATCACCGGCGGCAGGAAGGCCGTGGACCTCAAGGGGTCCATGGGCAGCATGTTGGAAAACCTGGACCTGGTGGCGCAGACCGAGGCCGCCGTGGACCTGCGCTTCTGCCTGCTCACGCGCATGGCGAACATCCGGGTGACCAACCCGCGGGACAAGGGCATCGTGCTGCGGCAGGGCGACTGGCCCGGGGCCAACGGCATGAACAGCCAGTGCAACAGCAGCGTGCTGGAGCAGGTGCGCGTGTATTGCGCCATCACCACCACGGCGTCCTTCACCATCCTCAACAGCAACGGCGTGCGCATGACGGACTGCGTTTCGGAGGGATCACCGTGCGACTATGACATTTTCCTGAGCGCCACCCTGGACGGCGATGAAAGCCGCCCGGCCAGCAACCCCGTGGTGAAATCATTCATGCTTTCCGGCTTCCACGTGGAGCATGATGTGCGCAAGGCGTCCATTTATGTGAACATGCCCTCCAAGGCGGTGGTGGAGCTGAACAACGTGTATTGGAACGGTGCCATCAAGGCGCCCGTGGTGCTGTACACGCTCGGGCAGGTCACCCTCTCCAACATCGGCTGGTGGAACCCCTCGTTCTGGATCGGTTCGCGGGTGAGCGCGCCGCGCATCAGCATCGTGGGCGGCCCCAATGAAATGGACCCGGACTGGCAGCAGGCCAAGGGGGCCAAGCCCACCATCGTGCGCATGGTGGACGCGCTTCCGGGAAACACAGAGCTGAAGATGAACTACGTGCAGGTGCAGCGCAAGTCGATGTAGCGGGCGGCAGCAGGGATGGCCCCGATGCGCCGGAAATCGCGGGCTGGAGCGGGGGATGGGCAGGGTGGAGGCCTACTGCTTCACCCAGCGGCCGGCGGCATGCGGCCTGCCGAAGCGGTCGGTGATGCGGTACAGGTACAGGCCCCCGGGCAGCGTGCTGCAATCCACATGGGTCGCAGGGCCGATCACGCAAGGATCACCCGTGGTACACGCGCGAGGCGGTGATCAGGCCGTTGCGCACTTCCAGCACCTCGCCCACGCGCAGGTCCGCTTCGCCCTCCACGTGGCGGATGTATTCCATGAAGATGGCGGTGCCGTCCGCGATCAGGCGGGTGGGTTCGTAGCGCAGCGTGGGCAGGCGATCGAAGGCATCGCGCCACCAGTCGCGGAGCGCCTCCTTGCCCTGCACCCAGCCGCCGGTCTCCGGCCTGCGTTGTTGCAGCTTCGGGCTGAAGTGGCGTGCATCATCGGCGTACAGGGCCAGCAAGGCTTCCAGGTCGTGGGCGTTGAAGGCGGCGAACCAGCGGCGGGCCACCAGGAGATGTGGGTCGGATGCCATGTGCAAGTGTAGTGCGGGTCCGTACCGCGTGTTCAGATGGCGGCGCGGAACACCCGTGCCGGTGTGCCTCTGTGCGCGGTTTCCTTTTCGAGGTGCATGCCGTTGCGGGTGGCCACGGCCTGGCTGTTCACGTTGGCCGGATCGATGAGCGAGATCACCGATGGGGCCAGCTTGTGGTCACGGGTGAAGGCCAAGCACGCTTTCGCAGCCTCGGTGGCGTAGCCGTGCCCCCACGCGGAAGGCAGCAGGTGGTAGCCGATCTCCAGTTCAGCGATGCCGTCCACTTCCTGCGTCAACAGGCCCACCATGCCCACGGGCTTCCCGGTCCCGCGATCGGTGATCACGTTCAGGCAGGAACCATCGCGCGCGATGCGATCCAGCGAGCGCTGGATGAAGCCTTTGCAGTCAGCCTCGCTGCCCAAGGTGAACGGCATGAAGCGGATGGCCTCGGCGTTGTTCATGTATTCCATCCACCAGGAGTGGTCGTCCATCACCGGGTGCCGGAAGGCGAGGCGC
>JAFEAI010000098.1 GCA_018266475.1 Bacteroidota bacterium
GACAGCACGCCGCCATCCACGGCCACGTCGGTGCCGGTGATGAAGCCAGCCTGATCACTGAGCAGGAATTTCACCACGTTGGCCACGTCCTCGGGCTGTCCGTAGCGGCCGATGGGCGTCATGTCCAGTGTTTGCTTCATCACGGCAGGGTGCTCCTCCAGTGCCTTCTTGGCCATGGCCGTCAGGATCACCCCGGGGGAAACGGTGGCGATGCGCGCGCCTTTCTTCCCGAAGCGCATGGCGTTATCCTTGCAGATCAGCATAACGCCGCGCTTGCTGAAGTTGTACATGGTGTCCGCGTTGCCCCCCACGAACGGCGCAACGGCTTCATAGGCCCCCTGCCCCAGCGGTGCGCGCAAGGCGCCATCATACCGGGCATCGGGCGGCACGGCATGCCCCATCATGGAGGAGAACAGCACAAGCGCCGACCCCTCGCGCGCCAGGTCGTAAAATTCATCCACGACAAGGGCCGTGGCCAGCAGGTTGATGGTGAACACTTTCCGTGGATCGCCCACGGTGCCGCTCACCCCGGCCGTGTGTACCAAGCCCTTGAAGGCGCCCTGCTTGCCGGCGAATTCCTTCAGCTCATGCACCGCCTTTTTATCGGTGATGTCGCAGGCGAAGCCCACCGCGTCGAACCCTTTGCCCTTGAGTTCGTCCACCGTGCGGTCCACGGCTTCCTTCAAATGATCGGTAATGACCAGCCGGTGGTCTTTCAGTGCATGTGCGCAGCTTGTGCCCAGGCCACCTGCGCCTCCCGTGATCACGATCGTTCCCTTGTTCATGCTCGTTCCGTGTTTATGGCTTGGGTAAAGCTATCGGTGCAAATCTGCCTGCCCGGTGCGGTTCATCACCTTCCAGACTGACGATCGGCAGCTGCCCTTGCAAAGCATCCGCCTGCGGCACATAATTTTAGACATGCCCCCCCTCACTACCGCAAGTCTTCCCCGCCAACCACGCTGTGCGTTCCACCACATAGAACGGGGGCGACTTGCGGCTTTCCATCGTTCATCCTTGTCTGCTCATCCACGAAGTTTCCGGACTTCGCAACCCCGGTTCATAGCGGTTCCAGGGCAAGCAGCCCCAACTTCAGTGCAATGACACTCCGAAGATAGACTTGTGCGGCGGTCCGGAGACCGCCATAGGCTTCAGTGCCTTGAACAATCCTTGCAACACGCCCACCAGTCGCCCGGCATAGTTCTTCTATGAACTCACTTTACGGTTGGGCCGGAAGACTGGCTGGAGTGCGGTGAACCCCGGTTCATAGCGGTTCCAAGGCAAGCAGCCCCAACCTGCCTGCAATGGCCGGTGCTGAAGAGTAGATGTATTCCTCAGCCAACTCCACCAATCCCGCTTCCACTGGATTGTTGTGCAGATAGTTCAGCTTCTGCTCGAAGACAGCAGCGGAGAACAACTGTATCGGGCGGTTGTCCTGGCGCCAAAA
>JAFEAI010000099.1 GCA_018266475.1 Bacteroidota bacterium
AAGACCACCCGCCACACCACAATGGCCACCACTGCCAGAAAGGTGCTCCACGCCACGCCGATGATGCCCCACCACAGCAGGAAAAGGTAGTCCAGCACAATGTTCAACACCAAGTACACCGCGCCGCTCACCGCATCGAACCAATAGCTGCGGGAGGTGGCTATGATGCCCGCGCCCAGGCCGGTGGCCATGTTGACCACCTGGGCCAGGCCCAGTACGTACATCACCGGCTTGCCTACCGCATATTCCGGCTTCAGGAAGGTGAATAGCGCGTCCGCGTTGGCCCACAAGCACAGGAAGATGAACGCCGACACCACCAGCTGAATGCAGGAAGTGCGGTGGTAAAGCATGTTGATCTTGGCCGCATCGCGTTTGCGCCAGGCCTCGGCCAGCAACGGCATGGTGGGCTGCAGCAGCGCCCGTGCAGGTATGGTGATCACGCCGGCCAGGAACATGGCCACGGCATAGAAGGCCACGTAGGAAAGGCCGTCGTGCAGCATGGCGCCCACCATCACCTGGTCGATATTTCCTGCGGCGATGCCCGCCAGCCCGCTTGCGAAGGTGAACGCACTGTAGCGCACCATGCTCCCTTGCATGCGCTTGCCGATGCGCATCTTCCCAAGGCCCAGCTTGAATTCGCCAGCCCGCCACAGGTCGAACAGCAGCACGCCCGTGGTAACTACGAAGGTGGCCACATACAACCAAAGGAACAGCGTGAAGCCCATGTGCAACCAGGCATACGCCGCGATCAGCACGGTTTGCAGCACGCGCAGCAGGAACTCACGCGCAAACACGGGTGCGATGCTGCGATGCACCGAACGGCTGAAGCCGCGCAGCACCAGCAGCCACACCTCGGCGATCACCAAGGGCAGCACCAGCATGCCATAGCGCTGGTACAGGCCGCTGCTGTCGTTGAACCAGATCGCGAAGCGCTGGTGGAACACGGCAAGCACCAGCATGGCAATGAGGCCGCCCACGGTGGCCACGCCGAGAATAAGGCCAAAGAGGCCGCGGTGGCCATTGGCCTTGTTGCGGAAGTAGGGGAAATAGCGGATCACAGTGCCTTCCCCGCCGAGGTGGGCCACCTGCGCAGCCACCACGGAAATGCTCACCAACAGGCGCGTAAGGCCGAACTCATCGGGGGTGAGCAGGCGCGGAAAAAGCAGTGCCATGTTCACGAAGCCCAAACCCATGCCCACCAGGGTGAGCAGGGTGTTCCAGGTGGCTTGGCGTGCTACGATGCCCATTCAATGGCAAAAGTCGGGCATTACGCCGGGGGGCGCACGGTTGGCCGACAGGAATACAAACGAATTGTTGTTGGCCGCATCGCGAACGGCTATGCGTTGCCGGCACCCTCCGGGACGAGGATAGCCGCCATTCGCCCTGCCAATGTCCGTCGTTCGTACTGCATGCGCCCATCGCGGCCAATCGAGGTATCCAAGGTCATGCCCAAATTCGCCTGTTCCGCGATCCACGTGGCCATGGCTGCGGCCTCTCCGCGCCCGAACATGCGGCCCGCGCCGCAACTAACAATTACGGCGGCGGCATCTCCATGAGCGGGGCCGATGCCCAGGATGGGGCGACCGATACCGATGTACTCAAATAACTTGCCTGTAAGGATTCGCTCCTCGCCAATACCTTGCGGGATAACAAGAAGTAGCATGTGGGCCGCAGCCATTTCGCGCAGCGCTTCGTCATGTGGAACCTGACCCTGCCATGTGCAGCACACATCCATTCCCGCTGCCTCGGCCAGCTTCCGCACTTGCGGAAACTCACCACCCACAAAGCGCAGTTCCAACTTCAGGCCGGTATTCGTCGCCATGGCGCAGCGAGCAGCTTCGAATAGCACCTCGGGCGCATACGAGTGGGCCATGGTGCCCACATACGTGATGCGAAACCGTTCCGCAGCTAACGGAACGGTGCCAATTCGTTCAAGATCTTCCCGGTCGAATCCGTTTGTAATCACCGCTGTCTTGGCCTCCACCGCCGCTCCGTACCGCTCCGCCAAGGACTGCTTCATCGATGGGCCCACAACGGTGATCGCATCGGCCTTCCGGACCACCTGCGCTTCCCAAGCTGCGTTCCTGCGCTTCGCACGTTCGCCTTGAAAGAGTTCGTTCACGAAGAAGATGTCCGTCCAGGGATCCCTCAAGTCCACAACCAAGCGCATGGCCGGCCAGCGTTCCTTTAGGCCAAGCCCGATCAATTGCGCACTGTGCGGCGGGGATGAAATAAGGACCGACTCGATCTCTTCCTCCTCAATGATGCGTTCCGCAGCTTGCAATGCATAGCGCACCCATCCCCGCCTTGCATCGGGAATCAACATATTGCCGCGTACCCATCGCATAATCCGTTGCATTGAGCCCACCTTTCCACTGTCTGCAAAGCCTCCACTCGGCACAGCCTTGCGCCCGGCAATGGCCATCAGCATCCGCAAGGGCTCCCTCGATGGGGTTCGCACGACGCGTACATCCCTTGGAACATCGGCTTCCAACGAATCGTCCAAGGTCGAATAGCTTGCATGGGAAGGATCTACCGTAAGCACCACCGGCCGGACCCCGAACTCCGGCAGATACTTCACGAACTTCAGCACGCGCTGCACCCCTGCCCCGCCGCTCGGCGGCCAGTAGTAGGTGATGATGAGGACGCGTTTCATGTGGGCGTTATCGGTCGTCAGTTGTTGGTTGTCAGTTGCTCGTGTACCACGGCTGAATGGTCCAGTTTGCCTGACAACTGACAACGACCAACTAACAACTTAGAGATGATCCCCTTCACTCCTCCACCTCCCGCGTCCGCTTCACCTCCACCCCCAAGGCCAACAACACCAGCGCCAGCAGCACAAAGGAGCTGATCGACGCGATGCGCCCCCCTACGTTGTAAGGCTTGCTCACGATGTGGAAGCGCACGGTGTGTTCACCCGCAGGCACCTGCATGGCGCGCAACACGTAGTCCGCACGCACGTACGGCGCGGGCTTGCCGTCGATCTCCGCCACCCAATCGGGCCCGTACCAGATCTCGCTGAAGACCACCACGCCGCCGTTCGTGCTCTTCACCGTGTAGCGGAGGTCGTTGCTTTTGTAGCCGTTCAGTTTCACGCTGGCCGTGCTGTCCGGGCGCGCGGCGTTGGCCACTTCGGCGTAGTAGCGTGCATCCACCAAGGCGGTGCGGCGCGGATCGATCTTGCCCAAGGTGGTGATCTCCTCGTCGGCGTTCTTCACTTCGCGCACCTCATCCACAAACCAGGCGGAGCCCAGGGCGTGTGTGTTCAGGAGCGGCGCGCGGTCGTCGGCATAGATGATGTATTTCGCATTGAGCATGTTCAGCACCGGCTGCTGCGCCAGCACGCTGTCGATGCGCTGCTGGGTGGCTCCCGGGCCGAATGCGCCGATCACGCTGGCCATTTCCGGCGCGATCTGGAAGTCGATCAATTCCTGGTAGCGCTTGAGCTTGGCGCCATGGTAGCCGCCGAGGCTGCGGTGGAAGAAGCTTTCCCTTGTGCTTTGGAAGGGGTTCCTCAATGCCAGCACGCGGTAATCCGTGGTACGGCGCAGGCTGGCGAAGCGGGTGTACACTTCATCCTCCTTGCTCACCAATTTCTGCATGCCGCCCAGCTTGCCCTTGGCCTGCTTCAGGCGGGCGATGGCCTGTTCGTAGTCGGCATCGGTGGCGGCATTGCCTTCGGCCTGCAGGATGGCCATGTCGGCAGGTTGCGGCTTGTAGGGCCGGTCGCTGGCGCTCTGATCCTCCCAGCTGATGTACTGGCCCTTCTCGTTCTTTTCGTTGTGTACCCAGCGGCGGTCCACGCTCCACAGGTCCGCCAGCACCAGCACGCCGATGCCGCAGAGCAGCACCGCCTGGTTGATCTTCCGGCGGCCGAAGACGAACAGCAGGCCGGAGGCAAGCACCACCAGCGCGAATCCGCGCCAGGCATCCCCGCTCACCACGCCCTTGCGCAATTCCTTCAGGCTGGTGATGTACTGCTGCGTGCCGGCCGCATCGGTGGCCATTTGCGCATTCAGCTGGGCCATTTCCTTGTCGCTGAAGAAGCTGAAGAAGCTGGCCGGCGCCACGGCGATCAGCAGCAGCACCCCGGCCAATGCACCTGCGGTGAACAGGAACCGCTTTTCGGTCACTTTCTCCCACTTGCCTTCCTGCACCATCCGTTCCAGGTACAGCACGGCCAGCACCGGTGCGGCAAGTTCCACGATCACCAGGATGATGGTGACCGCGCGGAACTTGTTGTAGCCTGGCACGTGGTCCAGGAAGAAATCAGTGAGCGGCATGAAGTTGTGCCCCCAGCTGAGCAGCAAGGTGAGCATGAACGCCGCATAGAGGGCGTAGGCCAGGGTATCCTTCCACAGGAACAGGCCCACCAGCAGGTAGGTGATCAACAGCAGCCCCACGGCCACCGGGCTGCCTATCTGGCCCAGGAGGAGCACCAAGGGAATGGCGGAAAGCATCCACCAGCGCGCCCGGGCCTCCGCCCCGGCCAGCAGCAGCAGCATCAGCAGGATAACCACCGCGCCCAAATACACCGGCCCGCTGGTGAACTCCTGGTCGCCCCAGTACTTGTTCACGTAGCCGCCGCCCTGGTAGATGTCCAGCACGGCCTTGCGGAAGCCGGGGTCCTGTATGTTGTTCAGGTCCTGCTGCGATTGCACCAGCGAACTGGTGGCGCCGCCCTTGATGTCGGGCACCAGCAGGGACATGCTCTCCTCCTTGCCGTAGCTCCAGTGCGTCACATAGTCACGGTCCAGCCCGCCGGTCTTGTTGTGCAGGTCCGGTTGTCCTTCCGCATCAATGGTAAGCTCGCTCTTGCCGCGGGTGGTGTATTTGCCGTATTCCCAGGTGCTCCAGAGCAGGCCCAGGTTGCACACCAGGGCCACCACCACGGCCGCCATGCCCAGCGCGGCGCGCACGGCCAGGTCCGGCAGCTGCTTGTCGCGCACGGCACGCCACAGCTCGGCCAAGCCGAAGAAGGCCAGCACCATGGCCAGGTAATAGGTGATCTGCAGGTGGTTGGCATGCACCTGCATGGCCAGGAAAAGGGCGAAGAGCGCCGCGCCGAGGAGCTTCCTGCCGCGCAGCAGCACATAAAGGCCGCCGAGCACCATGGGCATGTAGCCCACGGCGGTGGCCTTGCTGTTGTGGCCGGCCTCAAGGATGATGAGGAAATAGGACGAGAAGGCGTATGCCACCGCCCCCAGCAAAGCCAGCCACGGGCGTACCCGCAGGCAGAGCAGCAGGATGAACATGCCGGCGAGATAAAGGAAGATGAACGATGCGGGCCGCGGCAGGAAACCGTGCATCAGGGCATCCACCCAGTTGAGCGCATTGGCCGGCCAGTACACGCCGATCTGGTAGGCGGGCATGCCGCTGAACATGCTGCCGGTCCACAGCGGTTCATCCCCGTTATAGGCCTCGCGGTGCTCCACCATCTCCTGGGCCATGCCCTTGAACTGCATGATGTCCTGCTGCTTCAGCTGCTTGCCCTCCAGCACGGGGCTGAAAAAGCCTAAGGCGAGCACAATGAATACGGCAATGGCCACCACGTACGGCAGCCATTTCTTCCAGGGGGCGTTGCTCATCAATGCGCGGGTTTGTCCTTGATCACTTCGAAATCGGCATCCTCCGCATAGGGCGGCGGGGCGGCGTGGTGTACCTCACCAATGCGCTCAATGCGCACATCGCCCTTGGGCCTGGCCGGCTCGCCGGGGCGTTGGGGGCCGCGGGCCGCATGCTTGGCCTGCTGCACACGCATCCAAAGCCGAAGCACCTGCCATGCCACCAGCAGGATGAGGATGGTGCGCAGGGTGCCATTGGCCGAAAGCAGGTACATCGGCGCGAAAGTAGGGTTGAGGCATGCCTCAGCCCTACGGTCCCGCCGATGCACACCCCGGCAGGCCCATCCAACCCCGTTCATTTCCAAAACCTTACCTTTGCGCCCCCGTTTTCCGCGACCGGACCGGGTTTCCCCTCCCATCTTTCCCCATGACCTCCTTTGAAACGCTCGGCATCCGGGCCGAAATTCTGCGTGCCCTTGGTGAACTCGGCTTTGAAAAGCCCACGCCGGTGCAGGAAAAGACCATTCCGCACCTGCTTGCCGGGGATGGCGACATGGTGGCCCTGGCGCAAACCGGCACCGGTAAGACCGCCGCCTTCGGCATCCCTTTGCTGGAGCGGCTCGAACCGCAGCAGCGCCAGGTGCAGGCACTTGTGCTGGCGCCCACGCGCGAGCTGTGCGTACAGATCGCCAAGGACCTCAAGCACTTCTCCAGCTACTTGCCCGGCGTGGGCGTGGTGGCCGTGTACGGCGGCGCCAGCATCCGCGACCAGATCACCGGCATCCGCCGCGGCGCCAACGTGGTGGTGGCCACGCCCGGCCGCCTGATCGACCTCCTGGAGCGCGAGGCCCTCAGCCTGGCCGCCGTGCGCACCGTGGTGCTGGACGAGGCCGATGAAATGCTGAACATGGGCTTTGTGGAGGACATCACCACCATCCTGCAGCACACCCCGCCCGAAAAGCGCACCTGGCTGTTCAGCGCCACCATGGGGCCCGATGTGCGCCGCATCGCCATGCAGTACATGCACGATGCCCAAGAGGTGAGCGTGGGCGGCGGCAACAAGGCCAATGCCGACATCACCCACCAGTACGCCGTGGTGATGGCCCGCGACCGCTACATCGCCCTGAAGCGGTTCGTGGACGCCGACCCGGCGATGTTCGCCATCATCTTCTGCCGCACCAAGCAGGAAACCCAGGAACTCGCCGAGCACCTCACCAAGGACGGCTACAATGCCGATGCCCTGCACGGCGACCTCAGCCAGCAGCAGCGCGACCGCGTGATGGCCCGCTACCGCGCCCGCAACCTGCAACTGCTGGTGGCCACCGACGTGGCCGCGCGAGGCATCGACGTGAGCAACATCACCCACGTGGTCCACTTCGACCTGCCCGGCGAGGTGGAGAGCTACACCCACCGCAGCGGCCGCACCGGCCGCGCCGGCAAAACGGGCATCTCACTGAGCATCATCGGCGTGCGCGACGTGCAGAAAGTGCGCAGCCTGGAGCACCGCCTGAAGGTGCATTTCGCCTACGTGAAAGTGCCCGACGGGCCGGAGATCGTGGAACGCCAGCTCCTCACCTTCATCGGCCGCATAAAAAATGCGCCCGTGGACCCCGAAACCATGGGGCGCTACCTGGCCGCCGTGGAGCTGGACCTGGCCGACCTCAGCCGCGAAGAGCTCGTGCAGCGCTTAGTGGCCCTGGAGCTCGGCAAGTTCCTAAAGCGGTACAAGGATGCGCGAGACCTCAACGTGGACCTCGCCGGAAAGGACCGCAAGCCCCGCCCCGAAAGGACCGCTCCCGAAGCGGACCGCCCGCGCTTCGAGCGGCCCGCCGGGCCCATGCGCTCCATGTTCATCAGCTTAGGCACCAAGGATGGCTTCGACAAGGGCCGCATGCTCGGCTACCTCTGCGGCATCACCGGCCTCACCGGCCAGCACTTCGGCCGCATCCTCCTCAAGGACGCATACAGCTTCATCGATATCGCCGCCGACCGCTTCGACGAGGTGATCAGCCACTTCGGCGCCGCCAACTACAAAGGCCGGAAGGTGCGCGTGGATGAAGGAGGAGGAGCCACCGGGGCGCGCGATTTCAAACAGGTGAAAAAGACCTTCAACAAAGCGCGCAAACACGCCTGATGCCAGGGCGTACCTTCGGTCCCGCACCCTGCTGAAATGCCCCACTTCCCGGCAATTTTCATCACCTGTGCCCTCGCCGCCGCCTGCGGCACAAAAGCATTGGAACCAACCTCGCAACACATGCAAACGAACCCGGCCCAACAGGACCTCAACGGGCTGGCCACGGCCCACTTTGCCGAAGGCTGCTTCTGGTGCGCTGAAGAGATCTTCCAGCACGTGCGCGGCGTAAGGGATGTGATCAACGGCTATGCCGGCGGCACCGAACCCAACCCCTCCTATGAGCAGGTGAGCGAAGGCACCACCGGCCACGCCGAGGCCGTGGAAGTGCATTACGACCCCAAGGAAGTAAGCTTCGAGACCCTGGTGAAGGTGTTCTTCGCCAGCCAGGACCCCACCACGCCCAGCCGCCAAGGACCGGATGCCGGACCGCAATACCGCTCCATCGCCTTCTATGACACCCCGGGGGAACAGGCCTTCATCGAAGGGTATATCCGCGAACTGGACGCCTCCGGACAGTACAAGCGGCCCATCGTCACCGAGGTGAAGCCCTTCGTGAAATTCTGGCCGGCCGAAGAGTACCACCAGAATTATGCGGACCGCAACCCGAATGCTCCTTACATCCAGCACGTCTCCAAGCCCCGCTTCCAACAGTTCAAGGAAAAAATGCCCGGCGTGCTGAAATGAAGAAGGCCCTGTAACCCGCCGCTCAGCCCACAGGCATCCAACAACCCCGTTCCCTGCGTCTTCCACCCGGCCACTGCCGCCATGCGCCATCTTCTTCTGCTGCTCCTCTTACTTGCCCGCATCATTGCCTGGGGCCAACCACCGTGCAACATCTCCGTGCAGATCACCCCGCCCACCTGCCCGGACGACCTGAACGCATCCATCACACTGGTGCCCAATGCGCCGGGCCAGTACACCTACACCTGGGCGCAAGACCCCGCCCTGCACGGTCCCGTGGCCACCGGCCTCGGCGCGGGCCCCTATTCGGTAACGGTTACCGACACGTCCGGATGCATAAGCCAGATCGATACCACCGTGGCACCGCCCGTGCTGCCTGACCTGGGCTCGCTAACGGCCACCAACATCAGCTGCGCCGGCATGAACGACGGCAGCATCACCCTTACCGTGAACCCCGGCCCGTACACCTGGCAATGGACCGACGATCCGGCCAACCACAACTTTACCCGCACCGGCCTGGGGCCGGGGGTGTACGTGGTGCTCATCAGCGGAGGCATTTGCCCCAATTGGCTCTTTGCCGACCTGGGCGACCCGGGGGTGAACATCGGCGGCGATGCCACCTACTGCCCCGCAGACCCGCCCACACTGTGGGCTGACATGCTGTGGGGCTTTCAACCGGACGTGTTCCAATGGAGCACCGGCGCCACATCCAGCTGGATCCAGGTGCAGCCGGGCACCACGGGCCCCATTACGCTTACCGCCACCAATTCCGCCACCGGCTGCACCTCCACCGGCACCATCAACCTCACCATGCAGTCCGCCCCGGTCTCCACCTTCAGCGCACCCGACAGTCTCTGCCTGCGTTCGCCCGGCCTTGGGGTGCTGCTCTCCACCAATGCCGATTCGCTCGTGTGGCGCTGGGGAAGCACCGGGTTCAGCAATGAACCCTTCCCCACCATCACCTTTGATTCCCCCGGCTGGCAGCCCATCACCCTGCAAGGCTTTGATGCCACCGGCTGCGGAAGCGCCCCCTTGCCGGACAGCGTGTTCGTGCGCCCCCGGTTCCCCGCACACTTCACCACCGTGCAGGTGCCCTGCACCCCGGGCATCGAGGTCCACTTTGACAGCCAGGCCGATTCCTGTGCCTTCTTCGTCGGCCAGCGCTTAGTGCTCAACCAGTGCAGAGGCACCTTCCGCGTGGACCTTGAACGCTATGCCGAGTACGACTTCACCTTCTACAGCACGCGCCCCGACCATTGCGACGACACGGCAAGCGCACGCATCGACGTGTGCACTGCGCCCACCGCCTTCCTGCCCAACGCATTCACGCCCAACAACGACGGCATCAACGACACCTGGCCCGGCCACCTCGACATTCCGGACCTGAACTACCAGGTACAGGTGTTCAACCGGTGGGGTGAAAGCCTTTGGGCCACCACCAACCCCGAGGAGAAATGGGACGGTGGAAACCTCCCCCCCGGCGTGTACATCTACCGCATGACCATGCGCGATCCGTGCAATCCCACCTCGGACCTGCAGCGCAACGGCTTCATCACCCTGCTGCGGTAACCGATCGCGGAGCACCCGCCGCACAAGCGTGCTTCCTTCGCGAACATCGGCCCCGCTGGTCTGTTGTCCGTTGAAATTGCACCCGCCTCAGGTGCAGATCCACCTTCCCCGGGCCGCCCGATACAGACCAACACATACCGGATGCACAAGACCGTGGACGGCACCCTCGGGTTGCTTGAAAAATGGGAGGACTGGCTCACGGGCCTGCTGCCCGAATTGTTCATTGCATTGTGCGTGCTGCTCTTGTTCCACCTGATGGCCAGGTGGGCAAAGACACTCATCAGGCGGGCCTATGTGCGCGGAAGGAGCAACCGGGCAATGACCGGGCAGGTGATCGGTGCCCTGGTGCAGGTCTTCTTCATGCTTTCGGGCATCATCCTTGCCCTGAAGATCATGGGCCTGGAACGCTTTATCACCCATGTGCTGGCCGGTGCCGGCATCATCGGCATCGTGGCGGGCTTCGCCTTCAAGGACATCGCCTCCAACTTCTTCAGCGGCCTGCTGCTGAAGATGCAGGGGCCGTTCCACGCTGGCGATTGGGTGCAGTTCGGCACCGCATACGGCATGGTGAAAAGCGTGGATTGGTTCACCACGGCCATTGCAACCACCACGGGGGAAAAAGTGTTTGTGCCCAACCAGATCATCTACAGCAACACGTTCTCCAATTTCTCCGCCCACCGCAAACGGTGCGTGGAGGTGCACCTGCCCCTTACCTGGGCCACCGACCTGGGCCGCGCCCGCCAAGCGGCAAACCAAGTGCTGGAACACCTCCTTTGCCGGAGTGCCGGGGATCCCGCGGAAACTTCATTCACCCAGTTGGAGGGCGGGGCGCCGCAGATCACCTTGCGCTTTTGGATCGTGTTCACCACGGAAGCGGACCATGTGAAGGCGCTGGATGAATGCATCCTCCGCATTCACGAAAAATTCGGTTCCGAAGGGATCGCCCTGGCTTGAGGGGGTGCTGTCCGGATGCGCTTCGGCAGCAGAACAGGTTTTCGCAATAGCCCGGTGGCGCAGGAAGCCCGGTCGCACGCTATCCAAGGGCGGAAAAACGGGCGGGGCCGGTGGGCAGTTCCCCCGGCCCCGCCCGCCCCGGCAACGGCATTAGTTCTTTGCGATGCGCTGCGTGCGCACGCCGTTTGCAGTGCGCAGCTCCAGCAGGTACACGCCGGCGGCAAGGCCTGAAATATCCGTACCCACCTCACCGGCCACCTGCGCACGGTACACCACCTTGCCATCCGCCCCGGAAAGTGTGAGCTCGGCTTTCTCCGGGCTGTTGAAGCGGATAATGTCCGTGGCGGGGTTCGGGTAAACCGCAATGGCCTCAGCGCGCGAAGCCGCAATGCCGGTTTGCGTGCCCATGTCCAACCGGAAGCCGAACCGCGAGAAATCCCCGCTGTCCAAGCCCCATCCGCAGATGTAGCGCCCGTTCGGTGAGATGTCGCCCGCCGTGTACAGGCCCTTGGTGCCCAGGGTAACGCCCAGCACGGTGGAGGCATATTCATTGAGGTCCTGGATGCCGTCCGTGGCCGTCCACATGAACGCCTTGCGCGGGTCGCCGAAGAACATGCCGTCGAACCAGCCCACCACGATGGCGCCGTTGGCGCTCATGGCGGCCACATACCCGCGGCCCATGCCGGGCATGGTGCCGAGGTTGATCGCGCCCGTGCCTTCGCTCCAGATCCATGGTTCATCGTTGTTGGCGTAATCGCCATGCCCGCCGATCCAGTGGCCGTCCGCTGAGATGGCATTGCACTCGCCAAGCTGGTTGTTGTCGTCCGTGGCGCTGCCGTTCGGGTCGATCAGCAGGTATTCGTTCGGGAAATAGCCGCCGGCAGGGTTCTTCCGCCACACGGCAGATTTCCACGGCCCGTCGGAATCCTGCCAGCCCACCACGATGCCGCCATCACTGCTCACCGCATTGGCGCGGGTGCTCCTGTCGGCCACTAAGGACCCGAGGTCCATCAGGCCCTCCGCCGCACTGTGCGCGACCGCATGGGCCGCAAAGCCGCCTGCCCAGGCCAGGCCCACCACGGTTTGCCCGTCGGCGGATATGGCCCAGCCGCTGCTGGCGCTGCCATCCAGGGATGTGCCTAAGCTGCCGTAAGTGGTCCATGCACCGGCATTGCGGTCGTAGCCGGCGATCTCCTGCCCGTCCGTGGCCGTGGCTCCACCGCTCAGGCGCTGCCCGTCCAAAGAGAACTTGGCCTGCCCGCCGGCGCCATCACCGGGCGTGACCCCGCCGATATCCTCCGTGGTGCCCTCGTCCGGGTTCCACAAGAGGTAGCCGTCGGCACCGGTGTACCCGGCCACCAAGCCGGTATTGGTAACGCCGCTGGCGTAGTAGCCGTCGGGGCGCGTGGCGAGCTGTGCCGCGGCCGTTCCGGCCAGAAGAAGGCCTGCGAGCAATGCTGGTGTACTGTTCCTGTTCATGTGCAATTGGTTTTCCGGTTTGGTGGATGTGTGGAAAAAGGAAGTGCCCTGCGTGATCGAGGGCGGCCCGAAAATACCTGCGCGGCCCCAAGCCACGAACCTCTTTCCGCTGTGCCATGGGATTCCTGTGCCGGCATTGCTCGGATCCCGACGGGCCGCAGCGCTGCCGTTTTCGGATGGCATGCCCGTGCGGTCCGCCCCGGCAACAGCTTCGCCCCGCCTACTCCACCAGCTCCTTGAACAAGCGCCCCAGCGTTTCCTCCAGGTCCACGCACAGGCCGGAATGTTTGTATGGCTGAACTGCTTCCTTGTTGCACGTGTTCCCGCCGGACCCATGATCCCACCCAACAGGCGGGGCCACTTGTGAGCTTCCTTCCCCCGCGCCCAAATTTCCCGCGCAGTCTGTGACTGCACCATCACAACTCTCCCAGCTTCAGCAGGCCTGGCTTCCCCGCGACCACCGGCCCCGGGCAGTACACATAGTCCTCGGCCAACTCCACGTAACCTCATTGCCACAAGCGGCCTGACCGCCCTCGCGCATGCCCGCCCGCCGGGAGCCAAGCAAATCGTATACCTTAGCCTAATGGTCATACGCCCACCCAATAGCGACATCTTCCCGAAGCATGGCGGTTTCGAAAACCTGCGCAGCCACCAAATGGCGGAACTGCTGGAGGACGTTACCAAGCGGTTCGTGGCGCGGTATATCGACCCGAGCAGCCGCACCTGTGATCAGATGATCCAAGCGGCACGTAGTGGCGCAAGGAATATTGCCGAAGGCAGCGTGTTCAGCGCAACCTCCAAGAAGATCGAGATGAACCTGACCAATGTGGCACGGTCGAGCATAACGGAGCTAAGGAAGGATTACCAAGCTTTCCTCCGGCAGAACAAGTTGGCGCTTTGGCCCATGAACGACATAATCCGCCAAGAACTGATCGATGGGCGCTTCAATCTGGTGGATGATGTGGCGCGTTGGGGCGCCTCGGTCCACAAGCGCGTGCCATCCCGGAGCTTGGCCGAGATCTCGGCCAACATCGGCCATGTGTATTGCATGGTGGCCGGTGGCCTGCTGGACCGGCAGCTACAGACTTTGGCCCGCGAGTTTGAGGAGAACGGTGGTTTCAATGAGCGGCTGTACCGCATCCGATCGGAGGCCAAGAAGAAAAAGGACCAAGGACCCAGGCCCGATTAATTGCGGGAAGTTTGCTGCGGTAGGTGGACCGGGTGGACTGGGTGGACTGGGTGCGCGCACCCAGTCCACCCGGTCCACCTACCACCAAGCTGCGTGAGCGATTGAAGCGGGTACCCCGCAGCGAACCCCGGCCCGAGACCGGGGGAGCGAGGAGTAGAAGCGGAAAGCGCGACCCCGAACGCCCTGAGCGCAGCCGAAGGGTGCGAAGGGGCACGCCCACCCTTCGGCTCCGCTCAGGATGGGCTACCTGCTTAGGTACATCGACCTCTCCCCATACACCTGCCTCTGTCACGGCCCGTAAAGCCGGGCCTCGCAGTGACAGAACGGATCCTTCAGATCCTTGATGAAGTAGATCGCCTCGCCGGTGCTCTTCATCTCGGGCCCGAGGCTCTTGTCCACATTGGGGAACTTGTCGAAGCTGAACACCGGCACCTTGATTGCATACCCATCAAGCCGCGGCTTGAACTGGAAGTCCTTGAGCTTGGCGCCGAGCATCACCTTGGTGGCCCAGTTGACGTAGGGCTCGCCGTAGGCCTTGGCGATGAAGGGCACGGTGCGGATGGCGCGCGGGTTGGCTTCGATCACGTACACCACATCGTCCTTGATGGCGAACTGGATGTTCACTAAGCCC
>JAFEAI010000009.1 GCA_018266475.1 Bacteroidota bacterium
CCGCGCCCGCGCGGGATGCGCTACCGGGCTGCGATAAGTCGATGGTTCCGAAAATGAAAGAGGCCGCCTCCAATGAGACGGCCTCCTCTTCCAGTCGGGGTGAGAGGATTCGAACCTCCGACCCCTTGCACCCCATGCAAGTGCGCTACCGGGCTGCGCTACACCCCGAAATGGGCGGCGAAGGTAAGCAGATCGACCATATCTGCACCACAAAGTTGTTGGACCGCGGATTCCCGGCTCAACACTATGCAAGTAGGGCCCGTCGTCACCTTTCCACGAACGGCCTTACCTGCATGGCAACGGCCCGTCCAGCCAGCAGGCTCCCCGCTACTTTTGCGCGCCGCATGCCACGCCACCTGCTTCTTTCGCTCTTGTTCACTGCCCTGTGCACCCTTGTCCACGCCCAGCGCTTCACCGTAAGCGGCTACGTGACCGATTCCGCCACCGGCGAGGCCATGATCGGTGCATCGGTCTTTGTGGAAGAGCTGGGCAAAGGCGTGTCCGCCAACACCTACGGCTTCTATTCCGCCACGCTGGACAAGGGCCGCTATACCCTGCTGGTGCGCTACATGGGCTACGCCGACCTGCGCCGCACGGTGCTGCTGGACGCCGACCGCAAGCTGAACCTGAAGCTGCAGCCTGCCGTGGAGATGATGAAGACCGTGGAGGTGACCGGCGAACGCGGAAAAGGCAACGTGCAAAGCACCGACATGGGCCGCATGGACATAGACGTGCAGAAACTGCAGACCCTGCCGGCCCTGCTGGGTGAGGTGGACATCCTGAAGACCTTGCAATACCTGCCCGGCGTGCAAAGCAACGGCGAGGGCAACAGCGGCTTCTATGTGCGCGGCGGCGGGCCGGACCAGAACCTGATCCTGCTGGACGGCGCCACGGTATACAACGCCAGCCACCTCTTCGGCTTCTTCAGCGTGTTCAACGCCGATGCCGTAAAGGACATCGAGCTGATCAAGGGCGGCATGCCCGCGCAATACGGCGGCCGCAGCAGCAGCGTGCTGGACATCACCATGAAGGAGGGCAACGACAAGGCCTTCCACGGAGAGGGCGGCATCGGCATCATCAGCAGCAGGCTCACCCTGGAAGGCCCCATCATAAAGGAAAAAAGCTCGTTCATCGTCAGTGGCCGCCGCACCTACATTGATGTGCTGGCCAAGCCCTTCATCAACCCCGAAAGCCGCTTCGCGGGCAGCGGCTACTACTTCTACGACCTCAATGCCAAGGCCAACTACCGCCTTGGCGACAAGGACCGCTTCTTCCTCAGCGGCTACTTCGGGCGCGATGTGTTCAACCTGCACGGCAACCAGCCCGGCAGCCCCAGCTTCAAGATCCCCTGGGGCAATGCCACCGTCACGGGCCGCTGGAACCACCTGTTCAGCCCCAAGCTCTTCCTGAACACCACCGCCGTGGTGAGCGACTACAAATTCGCCTTCGGCGGCGGGCAGGACCAGTTCGGGTTCTCGCTCAAGAGCGGCATCCGCGACTACGGGCTCAAGCTCGACTTCAACCAGTACCCCACCATCCGCCACAACCTGCGCTACGGCGCGCAGTACACCTACCACATCTACACGCCCAGCACCGTGGCGGTGAACAGCGCCGACGTGGATTTCAACATCGACACGCCCAGCAAGCTGCGCGCACACGAGGCCGCCCTGTACGTGCAGGACGACTTCGACCTCACGGACCGCCTGCGCATCAACGCCGGCCTGCGCTTCAGCTGGTTCGCCCACGTGGGCAGCTACCGCGAATACCTCACCAACGCCCAGGGCATCACCACCGGCACCCGTGACTACGGCCCCGGCGAGGTGATCAAACAGTACAGCGGGCTGGAGCCCCGCGCAGCCCTGCGCTACACGCTGGACAAGAACAACAGCATCAAGGCCAGCTTCAACCGCAACCTGCAATACGTCCACTTGGCCAGCTTCAGCTCCATCGGCCTGCCCACCGACACCTGGATCCCCAGCGGCAAAAACGTGAAGCCGCAGCAAGCCGTGCAATACGCATTAGGCTGGTTCCGCGACCTTGCCGAACGCAAGTGGGAAGGCAGCATAGAGGTGTACTACAAGGACATGGCCAACCAGATCGAATATGCCGAAGGCGTAAAGCCCGAGGACATCGGCAACGCCAACTACGACTACGGACTGGTGTTCGGCAAGGGCTGGAGCTACGGTGCGGAGTTCTTCCTGAAACGCCGCGTAGGCAAGCTCACCGGATGGGTGGGCTACACCTGGAGCAAGACCATGCGCAAGTTCCCCGACGTGGACAATGGCGAACCCTTCCCCAGCCGCTGGGACCGCCGCCACGATGTGAGCGTAGTGGCCGGCTACGCGCTGAACGACCGCTGGAGCTTTGGCGCCACCTTCGTGTACAGCACCGGGCAAGCCGCCACACTGCCCGTGCAACGCTACTTCATCGAAGGCCGCCTGGTGAGCCAGTTCACCAGCCGCAACGGCTTCCGCATGGCGCCCTTCCACCGGCTGGACCTGGCCGCCACCCTGAAGAACAAGCCCACCAAACAGGTTGCGGACAAGGTCACCGGCGAGGTAAGCACCGTGCAGCGCAAGTACCGCAGCAGCTGGACCTTCAGCGTGTACAACGTGTACAACCGCTACAACCCGTACTTCATCTACTTCGCCCAGGAAAGCACCACCGGCCTGGAGGGCCTGCAACTGGGCGCACGGCAGGTCTCGCTCTTCGGGATACTGCCGTCGGTTACTTGGAACTTTGAGTTCTGATGGTGGAAGAAAGCCGCCAAGTGGGTCCCACGCGAAGCCGCGAAGAACGCGAAGGGGCATTATACCGGGCAAAGAAGGAATATATCGGGGCAGGGCCGGCTCATGATCCGGCCATTAACAGAACGGACTGATGGGAAAAACATGGCAGTACGGATTGTTGGGCAGCCTGCTGGTGGTGGCGTTCACCGGTTGCGAGAAGGACATCACCGTGGACCTGCCCGTATACCCTGAGCAGTTGGTGGTGGAGGGCACGATAGAGCAAGGCAGGCCGCCGCTGGTGATCCTCACGCGCACGCAGCCCTTCTTCTCCCCCACCAACCTCAGCGCCATCGCCAACATGTTCGTGGGCGGCGCCACGGTAACGGTGACCACCGGCAGCGGGGAAACCTGGGTGCTGGACCAATTGTGCAGCAACCTGCTGGACAGCGCCACGCTGGTGCTGGCCGCGGAGGGAACCGGCCTGAACCCCGCCCTGCTGGCCGCTGCAAACATCTGCATCTACACCAGCCTGAACCCCGCCCGCACCGGCGTGGTGGGCGAGCACTACCGCCTGGACATCAGCGCGGAGGGAAAGACGCTCACTTCCACCACCACCATTCCGCACCCCGTGCCGCTGGATTCCGCCTGGTTCAAACTTGCCCATACCCGGCCCGGTGACGACAGCCTCGGCTTTGCCTGGGCCCGCCTCACGGACCCCGACACCATGGGCAACGGCTACCGCTGGTATGCCCAGCGCATCAACCACCGCCCCAACGGCCAGCGCAAGGACCCCTACTACATCTCGCCCATAGGAAGCACCTTCAACGACAAATACATCAACGGCCTCACCTTCGACTTCAACACACCGCGTGGACAGCTCTTCTATGCCGGCCGCACCGAGGACAACAACGCCGAGCGCGGATACTTCAAGGTGGGCGACACCATCGCCGTGAAGTTCGCGAGCATCAGCCGTCGCGAATTCGACTTCTACAAGAGCTACGACGAAAATGTGGCCTCCATCGGCGACATCTTCTCCACCCCGGCCAACGTGAAAAGCAACATCACCGGCGGGCTCGGCATCTGGGCCGGCAGGGGCGTGTTCCTGGATACGATCGTGTGCAGGCCGTGAGGGGCGGGCATTGCAGGCTGCCAATGTCCCCTTTCGAATGCCATTCGGCACCCCTGCACATGGAAACCCCGCAACGAAGAATCTGCGAAAAGCCACCGGCAGCCCGCAATGTGAGGATCCGCACCTTCATCACGAACGAAGGAACCTACCTTCGCCACCCCTGACGTGACCATGAGCCAAACGCCCGAACTCCTCCAGTGCCTGATCATCGGATCGGGCCCTGCCGCCTACTCCGCCGCCATTTATGCCGCCCGCGCCGACCTCAAGCCGGTGGTCATTGAAGGGCCCAAGCCCGGCGGCCAGCTGATGGACACCACCGACGTGGACAACTACCCCGGCTATCCCGATGGCCGCACCGGCCCGGAAATGATGGAGGACCTGAAGAAGCAGGCGCTCCGCTTCGAGACGGACATCCGCAGCGGCTGGGTGACCAAGGTGGACTTTACCGGCCCGATACACAAGGTGTGGGTGGATGAAAAGACGGAGATCCATGCGCGCACGGTGATCATCGCCACCGGCGCCAGCGCCAAGTGGCTGGGCCTGCCCAATGAGATGCGCCTGCGCGACCTCGGCGGCGGCGTTTCCGCCTGCGCCGTGTGCGACGGCTTCTTCTACCGCGGCCACACCGTGGCCATGGTGGGCGCAGGTGATACGGCGGCGGAAGAAGCCACATACTTGGCCAAGCTCGTCAAGAAGGTTTACATGCTGGTGCGCCGTGATGAGTTCCGCGCCAGCAAGGCCATGGTACACCGCGTGGAGAACACGCCGAACATCGAAGTGCTGTACAACCACGAGGTGCGCGACGTGATCGGCGGCAACACCGTGGAGGGCGTGGTGATCGAGAACAACAAGACCGGCGAAAAGCGTAACCTCGACGTCACCGGCCTGTTCATCGCCATCGGCCACAAGCCTGCCACCGAGCTGTTCAAAGGTTGGCTGGACATGGACGACATGGGCTACTTGAAGCACACGCCCGACCGCACCAGCACCAAGGTCCCCGGCGTGTTCGTCGCCGGCGACTGCGCGGACCACGTGTACCGGCAAGCGGTGACCAGCGCAGGCACCGGCTGCATGGCCGCGCTGGATGCCGAGCGCTGGCTGGCCGCGCAGGGCGTGCATTGATCCCGCCCCTTTGGCCCCCCTACCTGCGCACGCTGATCACGTCGTGTACCAGGAACGCCAGTGCTTTCCCCACAATGCGCCCTTGCGAAGGCGTGGTGGGCGCGGCTTCGGGCAGGTGTACGTACGGCACGGGGCGCGGGGAACCGAGGATGCGCCGCAGGTAGAAGCGCGCCTCCTCCAGCACCATGCCGCTGGGGCTGAAGGCCGATGAGGGCATGTGGCGGATCACGTCCATGTCCAGCTCCACACAGAGCGGCGTGCTTGCCGCATCCACATACGCGCCCAGGTCCTTGTGAAAGAGCAACGGATCCATCATGTACTCAGCGTAGAACGTGTGGTACACGTTGTGGTCGTCCATGAACTGCAGGATGGCCTCGCTGTTGCGCGCGCGGTGCAGGGCGAACACGGCATACTTCCGGATGAAGCCGTTGATGATCCCGTAGCTGAAGGAATTGCCGCTGTGGCGGCCTTCCAAGGGGCGGCAATCGGCGTGGGGGTCCAGGTTGATCACGTCCACCGCACGCCCCAGCACCTTGCTTGCCGCCTGGATCAACGGATAGGCGTTGTTGTGCCCGCCGCCGATCACAATGGGCACCTTGCCGGCCTGCATGATGGGCAGCACGGTGCGCAGCACCAGCTCATCCAGTTCCTCCACCCGCGTGCGCATGGTGGCCTGGTCCAGTTCCGCATCCGGATCGGATTGATCGATGCGTCCCAACAGGTACACGCTGCCCGGCGTGATGAAGCGGTTGGCCTGCAGGTTGAGGAAATTGGGCAGGAAGGCATCCCAGCCGTTGCGCGCGCCGCCCAGCCCGTTGTTGGCGCGCGGACCGATGTCCTCGCAGATGCCCAGCAGCACGTAGCGGCAACTTGCATCCCGCCAATCCTTCGCCAGCACCTCGCCCAGCTTGGTTTCGCCGGAGCGGCGGGCGATCAGGTTGTTCACCGCATCCGGCGGGATGTGGCGAAAGGTGAAATGTACCTGGTCGCCGACCGTTCCACCGTATTGCTCCATCATCGCGTGATCGCCACAAAGGTCAACCATAGTTTGGACATGGAATGGCGCCGATGCAGGTGGTCCGGGGCGCCATAACAAAGCCGATCGGGGGGCCGGGTGTTGCCTATCTTCGCATATCAATCTCCGTACGAGATGGAAATGAAGGTCCAAGTGTCATTCCAGCAGCTGCTTGCCATGGTGAGAAGCCTAACACCCCACCAAAAGGCCAAGCTACGGGAAGAACTCACCAGGGCTAAACCTGTCGATGCCGGGAAGGAGAGCTTCATGGAATTCCTGCTCAATGGCCCAGTCCTTTCAAAAGGCGAACTCGACAGGATCAGGGAGAACCGCGAAAGCATAGCAGCATGGCGGAGCAAAGCCTGATGGTGGATTCTTCCATCCTGATCGACTATTTTCGGAAGGCAGATAAATCCAAGTCCCGGCTGGTGGCGCACTTCCGGGAGTACGAGCGGTTATACATTTCAAGTGTGACGGAATTTGAAGTGGTGAACGGTGCCACCGAAGCGCACATGCTGTTCTGGGATGGCATGCTTTCCAGGTTCATCGTACTTGGATTTGACAGCGAGGCGGCCCGGAAGGCTGCCGTGGTGGTAGGGCAGCTAAAGAGGAAGCGCAAATCGATGGACAAGCCGGACCTGTTCATCGCAGCTACTGCCCTCGTTCATGGATTAACCTTGGATACGTTGAACAAGAGGCATTTCGAACATGTTGAGGGGTTGATGCTGGCTGAATGAGGCTTTGGCCCGCAGGATTCATTCCCTACTCCACCTCCCACTCCCCCATTCTCAACCAAAACCGCACCAGCTCTCGCATGCGGAACGGAATGTCCCAATCCCCGTCATAGCTGATGAAGGTGGGTACGAGTTCGCCGTTCACCACGGTGTTGTCCACTTGGATGCTGATGTCGAAATCCAGGATGAGCGAGGCATGTGCCATGCGGTATTCCCGGGCGATCACCTGCATGGATGACTGGTCGAACCAGGTGGTCATGCGCTTGATCACGGTGGCGTCCCCATCCGCACGCTTGCCGTTGATGCTGTCCTTGGCGGAGGCGCTGAACTGCCAGCAAGGCCGCCCATTGCGGAAGTGTTGATCGATGCTGAAGTTGTACAACGGTGCCATGCGCGGATCGAAGAGCGCGAGCTTGTCGCCGATAAAGGGCACGCCGGCGATCTCCTGGCCGGGGTTGAACATGAATTTCTTCAGCTCCGCCTTGTAGCGCCCGATGCGCCCAGATCCGCGCGAAGCGCGTTGGTAATTGGCGATGGTGTTGTCGGCCCGCCAAGTGCCCTTGGGCCAGAACAGGTCATCGTACAGTTCGGCGGTGATGTAGCGCATCTCCCCGCGGCCGTCGCGCAGCCTGCCGCTTTCGGCCAAGCTGTCCACGCGCAGGCCGGCTTGTTGGCCATTGCGCAGCAGGCGTCCCTTGCGGAAGAGCGCTGCACGGTCCTTCTCCCCCTTGTTGCGCACGGCAAGGTTTCCCTCCATGGCATGCGGCCAGTAGCGGAGGTTTAGAAAGGCGTGCAGGAAGGTGGTGTCCTCCTTCACCTGCTGCATGAAGCCTTCCAGGTCCAGGTCTTGGGCACGGCCGCGGATCACCACATCGCCCAGCCGGTATTCATGCACCGCCGTATCAGGCACCGGCTGTGCGGCCATCGGTGCCGCTGCGGCACAGGCCACCAGGGCCGCCCAGGCACGCCCCATCAGTGCCGCCGCGTGGGCCCCAGGCTGGTATAGAGCTGGTACTTCTTCTTCACGTACATGAGGAAATCGTACTGCGACAAACCTTTCAGCACGTCCTCCGGCACGTTGCAGAAGTCGATGAAGTCGTCGAAGCTCTCATCGCTGAGGTTGATGATGCCGTAATCCACATACTGCTGCAGGAGCTCCTTGAGCAGATCGCGCATGCGGTCGGCATTTTCCAGTTGCGCCACGGCCCGCTTGCTGCGCTCGCGCCTGCTGAAGGATTCATAGAGAAAGGTGATCGGGCTTTCGAAGGCGTTGATGCCCGTTTCCCGGTAGTCCTTCTCGTTGTACCCGAGCTTTTCAATGTCCGCCTGGATCTGCTTGAGCGTGCGCTCGGGCAGCACCGCCACGGGCTTGAGGTCGATGCTCCACGGCCGCAGGACGATCTGCAGTTGGCCCAGTTCGGCATCCGGAAACTCTTCCAGGACCAAGGTGCGGGTCACGTATCCCCCGGCACCGATCAGCAACGTGTCGTTGCGCTGGGCCCACACCGAGAACGTGCCGTCCGTGTTGCCGAAGCTGCCCGCCCGGGTGCGCCGGTTCACGATCATCAGGTCATAGAAGGTATGCTCGCCGTCACCGCCGGCCACCGTGCCCTTCACCTGCACTTGCTGCTGGCCAAAGGCGCCCGAGGCCAATAGGAAAAGGGATGCAAGGACGAGGGATGTGCGCATGGCCGCGAAGTTAGGGGAACCGGGTGCGAAGAACGTGCCGGTTGGGGGAAGGGGTTGGTAGTTGGTAGTTGGTAGTTGTCAGTTGGCAGTTGTCAGTTGGCGGTTGTCAGTTGGCAGTTGTCAATTGGCAGTTTGTCAAGTGTCAAGACCTTAATGACGTTGACCGGTTTTTGAGTTGGATCCAACTCGATTGTTTCTTCTTGTTCTTTACTTGTGATGTTGTCGTTGTTGACGTTAACGAGGGGGGCGCGGGGGGAGACTCATAACTTGTTGGTTCGTGTTGATCGCTGTGGATAACCATCGTTCCTCAAAGGTCACGGGGGACGCATGCTCAATTTCGGATGCTGACATCCGTCAATGGGCGGGCCGGGCAGCTTGCCCAATTTCGCCGACCCTGATCCATATCATCATTTAGCGCACACAAGCATGGCTGAGAAAAAGACGTCCTGGGCCGAGCCCTACAAGATCAAGATGGTGGAGCTGATCGCCATGACCACGCGCGGGCAGCGCGAAGAGGCCTTGGTGGAAGCGGGCTACAACACCTTCCTGCTTCCCTCGGAAAAGGTGTACATCGATCTGCTGACCGACAGCGGCACCAGCGCCATGAGCGACAGGCAGTGGGCCGGCATGATGATGGGCGATGAGGCCTATGCGGGCAGCCGGAACTACTACCATTTGGAGAAGGCGATCCAGGACACTTACGGGTACAAGTACATCGTGCCCACCCACCAGGGCCGAGGTGCGGAGAACATCCTCTCGCAGATCCTGATCAAAAAAGGGCAGGTGGTGCCGGGCAACATGTACTTCACCACCACGCGCCTGCACCAGGAGCTGGCCGGTGGCACCTTCGCGGACATCATCATCGACGAGGCGCACGACCCCGAAAACCTCTTCCCCTTCAAGGGCAACGTGGACCTGAACAAGCTGCAGGCGCTCATTGACAAGCACGGCGCGAAGCAGATCGCCTACGTTTCCGTGGCCACCACGGTGAACATGGCCGGGGGCCAGCCCATTTCCCTGGCCAACCTGAAGGAGTTGCGCGCCCTGTGCGCCAAGCATGGCATCAAGATCATCCACGACATGACGCGCGTGGCCGAGAACGCCTACATGATCCAGCAGCTGGAGGCCGGCCAGGGCAAGCGCAGCGTGGCCGACATCGTGAAGGAGATCTGCTCGCTCACCGACGGCGCCACCATGAGCGCCAAGAAGGACGCGCTGGTGAACATCGGCGGTTTTCTTGCCGTGAACGACTGGGACGTGTTCGAGGAGGCGCGCAACATGGTGGTGGTGTACGAGGGTCTGCACACCTACGGCGGCCTTGCCGGGCGCGACATGGAAGCCATGGCCATCGGCATCGGCGAAAGCGTGGACGAGGACCACATCCGTGCCCGTGTGGGCCAGGTGTTCTACCTCGGCCAGAAGCTGCTGGACGCCGGCGTGCCCATCGTGAAGCCCGTGGGCACCCACGGCGTGTTCCTGGACGCCAAGGCCTTCCTGCCGCACCTGGAGCAGACCGACTTCCCCGCACAGGCGCTTGCGGCGGAACTGTACCTGGAAAGCGGCGTGCGCGCCATGGAACGCGGCATTGTGAGCGCCGGGCGCAACAAGGAAACCGGCGACCACTACTACCCAAAGCTGGAACTGGTGCGCCTCACCATCCCACGGCGCGTGTACACGCAGGCCCACATGGACGTGGTGGCCGAGAGCGTGCAGCGCGTGTACGAGCGGCGCAAGGCCATCAGGGGCCTGAAAATGGTGTACGAACCGAAGTACTTGCGCTTTTTCCAGGCCCGCTTTGAACCCTTGGCATGACGGTGATGGCCGCAACGGACGGGCGGAGCATGCCCATACCTGACCCCCGTCAGGCCAAGCAGGAAAGCGGGTTCATAACTTCGGGGCCGCAGGAATGTCCCTGCATCCATAAAGCCACGCCCAACCCTCCGGAGCACCGGCCGGTCCGCCGGGGATGAAGCGGAATTTGCCCACTTGATGAAGATCACCCGTCCTCCGCACTCCTTCCACATCCCCGTGATGGGACTGGGGTTCACCATCGACACCCCGCTGAAGGTGGCCCACCTCGGCATCAGCTCGGTGGTCTCCATCATCGAGGACGAGCTGATCGAGCGCATGCGCGAGCACCACTGCGGGCTCAACCACGAACCCTTCCGCCCCATCCATAAGCCCGGGCCGGACCACCGCGCCAAGCGGATCACCGCCTACCTGGACCTGCTGCAGCGCTTGGTGGACCGCAACATGGAGCGGATGCGCGCCACCCCCATCACCCGCGGCTCCGCCAGCGCCCGCTACTTCGAGCTGCTGCCGGAAAGCTCCGCGCTGCGCAAGGAATACTTCGCCCTGCTGGCGCTTCCCGCAGGCAAGGACCGCGACCGGCGCGAGGCACGCCTGCATGAGGCCATGGTGCCCGGCGCCATCGACGTGAACATCATGGCGAAGATCGATCCGGTGAACTACGACCGGGAAGGCAACCCGCTCCCGCCGGAATACTGCGATGCCATGGCCGCCTTCCGCGGCTTCGCCAACAGCACGCTCAGCTCCTCCCTGGTGCTCAGCGCCGGGTACAACCCCAGGCTCTACGCCTACATCCCCGAATTTCCGGACTTCCTGCCCGACCTGCGCGGCCAACTGCGCAAGAAGATCATCCTCAAGGTGAGCGACCTGCGGTCGGCACAAGTGCAGGGCCGCCTCCTTGCCAAGAAGGGCGTATGGGTCTCCGAGTTCCGCATCGAATCGGGCCTCAACTGCGGCGGGCACGCCTTCGCCACCGACGGCTTGCTGATGGGTCCCATCCTGGAATCCTTCCGGCAGGAACGGCATGCACTGCACGACGAGCTCTGGCACACCTGCAACGCTGCGCTCTCCTCGGCGGGAAAGCCCGTGTTCGTGGAACGGCCCGCGCAACGCGTGACCACCCAAGGCGGCATCGGCACCGCCGCCGAAGACCGCTTTTTGCGCGAACACTACCGCGTGGACGGCACCGGCTGGGGCAGTCCCTTCCTCTTTGTGCCCGAGGCCACCAATGTGGACCCCGCCACCCTGGACCAGCTGGTGGCCGCCAAGCCTTCGGACTTCTTCCTCAGCCACGCCTCCCCGCTCGGCGTGCCCTTCCACAACTTCAGGCCCAGCACCTCCGAGCACCAGCGCAAGGCACGCATCGCCAAGGACCGGCCCGGCAGCGCCTGCTACAAGGAATACCTGCGCAACAACACCGAGTTCTCCAAGGAGCCCATCTGCACCTCCTCCCGCCTCTACCAGCACTTGAAGATCAAGCAGCTGAAGACCCTCGGCCTGGATGAGCAAACGCTGCAGCGCGAGATCGATGCCGTAACCGAAAAGGACTGCCTCTGCGAGGGCCTGGGCGCATCCGCCCTGCTGAACGTGGGCCTCACCCCCGCGCACAAGCTGGAGGCCGTAGCCATCTGCCCCGGCCCCAACGCCGCCTACTACAACAAACGGGTGACGCTGCAAACCATGGTGGACCACATCTACGGCCGCGCCAACCTGCTCGCCGCCACCGACCGCCCGCACATGTTCATCAAGGAACTTTCACTGTATGTGGACCACTTCCGCGATGAGATCAAACGTGCCGTGGCCGAGACCAATGCCAAGCAGCAACGCCGCCTGGCCGCCTTCCGCACCAACCTGCTGGACGGCGTGCAGCACTACCGCGACCTGCTGCCCGCCCTGCAGGAGCGATTGGCCGCCGATGTGCAGCGCATGCGCACCGACCTGGACCGCTACGCCACCGAGATCAAGGCCATGGTAATGCCCGGGCAGCCCGCCATTGCCTGAGCCTCCACCACACCCCGTGTTCAACCGGCACACCGCCGCCGCACCATGAAGCACCGCACCATCATTGAGCCCTTCCGCATCAAAAGCGTGGAACCGATCGGCCTGAGCACCGAGGCCGAGCGCATCGGCCAGCTCAAGGAGGCCCACTACAACCCCTTCCTCCTGCAGTCCAAGGACGTGATCATCGACCTGATGACCGACAGCGGCACCGGTGCCATGAGCGCACACCAGTGGGCCGGCATCATGGAAGGCGACGAGGCCTATGCCGGCTCACGCTCCTGGATCCGCATGGAGCAGGCCGTGCAGGACCTTACCGGCATGCAGCACGTGCTGCCCACGCACCAGGGGCGCGCCGCCGAGCGGATCATCTACGGCCACCTCGGCGGGCCCGGCAAGGTCTTCATCAGCAACACGCACTTCGACACCACGCGGGCCAACATCGAATTCACCGGTGCCACCGCCATCGACATCCCCATTGCCGAAGGCCAGGACCCCGCCCTGCAGCACCCCTTCAAGGGCAACATGGACGTAGGCGTGCTGGACCAGCTGCTCAAGCAGCACAAGGGCCATGTGGGCGCGGTGATCCTTACGGTGACCAACAACAGCGGAGGCGGACAGCCCGTAAGTCTGGCCAACGCCGAGGGCGTATCCTCCATCTGCAGGCGCCACGGCGTGCCCTTCATGCTGGACTGCTGCCGCATTGCGGAAAACAGCTGGTTCGTGCAGCACCGCGAGGCCGGCATGGAACATACCGCCTACCGCGAGATCGCCCGGCGCATGTTCGCCCTGGCCGACGGGGCGGTGATGAGCGCCAAGAAGGACGGCATGGTGAACATGGGCGGCTTTCTCGCCCTGCGCGACCAGGCATTGGCCGAGGCCTGCACCAACCTGCTGATCATCACCGAAGGCTTCACCACCTACGGCGGCCTCAGCGGCCGCGACATGGAGGCCATCGCCACCGGCCTGGAGGAGGTCTTTGATCCGCACTACCTGGAGTACCGCATCCGCAGCACCACCTTCCTGGGCGAAAAGCTGCACGAACTGGGCGTGCCGCTGATGCGCCCAATCGGCGGGCATGCCGTGTACATCGATGCCAAGGCGCTCTACCCGCACATTCCGCCGCATGAGTACCCGGGCCAGGCGCTGGTGTGCGAACTCTACCGGCTCGGCGGCATCCGCAGCGTGGAGATCGGCTCGGTGATGTTCGGCACCTACGCCGAGGACGGCAGCCTGCGCCCGGCGCGCATGGAGCTGGTGCGCTTGGCCATTCCCCGGCGGGTGTACACCCAAAGCCACATCGAGTACGTGGCCGAAACCTTCGAGGAGGTGATGCGCACGCGCCAGGAGGTGCGGGGCTTCCGGATCGTGAAGGAACCCCGGTTCCTGCGGCACTTCACGGCGCACTTCGAGGGGCTGTAAAAGCGCAGGACCGGGCACCGCTCAGGAGTTCGCGTTGGCGGAAATGCCCGCACCACTTCATGCGGCGGGCCGCAGGAGCGGGGGTCAATCACCTTCCACCATCTTCTCCAGCACCTTCGGCTTGCGCAGCCGTACTTCCTTGCCCACAAGGTCGATCAGGCCCTGCTGCTTGAGCGCGGCCAGGGTGCGCACCACCGATTCATACGTGGTGTCCGCCATGCTGGCGATGTCCTTTCGCGGCAGCGTAAACGCCAGCTTGCGCGGGTCCTCGCCATCCATGCCGAACGTGGCCCTGCACAGCAGCAGCACCTTCACCACGCGGCCGCCCACATCCAGGTTCATCAGGTCGCGCAGGTGCTGGTCCAGTTGGCGCATCTCCTCGGCGAAGTACAGCAGGAAGTGGTAGCAGAACAGGTTGTTCGCCTTCAGTGTGCTCAGGAAGAGCGGCATGGGGATCACGTTCATCTCCACCGGCCCCAGGGCAAAGGCGCTGGCCGTGTAGCTGGGTTCATCGCCGATGCCGCGATGGCCCAGCACCTCGCCCTTCCCCGCCAGGCGGATCAGCCGCGATGCCCCCTTCCCCAGGTCGGCCACCACCTTCACCCGTCCGCTCTGCACCATGTACATGTGGCTTGCCTTCTGCCCCGTGGAAAAGATCGCCTGGCCCTTGGCGAAGGTGATGCGCTGGTTCTTCTCCCTGAGCATCTGCCGCCACTCCGGGTAGCAATGCTGGCGGATCAGTTCATCCAGGCTGGTCAACGGCGTGGTTCCGCTTTCGTTCATGGGCCGCGAAAATAGCCCAGGCCGCCACCGGTCCGCAGCTCAGAACGGGCTGCCGAGCGCGGGGTCCGTAATGAACTGTTCGTCGGTGAGGCTGTGCAGGAAGGCCACCAGGTCCGCCTTCTGCTGCGGCGACATGCCTATGGTGATGCCGGTGCCGGGCTTGGTCATGATCGGGTCCAGGCTGGGTGAGCGGTGTACGCCCCCGCTGTAGAAGTCCATCACCTGCTCCAGCGTCTGGAAGCGGCCATCGTGCATGTAGGGTGCGGTGAGTGCGATGTTGCGCAATGTGGGCGTCTTGAAGGCCCCCAGGTCGGCCGGGTTGCCGGTGACGGCGAAGCGCCCCGCGTTGGCACCGGTGAACACGCTGTCCAGCCCGATGTTGTGGAAGGCGTTATCCGTCATCAGCGGCAGGCCGTGGCAGTGGAAGCAGTCCCCCGCCTCGGTGAAAAAGAGGTTCATGCCGCTGAGCTCCTGCGCGCTGAGGATTCCCTCGTACCGCAGGTAGCGGTCGAAGCGGCTGTTGGAGGAGGTGAGCCTGCGCACCCATTGTGCCAGGGCCTTGGCCACGTCCCCCGAAGTGATCTCCGAAGTGCCGAGCGCCTTGCGGAAGAGGCCGGGATATTCGGGGTGCGACCGCAGCACCTGCACGTCCACCTGGAAGAAATCCTCCACCTCGAAGCGCATCACATCCTCCAGCTTTCCGCTGACGCGGCCGTCCCAGAGGAAGTGCGTGCTCCAGGCCAGGTTGGCATGGGAGAGCACGCCGGTGCCGGGCGAAGGCACCGTGAATGCGCGGTCCTGGTGGTGGCAGCTGGCGCAGGCCTTGCCCTGCCGCGGTCCGTGCAGCGAAAGCAGCGTGTCGTAGTACAGCCTGCGCCCCAATGCCACGCCTTCCACGGTGAGCGGATTGTCGGCGGGAATGTCCACCTGCGGAAAATAGGCGGGCACGTCCAACTGCAGGGGCGTGGTGGCGGGCACCATGGGGCCGTGGTCCAGCGGCGCATCCTTGCTGCAACCCGCAACCAAGGCCACCAGGGCGGCCATCAGGAGCACACCGGCCTTTCCTCCGCTCATGGCCGGTGTTCCAGGGTGAATGCGTCCGCGCAATTGTCCCGCAGCAGGCCCATCAACGCCATGCTGCCCATGCTCTGGTTGCCGGTGGTCAGGTCGTAGGTGTGCGGGCTCCGGAACACTTCATTGAGGTTGAAGCGCAGCACGAGCGTGTCCTTGGCGCCCGCCAGGGTGAAGGGCTGCTGCATGGTGCAATGCACCAGGTTTTCATCCCGGCCCAGGTGCATGGCGAAGCCCGTGGGCTGTCCATTGAGGAGGAAGTGCCCCTCGAATTTCATGAAGTGGTACCCACCTCCCATGGGCGCAGGCCACGCCATAAGCAGGTTTTCCAGCGTGCCGGGCAGCGCGCCGGTCTGGTTGAGCGCCGGCGGCAGGCCCAGCTGCACGGTGGCGCCCGTGTAGGTGCCGGCGGGCAAGGGCCCCAGGTCGAAGCGGTTCGCGTTCATCCCATTGACATACCACGGCCCGGGGATCACCTGGTCCGGCGTGCCGGCGGCGCCGGCCAACGTGAGCTGGCTGAGGTAGTATTCCAAGTGGGTGATGCCGTAGACCTGGCCCGCCTCGTTGGTGTACTGCACCGTGTCGTACCTGAAGTCCTGCCCGTCCACCTGGTGCTCCAGGGCTAGCACCGCATGCGCCGGTGCCGGAGCCGGGCCGGGCATTTGCCGGTCTTCCTTGGCGCACCCCGCGGCAAACGCGGCCATTGCGGCAACCACTACCGGCCGGAATGCAATGCGTTGCGGAAGTTTCATGTACGCCATGGCGCAAGTTGGCTTTGCCGCGCCAACTGCAATATGATGCATGTCATATTCATGCGGTACGGAACATCCGCGCACGGCCGCCTGCCCAGGCATCGCCGTGTCCAGAAAAGGAACGGCCCCGGCGCCATCGCCGGGGCCGCCCGAAAAATACCCGCGCACCTGTAAGCCGGATCCTGTCCCCGTGTGCAAGCACGCGGGGCTCCGCCATTTATCTGGGACCGTGCTCACGCACGGCCTCTATCGACCTACCCGCCGGGATCGGGCGGGCCGCCCTTTTCCTGCCCGAAGGCAGAAGCCCCGGCTTATTTGGTCTTTCAGCCCGTGGGGTTTGCCATGCCGCCCCCATCACTGGGGGCGCGGTGGTCCCTTGCACCACCCTTTCACCCTTGCCTGTGCCTTGCGGCCATCGGCGGTCTGCTCTCTGTTGCACTTTCCGTAACGCCGCCGTTGCCGGCGGCGCCCCTTCCCGTTAGGAAGCACGGTGCCCTATGCTGCCCGGACTTTCCTCCCCTTCCGCCTTGCGGCGAAAAGAGCGGCGGAGCGGTGCGCGGGATGTCAAGGAACGAATACCGGTCCCCGTGGATCAGTAGTGGAGGATCTCGATCGCGGTGGCCCCGTGGCCATACCGCCGGGGATCCGCATCATCAAAGCGGACGCCCTCGTAATACTGCAGCGCCTTGCGCACTTCCTCCCGCAGAATGCCCTCCCCCACGCCATGGATGACGATGACGCGCTTCTTCCGCTCGCGGATGGCCGTGTTCAGGCGCCGCTCGAAAAACTCCAGCTGGAACCGCAGTTTTTCCCCATCGCTCAGCCGCCCCTCATCCTCCACCAGCTTGTGCAGGTGAAGATCCACCTCCATCACTGAGGGATCCTCCACGGGATCATGGGCCCTGCCCCCGTTCTGCACCGAAGCACCGCGGCCCTTGTCCCGCTCCACCCGCTCCGCCAACCGGTCGTTGGCCGCGCGCAACTGCGCCTGGTGGTCGCCCACGGACCGGCTGGGGTCCATCGCGTTCAGCACAAGCTCCTTCGCCGCGTACATCAGCTCGAAGCCATCATGCGTACGCACCTTCACCCGCTTGCCGCCTTCCGCCACATCCAGCACCACACCTCCCCCCACCTCATTGAGGAAGGAGACTTCATCGCCGGGTGAAAGCGTGCGTTGTGCGGACATTTCGCAAATTTACGGGCCATGCCACGCTTTGCCGCCCTCACCCCCTTCCTTTTCCTGCTCACCGCCGGCGCCGCCGCCCAAAGCTTCACCGCCCCGGAACCGGTCGGAGGCAAGCAGGCCGTGAACTGGCTGCTGGAACAAGAGCAGCACTTTCCGCCACAGGCACTGGCCGCTGGCGTAAACGGAGAGGTCACCATTGCCTTCAGCGTGCTGGCGGATGGCAGTACACAGGGCATGCGGGTGCAAATTCCGCTGGACCCCGCCTGCGATGCAGAAGCGCTTCGCCTGGCACGCATGATCCGCTGGAAACCCGCATCCGTGGGCACCCAGGCCAAGGAGAGTGATTATTCCATCGCCATCCCCTTCAATGCAAAGCGCTATAAACGGCTGCATGCAAAACCTCCGGCATGCCCGCCCTTGGACGGCACCACACCTGCGGACAGCTCCTTCACCCTCTACCCGGACCGCCAGGTGGACAGCATCGCCACGCCACGCATCCCCGGGGGCCTGCAGGCACTCCCGCAATACTTGGCCAACAACATGAAGTATCCGCCCGAAGCCTTCCGCCTGGACATCCAGGGCAAGGTCTCCATCGAATTCACCGTGGAGGCCAGCGGCAGCGTAAGCAACCTGCGCACCCTCAACTTCCTCGGCGGCGGCTGCGACGATGAGGCCATGCGCCTTGCACGCACCATCTGCTGGCGGCCCGCCATGAAAAACAACCAGTATGTGCGCAGCCTGATGAAGCTGGACATCCTCTTCCGGTTGAATCCATCGCTCCGTTGAAGGTCAACTCCATCCACCGATTACACCGATTACACAGATTGAACGCCCACTACAGAGGAGGGCGCAGTACACGTGGAAACTGTAAGCGACCGTGATCATCATCGGTGTAATCGGCGCAATCGGTGGAAAATCCCTCCACCGCATTTCGGTGCAATCGGTGAAATCGGTGAAAAAACCCTCCCCACCGCATTTCGGTGCAATCGGTGCAATCGGTGGACTCTTCCTGCCAGGCCGCTTTATCGCTGCAATCGGTGGAAAAAACCCTCCACCGCATTTCGGTGCAATCGGTGCAATCGGTGGACTCTTCCTGCCAGATCGCTTCATTGAAGGTCAACTCCATCCACCAATTACGCCGATGACACAGATTGAACGCCCACTGCAGAGGAGGGCGCAGTACACGTGGAAGCTGTAAGCGACCGTGATCATCATCGGTGTAATCGGTGGACTCTTCCTGCCAGATCGCTCCGTTGAAGGTCAACTCCATCCACCGATTACGCCGATTACACAGATTGAACGCCCACTGCAGAGGAGGGCGCTGTACGCGTGGATGCTGTACGCGACCGTGATCATCATCGGTGTAATCGGTGGAAAAACCCTCCCCACCGCATTTCGGTGCAATCGGTGCAATCGGTGGACTCTTCCTGCCAGATCGCTCCGTTGAAGGTCAACTCCATCCACCGATTACGCCGATTTCACAGATTGAACGCCTACTGCAGAGGAGGGCGCAGTACACGTGGAAGCTGTAAGCGACCGTGATCATCATCGGTGTAATCGGTGTAATCGGCGCAATCGGTGGACTCTTCCTGCAATGTCGCATTTCGGTGCAATCGGTGGAGAATCCCCTCCCGGATCCTCTCCGATCTTCGCCCCATGAAAAAGCGCGGACCCTGGACCACCTTGAGCGAACGGCTCGCCTATGAAACGCCCTGGATCTCGGTGAGCCACCACGAGGTGATCGACCCCGGCGGCAAGCAGGGCGTGTATGGGGTGATCCACTTCAAGAACATCGCCGTGGGGGTGATCCCGCTCGACAAGGAGCTGAACACGTGGATCGTGGGGCAGTACCGCTACCCGTTGGAAGCCTACAGCTGGGAAATGCCCGAGGGCGGTGGCAAGCGCGACGTACCGGCGGTGGAGAGCGCCAAACGCGAACTGCGCGAGGAAGCCGGCATCGAAGCGCAACAGTGGACGGAGATCCTGCAGATGGACCTGAGCAACAGCGCCAGCGACGAGCAGGCCGTGATCTTCGTGGCACAGGGCCTCGCGTTCCACGATCCCGAGCCGGACCATGACGAAGAATTGGAGCAACGCAAATTGCCCTTTGAGGACCTGTACCAAATGGTGCTGCGCGGCGAAGTGCGCGATAGCCTTACCGTGGCGGCGGTGCTGAGGGTGAAGCTGATGCTGTTGGAGGGGAAGTTGGGGTGAGGGGAATTGGGGGGGCAGTGCAAAGAAAGGCGGGCAAGTTTTGGCCCCTACCCTCACCAATAAACCCAGTGTCCCTTCACGCCCCCATCCCCCTGGAACTCCAACGCGGGTGCGGGCATCTTCAGGGCATCCAGCAGGAAGAAGGTGGTGCGGAGCAGCTTGCTGCGGGTGGGTATGCGGGAGAAGGCGATGTCCGGGGAGAGGATAAACCGCCGGTATTCGCCGGGGTTGCCGGTGGCGTTCACCATGCCGTAGGCGCCCAAGCCTGCGGAGAAGTTCAGCCAGCGGGGCAAGCGCTTCCAGCCGAATGCGTAAGGGTTGGCGCTGACCCATACGGTGGTGCCGTTGTAATCCTTCAGCAGGCGCTCGGCAAGGTCGGTGCCCAGCAATGCAGGGTTTTCCGCCGCGAGCGCGGTGGGATGTGCGGACCACTTCAGCAGGATGCGCTGCTCCTTCCAGCCTAATTGCTGGCCGATGAAGAGTGCCGTGCCGGTGATGTTGGCGGCCATGTCCCAGCAGCTGAAGCCGTATTCGGCGGAAAGGCCGTCCAGGTATTCAACGCCTGCGAGGTAGGCCAGGCCGGCAGAGCCGCCTATCCAGGTGGCTTTGCGCTCGCTGAAGCCCGCCCAGCGGAATGCGGCATGGCCGGCGCGGCCCACCTGATAAGTGCTGTAGGCATGACCGTATTTGTCCATCTGCTGCCACTCGGCCCCGTCGTCGAAGAAGTGGAATGAAGAGCGCGGATAACCCTGGTACCACGCTTTGTCCAGCCACACCAGCGAGCCGGCCACGGAAACCGCCGTGCCGCCCGCCACTAACCAGGCACGTCCAGGCCGCAGGCTGTCCGCGGCTGCGGCACGCATGGCCTGCGGTTTGGCGGGGCTGGCACAGGCAAGCAGCAGCAGGAGTACAACCACCCTGCCTGCACGCACACGGCCACTGCCTTGCTTCATGCCGGGCGGCAAGGTGTTGCACGCCCTTCGGGCATGGCATCCTTTGGCGCATAACCACGGATGGGCACGGGTGTACTCGGATGGGTAACGGTAGCGATGAGATCCAGATCCGCCTGGCGGCGAGTTGCATGCGAACCACGCCCCGGCGCATGCCGGGGGGACAGGGCTGCACACGGATGTCCGTTCAACGGAAAGCCATGCGGATGGAACGGCGTGGCCCGCAGGTCCCGTGCTCGCGCATTCATGTGCATCCGTAGCTGCTCCATTCCCTCTTCCGCCGTGCCAGGCGCACAAAGATGGCGCAGCCGCCGTGGCCACGGCCTTGCGCCTATGCACCGATGGTGGCACGGCAGGCCTTCAGGATGCCCTGTGCGCGCTGCATGGTGCTTCCGCCGGCATACAAGCGCAGCACCGGTTCGGTGCCGCTGGCACGGATCATCAGCCATTCCTCGTTATCGAAGAAGTACTTGTATCCGTCCAAGGTATCGCGCTTCAGTACGGCGTAGCCGTTAAAGGTCTTGTAGGCATCCGCATCGCACTGCTTCAGCACCTGCTGCTTCAGTTCCTCGGTGATGTGCAGGTCATCGCGCTCGTAGGCAAAGGAACCCGTGATGGCGTACACCTCCTCCACGAGGTCCTCCAGCGTTTTCCCGCTCTTGGCCATGAACTCCCAGATGGTGAGCCCCATCCAGATGCCGTCCCGTTCGGGGATGTGGCCCTTGATGGCAATTCCGCCGCTTTCCTCGCCGCCCAGCAGCACATCATCGGTGATCATGATGCCGGCGATCCACTTGAAGCCGATCTTGGTGACCTGGTACTCCAGGCCGTAGTGCTTGCAGAGCTTTTCCACCTTGGGCGTGGTGCTGGTGGCCACCACCACCTTGCCCTTCATGCCCTTGTACTTCACCAAGTAGTGGATCAGCAGCAGGATGATGTGGTGGGAATCCACGAACTCGCCCTTGCTGTTGTACAATCCGATGCGGTCGGCATCGCCATCGGTGGCCAGGCCGCACTGGATGCCCCGGGCGGGGATGAACTTGGAGAACTCGATGAGGTTGCGGTGGATGGGCTCGGGAGCCTGGCCATGGAAGCCCGGGTTGTGGTCGCAGTGCAGCAGGGCCACCTCGGGCAGTATGCGGGGGATCACCCGCTGGCCCGCGCCGTACATGGCATCGTAGCCCAGCTTCATGCCGCTGTTGCGGATGGCCTGCAGGTCGAAGCTCTTTTCCACATGCGCCACGTACATGTCCTCCAACGCGATGTCCGCCAGCATGCCGTCGGCCTTGGCCTTTGCCAGGTCCACCTTGGCGAGGTCCACGCCGTGGTGTTCCGGGATCAGGTCTTCCACCTCCTGCACCTCCTCGGGGATCAGCGGCCCGCCGTGGGGCCCCTTCAGCTTATAGCCGTTGTAGCTGGGCGGGTTGTGGCTGGCGGTGATGATGACGCCCATGCCGGACCTGGTGCGCAGGGTGCCCAAGGAGACCATCGGCGTGCTTACAAAGCCCTTGGCCAAGTGTACCTTGATGCCTTGGCTGATGAGCACCTTGGCGGTGGTTTCGGCAAAAAGTTCACCGGCAAAGCGGCAATCATGGCCCACCACTACACTGGTGCCGCCGGGATATTTCGCCTTCAGCCAGTTGGCCAGGCCCATGGTTACGCGTGCCACATTTTCCACCGTGAACTCCTGCGCGATGATGGCGCGCCAGCCGTCGGTGCCGAACTTGATCTTGCTCATGTATCCGAAGAAAAATTGGAGGGCGAAAGTAGGGCGGGTTGTCAGTTGCAGGGGCACGCGAAGACGCGAAGGCGCGAAGGGGCGGTTGTTAGTTGTCCGAAGGCAAGTGGCGGGGCCGTTGCGGGTTGTCGGTTGCAGGGCACGCGAAGGCGCGAAGGAGGCCGTTGTTAGTTGTACGTGGGCAGGCGACAGTTGGCCGTTGGATGGCGGAAGCTCTTTGTTTTTGCTCAGGCACGAACGGCAGGAAACCGGGCAGCAACTCGCACCGGCAGCGAGGTTCAGCGATAGATGCCGCGCTTGTTCAGTGCCTGCTGGTAGCGGCGCGCGTTCACGGTATGCTGCTGGTAGGTGGTGCTGAAGTTGCTGTAGCCGCTGAGGTCCTCCCGGGCGCAGAAATAGAGGTAATCGGATTTCGCGGGGCTGAGCACGGCATCGATGTAGCGCGGTTCGGGCAGGTTGATCGGCCCCGGGGGCAGGCCGGCATGGGCATAGGTGTTGTAGGCGGACTGCACCTGCTTGTCGGCATTGAGGATGCGGTTGAGCGAATCCAGGCCCAGGGCATACTTGAGCGTGGGGTCGGCCTGCAGGGGCATGCCGATGCGGAGGCGGTTGAGGTACACGCTGGCGATCATCGGCGCATCGGCGGCCTTGCCGGTTTCGGCCTGCACAATGCTGGCCAGCGTGCTCACCTCGCTCTGCGAAAGGCCCAGCGCCCGGGCTTTTGCCTGGCGGTCCGCGTTCCAAAAGCGCTTATACTCCTGCGCGAGCCTGTCGATGAGGTCTTCCGGGGAAACAGTCCACCACACCTCGTAGGTGTCCGGAAGGAACAAGGAAATGATGGTGGCCTGGTTGAAGCCTAACCGTTGCACTGTAGCCGGATCCATGATGGCCTTGAGCACTTCCATGGAATCGGCCTCGATGTTGCGCGCGATACGGCCTGCCAATTGCGGCAGGTTCTTCACATTGCTGAAGGTGATGCGCACCGGGTCCTGTTCCCCGCTGCGCAGCTTGTTCACCAGGTCGTTGATGGACATGCCGCGCGGCACCACATAGCGCCCGGGCCGTATCCGCGCCGGGTACTTCTTGCGTTCGGCCACCCACCTGAACATGCCAAGGTCCTTCACGATGGCATGCGCCTTCAGGCTGTCCATCACCTGCTCCAGGTCGGCGCCGCGGGGCACCAGCAGCACCTGTTCCGCTTGCAGGAAGGCCGTGTCGCCGCCGTAGATCTTCTTCCAGGCACGCCACGCCAGGAAGCCGCCGGCAGCCACCAGCACCCCGATAATGATCAGCGCCGCCTTCTTCATGCCTCGGTCTCCAGGGTGCCTTGGAACACCTCCTGCACCGGTCCTTGCAACGCAATGCCGGCGAAGCCCTGCCCCGCCATGCGCGCAAGCACGTGCAACAAGCCGCCCGGCGTGCGCACCGTGCATTCCCCCGCAGCCGCCCCGGCGGCCATGGCCCAAAGTGCGGCGGCGGTAACGCCGGTGCCGCAGCTTAGCGTTTCGGCCTCCACCCCCCGTTCGTACGTGCGCATGTCCACGTGCCCTTGGTGCCGGCGGACGAAGTTCACGTTCACGCCCTCCTTGGCAAACCGGCTTCCATAGCGGAATTTCCGCGCCTCGGGCACGATGTCCACCAGTGCTGGATCGGGCACTTCCACCATCAGGTGCGGCGAACCGGTATCGATCAGCACCGTGCCGTCCTGCAGCCGCTCCAGTCCGTACACGTCGCGCATGGAAACCTCCACCTCCCCGCCCGCCCAGGTGGCCGTATGCGCCCCGTCAATGGCGCTGAAGGTGGCCGGGCCGCGCTGGCCGGTAAGCTTGCTGTGGAAGGCAAAGGCGCAGCGGCTCCCATTGCCGCAGAAGCTGCGGCTGCCGTCCGGGTTCAGGAACTCCATGTGGAAGGCCATGCCCGGGGCCAGCGGGGGCCGCAGGAGGATCAACCCGTCGCTGCCGATGCCGTAGTGCCTCCTGCACCACTGCCGCGCCAGGCCGCTTGCATCCCCGGGCAGCATGCGGCCGCGGTCATCCACCAGGATGAAATCGTTGCCGGTGCCGTGCCATTTGGCAAAGGGGATGATCGCCATTTCGTCAGCAAATATCGGCCTGGCACGCTTCTCGCGCATTGCCGTGCCGGTATTGGAAGGCGTAAAGCATCCGATCAACACTCGTTAACAAGGAAGCCATGAACAAGGGGCGCAGGCCCGCGTTGGATGGCGGAACAGTAGAGAAATCACACGATGAGCAAGGAAAAGGGAACCTTCATGAAAGCAGCGGGCTACCTCGGCATGGGACTCGCCGGCGGCCTGCTGGCGCTCGGCCTGCACGATCGCTTCGCGGTGCGTGACGGGGTTGCGGCAGCAGCGCCCCAAGTGCCCGCGCGCTATGTAAGCATGTCCACGCCGCCCACCGCTGCAGGCGGTGCTGCGGATTTTGTGGATGCAGCGGCGAAAAGCGTGGATGCCGTGGTACACGTCACCACGGAGGCCACCGTGCAGCAGGCACCGATGTACAACTTCTTCTGGGGGTACCAGCAGCGCCCGCCGCAACAGGTGCGCGGCGCCGGCAGCGGGGTGATCATCACCGATGACGGCTACATCGTCACCAACAACCACGTGGTGGAAGGGGCCGACAAGATCCAGGTACACCTCAACGACAAGCGCAGCTACGACGCCACGGTGATCGGGCGTGACCCCAGCACGGACATCGCACTGATCAAGATCAATGCAAACCAGCTGCCCACATTGCCCTTCGGCAACAGCGACAATGTGAAGGTGGGCCAGTGGGTGCTGGCGGTGGGCAACCCCATGAACCTTACCAGCACCGTAACCGCCGGCATCGTAAGCGCCAAGGCGCGCAGCATCAACATCCTGCAATACGATCCGGACAAGGACATCTTCCCCATTGAGAGCTTCATCCAGACCGATGCCGCCGTGAACCCCGGCAATAGCGGCGGGGCCTTGGTGGACACCGAGGGTGAACTGGTGGGCATCAACAGTGCCATCGCCAGCACCACCGGCAGCTACACCGGTTACTCCTTCGCGGTGCCCTCCAACATCGTCAACAAGGTAACGCACGACCTGATGGCCTTTGGCCGCGTGCGCCGCGCCTACCTCGGCGTCACCATCAGCGACATCGACCAGGACATGGCCAAAAAGATGGACCTCAGCCAGCTCAATGGCGTGTACGTAAAGGACGTGCTGGACAATGGCGCCGCAAAGAAGGCCGGCATGAAAAACGGCGATGTGATCGTGAAGGTGGGCGCCATGGCGGTGAACAACGTGCCCGAGCTGCAAGGGCAGGTCAGCAAGTTCAGCCCCGGCGACAAAGTGGCGCTTACCGTGCTGCGCAACGGAAAGGAAGAGGTGAAGGAGCTGACCCTGCTGGACCGCGGGGGTGAAGAAACCGCACCTGCAGCCACCGGTACGGACGCCTCCGTTTCCGCGCTCGGTGCCGAGCTGGTGCCGGCCGCGGCCGCCGAGCTCAACACCCTCAAGCTGCAAAACGGCGTGAAGGTGGCACGCCTCAGCGGGGGGAAGCTCCGCAGCATCGGGATCCGCGAAGGCTTCATCATCACCAAGATCGACCAAAACCCCATGAAAACGCCCAAGGACATTGAAACAGCCCTGAACGGAAAATCCGGGGGGGTGTTGATTGAAGGCACCTACCCCAATGGCATGCGCGCCTATTATGGGCTTGGGCTGTAACTACTTGGCCACCGGCATGTTAAGCAAACCACTTAGGTCCATCTTGCCCCGTGCGGGCAGGGAACTTACCTTCGCAGCCTGAACGAACGAAGTGCGCCGTGCGGATGTTTTCCACCGGCGTTTCTTCATCCACCGCCACTTCCACACTCATTTAACACCCCCGACGCCCGTGACTAGCAGAATGCGCCAACTGAAGATCACCAAGTCGATCACCAACCGGGAAAGCCAGTCGCTGGACAAGTACCTGCAGGAGATCGGCAAGGAAGGCTTGATCAATGCCGAGATGGAGGTAGAGCTGGCCCGCAAGATCAAGAAGGGCGACGGTGCCGCGCTGGACAAGCTGGTGAAGGCCAACCTGCGCTTCGTGGTGTCGGTGGCCAAGCAATACCAGAACCAGGGCCTGAGCCTGCCCGACCTGATCAACGAAGGCAACTTGGGCCTGATCAAGGCCGCCCAGCGGTTTGATGAGACCCGCGGCTTCAAGTTCATCAGCTACGCCGTGTGGTGGATCCGCCAAAGCATCCTGCAGGCGCTGGCCGAGCAGAGCCGCATCGTGCGCCTGCCGCTCAACCAGGTGGGCTCGCTGAACAAGATCAACAAGGCCTTCGCCAAGCTGGAACAGGAATATGAGCGCCCGCCCAGTGCCGACGAACTGGCCACCCTGCTGGAGATCCCCGCCGAAAAGGTGGCGGACACCATGAAGGTGAGCGGCCGCCACATCAGCATGGACGCCCCCTTCGTGGAAGGCGAAAGCAACAGCTTGCTGGACGTGCTGCCGAACAACGACAGCGTGCCCGCCGACCGCGTGCTGATCAACGAAAGCCTTTCCAAGGAGATCGACCGCGCGCTCAGCACCCTCACCGAGCGCGAACGAGACGTGGTGAAGCTCTTCTTCGGCATCAACATCAACCACGGCCTCACCCTGGAGGAGATCGGCGCCAAGTTCGACCTCACGCGCGAACGTGTCCGCCAGATCAAGGAGAAGGCCATCCGCCGCCTGCGCCACACCAGCCGCAGCAAGCTGCTCAAGGCCTATTTGGGCTGATCTTCCCGCTTGAACCTTGTTTTCGAAAAACACCAACCCCCTGACATGGAGACCTTGGAGAAGAAGGCCACCTACGAGGCTGGCCTGAAGGATTACGTGGACCGCGAGAAATCCGCGGTGGACCTGCTCAATTCCGTGGGCCAACTGATGTTCGAGCACGGCGTGGAGCTCGTCCTGTTCCGCAACCACCTGCTGGACATCAACACCTCGGAGGTGATCAAGCTGTTCAACTATGCCGACACGGTGGTACACAAGCCGCTGAACATCGCGGCCACGGCCGACCTTGCACGCGCCATGCTCAGCCTGGGCCTGGCACCCAGCAAGATCGATATCGGCCGCCTTTCGCACGAGTTCACCCTGGCCGGCAAGGTGTCCGCCACGGATTTCCTCAAGGACAAGCTGAAGGACTTCATCGGCCTGGACAAGCACAAATTCCACCCGCAGGACGTGGTGCTATACGGCTTCGGGCGCATTGGCCGCGTGGCCGCGCGCGAACTGATCAAGCAGGCCGGCAAGGGCCAGCAACTGCGCCTGCGCGCCATCGTGCTGCGCAAGATCAACGCCGAGGAGATCGTGAAGCGCGCCGCATTGCTCCGCAACGACAGCGTTCACGGCGCCTTCAAGGGCACCGTGGTGGAAGACCTGGAGAACCAGGCCCTGATCGTGAACGGACAGCGTGTGCAACTGATCGCAGCCAACAACCCCGAGGACATTGACTACACCGCCTACGGCATCCATGATGCCATGGTGATCGACAACACCGGCGTGTTCAAGGACCGCACCGCGCTGGAGCGCCACCTGAAGTCCAAGGGCGTGAAGCAAGTGCTGCTCACCGCGCCCGGCAAGGAGATCCCGAACATCGTGTACGGCATCAACCACAAGGACCTCGACCTGGAAAAGGAGCGCATCTTCAGCGCCGCCAGCTGCACCACCAACGCCATCGCGCCCATCCTGAAGGTGGTGGAGGACAACCTGGGCATTGAAAAGGGGCACATCGAAACGGTGCATGCCTACACCAACGACCAGAACCTGCTGGACAACTACCACAAGGGGCCGCGCCGCGGACGCAGCGCCGCCATCAACATGGTGATCACCAGCACCGGTGCCGGCACCGCCGTGAGCAAGGCCATCCCAAGCCTGAAGGACAAGCTGACGGCAAATGCCGTGCGCGTGCCCACCCCCAACGGATCGCTCGCCATCATGAGCCTCACCGTAAAGAAGGACGTGACGCGCGAAAGCATGAACGAACTGGTGCGCAATGCCGCACTGAGCGGCGACCTGGTGAACCAGATCCACTACCAGGTGGACCCCGAGCTGGTGAGCAGCGACATCATCGGGGATGCGTGCTGCAGCGTGTTCGACAGCAACGCCACCATCGCCAGCAACGACAAGCGCAACGTGGTGCTTTACACGTGGTACGACAACGAGTACGGCTACACCAAGCAGGTGATCCGCCTCGCCAAGCACATTGCAAGGGTGCGCCGCTTGGTGTACTACTGAGCCCTGCACTTCCAACTGCCGAATGGCCGTTCCTTTCGGAACGGCCATTCCTGTTTGCGGCCACCGCCGTTAACGCGTGCAATGGCACAAACCGGCCCTACTCCACCACCAACCGCAGCACCCGCACCGCATGCGGTGCCATAATGTGCACTGCATAAGCCCCGCGTGCCAATTGCGCCGTGGACCAGCTCACCGTCCCCTGGGTCGGCACAAGGTTGAAATGCTGCACCACCCGGCCTTCCGCATCCACCACGTGAATGCTCACCGGTCCTGAACCGGGCATCTGGAGGTATACCTGTCCGTGCGCCGGATTGGGCCACAGCAGCCAACCATCAGCAGGCCCTTGCTCCGCCACTGCCGTAGGGATGCCCGCACAGGTGCAATCCGCCGTGATGACATCATTCTCCGTGGCCGGGTTCCCATCATCGCACGGCTCTCCTACCGCAAGTACGGTGATGGCGGCAGTAGTGCTGAAGGCAGGGCACCCGCCGGATGCACCTATCGCATACGTTACCGTATAAGTGCCGGACGTGCTGGCGCCAAGGGTGATCGCTCCGGTCACCGCATTGATCAGCAACCCGGCTGGCGAGGCACTGTACGTACCTCCGCCACTGCCCGTGCGGTTCACAGCCAAAGCCCCGCCCGCCGTGCAGTGCAAGCCATCCGGATAGCTGATCGCCGCGGACGGCCCCGTGCTCAAGGTGATCCCCGCAACGGTGCTGAATGCGGCACATTCGCCGATCGCCGCTATGCTGTACGTGACCGTATAACTGCCGGCACTGCTTCCGCCCAGGTTCACCGCCCCGGTGGCCGGATCGAGTGCAAGTCCTGCCGGTGCGGCACTGTACACGCCACCCGTGGAGCCTGTTTGCACCACGCTCACGGTTCCTCCGCCCGGACAATATGGCTCCGCACCATAGCTGATCGACGCGGATGGGGCGGTTGATATGGAAACCTCCGTGGCCGTACTAAACGTCCCGCATCCTCCCGAAGCAGGAATCGCATAGGTGACCGTATAGCTGCCCATGAGGCTGGCGCCCAGGTTGATCGCGCCCGTGCTGGCATTGAGCGACAGGCCCGCCGGGGCCGCCGTGTACGTGCCGCCCGCCGTGCCCGTGCGCGTCACGCTCGCCGTGCCGCCGCCGGTGCAGTACGGACTTCCCGCGTAGCTGATGGTGGCCGAGGGCGCCGTGCCAACAACCAGGCTGGCCGTGGTGCTGAAGGCCGCGCAGCCGCCCGAGGCCGCGATCGCGTAGGTCACCGTGTAGCTGCCCGCCGTGCTGCTTCCTAAGTTGATCGCGCCCGTGCTGGCGTTGATCGATAGGCCCGCCGGGGCCGCCGTGTACGTGCCTCCCGCCGTGCCCGTGCGCGTCACGCTCGCCGTGCCGCCTCCGGTGCAGTACGGACTTCCCGCGTAGCTGATGGTGGCCGATGGCGCCGTGCCAACAACCAGGCTGGCCGTGGTGCTGAACGCCGCGCAGCCGCCCGAGGCCGCGATCGCGTAGGTCACCGTGTAGCTGCCCGCCGTGCTGCTACCTAGGTTGATCGCGCCCGTGCTGGCGTTGATCGACAGGCCCGCCGGAGCCGCCGTGTACGTGCCGCCTGCCGTGCCCGTGCGCGTCACGTTCGCTGTGCCGCTGTTGCAGTACGGGCTGCCCGCGTAGCTGATGGTGGCTGAGGGCGCCGTGCCCACCGCCACGCTGGCCGTGGTGCTGAA